>JBGGNI010000001.1:0-12169 GCA_041287585.1 Xanthobacteraceae bacterium
GCATGTCGCCACCTTCGGCGAGCGGGCGGTGGACGTGTTCTATGTCACCGACCTGATGGGCGCCAAGCTGATCGGCGCCGCCCGCCACTCCGCCATCCGCCGCGCGCTGCTCCAGGTGCTCGACGCCGATGACGAGCCGGAAGCGGCGCGGGCGGTTTAGATTCCCCGCAAATCCGCCGCTTAACGGCCCCTTAAACGGCTCGATTTAGAGTTCGTTTACTGCGGGCGGCGAAGGGGGTGGACGGGCACATGGCGCGACGGGGCAGCTTCAGCGAGCGGCGCGAGCCGGTGCTCGGCGCGCCGGGTGTCGCGGATTTGCGCCTCGGCCCGGACGATCGCCCGACCTTGCTGCGCGCCGGCGACACCAAGCCGGCAGCCAAAGGTTCGGCCAAGACCTCGACGAAGAGCTTGGCGAAGAGCTCGGCCAAACCGAAGGCCGGGCGCCCGCGCCGCGGCGGGAAGCCTAGGGCACAGTTGGTGCGCCGCGTGCTGTACTGGGGCTGCGTGCTCGGCCTGTGGGCCGTCATCGGCGTCGCCGGGCTGGTCGCTTATGAAGCCAGCCGGCTGCCGCCGATCCAGACGCTGGCCATACCGGAGCGCCCGCCCACCATTATCATCCAGGACGAGGCCGGCCGAACGCTCGCCACCCGCGGCGAGATGCGCGGCGGGGCGCTGCCGCTGCGGGCGCTGCCGCCCTATCTGCCGCAGGCCTTCGTCGCCATCGAGGACCGCCGCTTCTACGCCCATTCCGGGCTCGACGTGCTGGGCCTGGGGCGCGCGGTGTTCGTGAACCTCACCTCCGGCCGGCTGCGCGAGGGCGGCTCCACGCTCACCCAGCAGCTCGCCAAGAACCTGTTCCTGACCCAGGAACGCACGATCTCGCGCAAGATCCAGGAGCTGATCCTGGCGATCTGGCTGGAGACCAAATATTCCAAGAACGAGATACTCGAACTCTATGTGAACCGCGTCTATTTCGGCGCCGGCGCCTATGGGGTGGAGGCCGCGGCGCAGCGCTATTTCGGCAAGTCGGCGCGCCAGGTCACGCTGTCGGAGGCGGCGATGCTTGCGGGCCTCGTCAAATCGCCCTCCGCGCTCGCCCCCACCCGCAATCTCAAGGCGGCGCAGGAGCGGGCCGAGCTGGTGCTGGCCGCCATGCTCGACGCCGGCTTCATCGCCGAGGGCATGTTCAAGACGGCCGAGGCCCGCCCGGCGACGCTGAGCCGCAAGCCCGAAATCGATTCCAGCGGCTATGTCGCCGATTGGGTGATGGAGCAGCTGGTCGGCGTCATCGGCCCGCTGACGCGCGACGTCACTGTGCGCACTACCATCAATGCCGCGCTGCAGACCGCGGCCGAGCGGACGCTGGAAGACGCGCTGGCGCGCAACGGCGCCAAGCTCGGGGTCGGCCAGGGGGCGGTGGTCGCCCTCGATACCGACGGCGCGGTGCGCGCGCTGGTCGGCGGGCGCTCCTATGACGACAGCCAGTTCAACCGCGCGGTGACCGCCCGCCGCCAGCCGGGCTCGGCATTCAAGCCGTTCGTCTATCTCGCTGCGCTGGAGCGCGGCCTGACGCCGGATACGGTGCGCGAGGACGCACCGGTGAAGCTCAAGGGCTGGAAGCCGGAGAATTATTCGCACGATTATCGCGGCCCGGTGACATTGCAGCAGGCTTTGGCGCTGTCGCTGAACACGGTCTCGATCCGGCTGACGCTGGAAGTCGGCCCGGCGGCGGTGGCGAGCACGGCCAAGCGCCTCGGCATCGGCTCCAAGCTCGACGCCAACCCGTCCATCGCGCTCGGTACCTCGGAAGTCTCGGTTCTGGAACTCGCGAGCGCCTATGCGCCGTTCGCCAATGGCGGCGTCGGCGTGGTGCCGCACGTCATCGACAGCGTGCGCGACGACAAGGGCAAGGTGATCTATTCCAGCGCCGGCGACAATCTCGGCCAGGTGGTGTCGCCGGCCTATGTCGGGATGATGAACCGCATGCTGCGCGAGACGCTGCTCACCGGCACGGCGCGGCGGGCGGACCTGCCCGGCTGGCCGGCGGCCGGCAAGACCGGCACCAGCCAGGATTACCGCGACGCCTGGTTCGTCGGCTACACCAATCGCTTCGTCACCGCAGTGTGGCTCGGCAATGACGACGCCTCTCCCACCAAGAAGGCCTCCGGCTCCGGCCTGCCGGTGGAGATCTGGAGCCGGGTGATGCGCAGCGCCCATGAGGGGTTGCCGGTAACCGGCCTGCCCGGCGCCGAGCCCATGCCGAGCGCACCGCCGCCGGGCGGCGAGTTGCCGGACGAGCCGGCGGTGAGCGGACTGCCGAATTTCTTCCCCGGCCTGTTTCCCAGCACTGCCCCCAGCGCCCCGCCGGGCCGTGCGCCGGAGGGCGTGCGCCCGCCAGGCAATGTTGGCGGACCGCGCGCGCCGACGCTCGACAACTGGCTGATGGAAAAGCTGTTCGGTCAGCGCTGAAGGCGTTTAACGCGCCATGCGCCAGTCGCGCGTGGTGCGCTCCAGCAGGAAGGCGCCGACGCCCATGGTGGCGACCGCCAGTGCCAGCGGCAAAGCGGAGCCGCCCAGCATCTGGCCGAGCGCGACGCCGACCAGCGCGCTGAAGCTCATCTGGATGAAGCCGCTGAGCGAGGAGGCCGCGCCCGCCCGCTCGGGATGCGGCTGCAGCGCCGAGGCGAAGCTCTGCGGGAAGCTGCAGCCGACGCCGGCGAGGAACACAGCCATGGAGCCGACGATGGTCGGCACGGTGTCGACGCCGGTCAGCACCGCGAGCAGCATCAAGAGGCCGCCCAGCGCCTGCAGCAGGCAACCGACGCCGATCACCCGGTCGACCGCCATCCTGTAGTGCCCGACCAGTCGCGGGCCGAGGAAGGTGCCGAGGATGAAACCGCCGACGCCGGCGCCGAAGCTGAGCGCGAAGACGATCTCGTTCAGGCCGTACAATTGCTGAAGCACGAAGGAGGAGCAGGATATCCAGGCGAAGATGCCGGCATAGCCGAGCGTCAGCAGGCCGATATAGACCCGTGTCGCCGGATTGCGCGCCACCTGGGCAAAGCTCGCCAGCATGGCGCGCAAGGAGAACGGGCCGGACTGCCGCCGCCGCAGCGTTTCCGGCAGGCCAAAGGCCACCAGCGCCATCGCGCCGAGCCCGAAGCCGAGCGTGACGATGAAGTTCGAGCGCCAGCCGAACAACGTCTCCAGCACCCCGCCGAGCAGCGGCGCCGCCGCCGGCACCACGCCCATGATCGAGGCCATGCGGGCCAGCTCCCGCCCGGCGCGCGGCCCCTCATAGAGATCGCGGACGACGGAGCGGGCGAGCACGATGGGGCCGCAGGCGCCCAGCGCCTGCACGAAGCGGAAGGCCGCCAGCAGATCGGCGGAGGGCGCCGCGGCGCAGGCGGCGCTGGCCAGGCTGAAGATGACGAGCCCGCCGAGCAGCACCGGCTTGCGGCCATAGCGGTCGGACAGCGGCCCGTAGACGATCTGGCCGGCGGCGAAGCCGAACAGGAACGCCGACAAGGTGAGCTGGCCGCCCGCCGGCGTGCTGCCGAACTCGGCGATGAGCGCCGGCAGCGAGGGCAGATACATGTCGGTTGAGAGCGGTCCGAGCGCGGTGAGCAGCGCCAGCAGGACCGTCAGAGCCAGTGTGTCGGGACGCAGCAGCATGAGAAGGCGGGCTCTACGCCTCGCACGCCGCGCTGTCGAGTGCGACGAAAGGGGAAGCGTTCATTCGGCGCCGTAGCGATGCAGGCTGGCGCCGTGCGCCTTCAGCCAGGCTTCGGCCCGGTGCCGGTCCGGGAACAGCCGGTCCACCGCCTGCCAGAAGCGCGGGCCGTGGTTCATCTCGCGCCGGTGCGCCACCTCGTGGGCGGCGAGATAGTCGAGCACGAAGGGCGGCGCCAGAATGAGCCGCCAGGAATAGGACAGCGCACCGGCGGCCGAGCACGAGCCCCAGCGGCTCGACGTATCGCGCAGCGTGACGCGCACGATGCTGACGCCGAGCGCGGCCGCATGGCGGCTCGTGGCCTCCACCAGATCGCGCCGCGCCTCGCGGCGCAGGAAATCGCCGACCCGCCGCGCCATGTGTTCGCGCGCACCGCCGACGCACAGCAGCGGCACCCCGTCCGCTCCCGCCTCCGGCCACGCCGTGCCCCGCACGCCGGGCCGGTGTTCCAGCCGCGTCGGCACGCCGCGCAGCGGCACCAGCGCGCCGGGTGTGAAGCCGACCACGCCGGGCAGCCGCGCCAGGCGCTGCGCGATCCAGCCGGCATAGCGCTCGGCAAAGGCGCGGGCCTCGGTCAGCGAACCGCGCTGCGGCATGGTGAGAACGACGTCGCGCTCGGCCGCGCGCACCCGCAGCGTATAGCGCCGCGCCCGTGGATCGCGCCGCAGCGCGACCGCCACTATGCGCCCATCGACCAGCACGCTCAGCCGGTCGCTCGCGCGCGCTCCATTATCCGGCCACGGAAACTGCAGCCGCACGGACCATGAGCCTCAGAGCCGCTCCAGCCGGCGGTCGCGGCGGCGATCCTGCACCGGCTGGTAGGCGATGCGGGAGTGATAGGCGCAATAGGGCAGCCCGGTCTTGGAGCGGCTGCCGCAATAGAAGAAATCGCCCTTGCCGGGGTCGCCGACCGGCCAGCGGCAGGTGGATTCGGTGAGATCAAAAATGGTGCAGCGCTCGCCGATGGCGACCACCTTGGCGACGGGGTCCGGCAGGGTGTCCGGCTCGGCCTGGTCGACCGCCACATAGACCTGCGCCAGGGCGGCGTTGCCGTCGACCATGGTGCGGGCGCGCATCGGCGGCTGAGGCGGCGGCGCGATCGGGGCGGCGGCCGTCTCGGGACGGGCCTTGCGGAGCCGGGGCGCCGGCGTCGCGAGGCTCTTGGCACGTCCCGAAAGACCGAGCCGATGCACCTTTCCGATCACCGCATTGCGAGTGACGCCGCCCAGTTCCGCGGCGATCTGGCTCGCGGACAGCCCCTCGGACCACAGCCTGCGCAAAAGCTCGACGCGTTCGTCGGTCCAGTTCATCGGGTGTGTCTCCTCATGGCTCACAAGCTCCGGCGGAATCGCAGCGGCCCGAGCGAGCGAACTCGACCGGCCAGCCTGCCGCGGATCTTGTGAGGAATTGCGATCGCCGCACGACATGTCGTATCTGACGACCCCAAGGCTACAATATGCGTGGACTCGCGGACAAGAGTCGCGGGCCACCGTGGGATACCAAAAGCCTTGTTTTCCCCAGTTGCGATGCTTGTTTCGCGCAATTGAGTCCCGGCGGCAACACTCGGGCGCCCAATCCCCGCGCGCCCGCGCCGGCAAATGGGCCTGCGGCGGTTGACCGACAGTGCCGCTGCTATAAAATTGGCTGTTCAGGGTGCCGCCCCCGCAAGGGCGGCACATTTCGTTTTGGACCTGCGCGCTCACCCTGTGCTCGTTGCCCGGCCGCCGGGAAGACGGAGTGGCTATGATCGACCCCATCCTGCCGACCTACAACCGGGTCAATCTGGTGTTCGAACGCGGCGAAGGCGCGTGGCTCACCACGCGCGATGGCGCGCGCTATCTCGACTTCACCGCCGGCATCGCGGTGAACGTGCTGGGCCACGCCCATCCCCATCTGGTGGCCGCGCTGACCGAGCAGGCCGGCAAGCTGTGGCACCTGTCCAATCTGTTCCGCATCGAGGGCGGCGAGCGCCTGGCGCAACGCCTCATCGCGGAGACCTTTGCCGACACCATGTTCTTCACCAATTCGGGCGCGGAAGCGCTGGAATGCGCCATCAAGATGGCGCGCAAGTTCCACAGCGCCGAGGGCGCGCCGGAGCGCTACCGCATCATCACCTTCGAGGGTGCCTTCCACGGCCGCACGCTGGCGACCATCGCTGCGGGCGGCAATGAGAAGTATCTGGAAGGCTTCGGCCCCGCTCTGCCGGGCTTCGACCAGGTGCCGTTCGGCGACATCGAGGCGGTGAAGGCGGCGATCGGCCCGCACACCGGCGCCATCCTCATCGAGCCGGTGCAGGGCGAGGGCGGCGTGCGCATCGCCTCGACCGCATTCATGCGCGAGCTGCGGGCGCTGTGCGACACGTACGATTTGTTGCTGGTGCTGGACGAGGTGCAGTCCGGCGTCGGCCGCACCGGGCGACTGTTCGCGCATGAATGGGCCGGCATCACGCCGGACATCATGGCGATCGCCAAGGGCATCGGCGGCGGCTTCCCGGTCGGGGCGTGCCTTGCCACGGAACGGGCCGCCAAGGGCATGGTGGCCGGCACCCACGGCTCTACCTTCGGCGGTAACCCGCTGGCGATGAGCGTGGGCAACGCCGTGCTCGATGTCGTGCTGGCGGAGGGCTTCCTCGACCAGGTGCAGGACACGTCGCTGCGGCTCAAGCAGCGGCTTGCCGAATTGAAGGACCGCCACCCCGCCATCATCGCCGAGGTGCGCGGCCAGGGACTGCTGCTCGGCCTGCGCACTCTGGTGCCGAACGGCGACATGGTCGCCGCGCTGCGTCTGGAAGGCATGCTGGTGCCGGCGGCGGCGGAAAATGTGGTGCGGCTGCTGCCGCCGCTGAACATCGGCGAGGCGGAGATCGAGGCCGCCTTCACGCGCATCGACGCCGCCTGCACGCGGCTGGAAGCCGGCCTGCGGGCCGCCAGCGGAGCGGCGGCATGAGCGCGCATGCGATGCGGCATTTCCTCGACCTCGACGTCATTCCGGCGCCGGAGCTGCGGCGGGTGATGGCGCTGTCGCACGAGCTGAAGCAGCGCCGCCAGGCGGTGGCGGCGGAGAAACCGTTCGCCGGCAAGGTGCTGGCGATGGTGTTCGAGCAGCCGTCGACACGCACCCGCATCTCGTTCGACGTCGCCATGCGCCAGCTCGGCGGCGAGACCATCATGCTCACCGGCGCCGAGATGCAGCTCGGCCGCGGCGAAACCATCGCCGACACCGCCCGCGTGCTGTCGCGCTATGTCGACGCCATCATGATCCGCATTCTCGATCCCGACGCGCTGGCCGAGCTGGCGCAGAACGCCACCGTGCCGGTAATCAACGGCCTGACGCGAGCCTCGCACCCGTGCCAGATCATGGCGGACGTCATGACCTTCGAGGAGCATCGCGGGCCGATCGGCGGGCGCACCGTGGCCTGGACCGGCGACGCCAACAATGTGATGGCCTCCTGGGTGCACGCCGCCCAGCGCTTCGACTTCGCGCTCAAGGTGGCGACGCCGCCGGAACTGGCGCCGCGGCCGGCACTGGTGGACTGGGCCAAGGCGACCGGCGCCCGCGTGACGTTCGGCAGCGACCCGGAGCAGGCGGTGGCCGGCGTCGATTGCGTGGTGACCGACACCTGGGTCTCGATGGGCGACGCCGAGGCCGAGCGCCGCCACAATCTGCTGATGCCCTATCAGGTGAACGGCGCGCTGATGGCCCGCGCCGCGCCGGACGCGCTGTTCATGCATTGCCTGCCGGCCCACCGCGGCGAGGAAGTCACCGACGAAGTGATGGACGGGCCGCAATCCGTGGTGTTCGACGAGGCCGAGAACCGCCTGCACGCGCAGAAGGGAATCCTGGCCTGGTGCCTGTCCGGCGCCGAGGCCTGAAGCAGCCGCCACGGCGGGGGCTCGCATCGCGCCGCCCCAGCGCCTATATGGTCGAGCGGAGACCTCATGACCCTTTTATCATCCCCCGCCCGCTCGCCCAGCTTCGACCCCGTCGACGATCTGGTGACCCCGTTCCAGCTCGACGCGCTCGATGTGCGCGGCCGCGTGGTGCGGCTCGGCTCCGCGCTCGACGCGGTGCTGGCGCACCATGACTACCCGGCCCCGGTGAAGCGCCTGCTCGGCGAGGCGGTGGCGCTCACCGTGCTGCTCGGCTCGACGCTGAAGATGGCCGGCCGCTTCATATTGCAGACCCGCACCGACGGTCCGGTCGACCTGCTGGTGGTGGACTACACCGCGCCGAGCGACGTGCGGGCCTATGCCCGCTTCGATGCCGCACGCCTTGCCGAGGTGGATGCCAAATCCGCCGGGCGCGGCCGACCCACGGAGAGCGGCGCGCTGCTCGGGCGCGGGCATCTGGCCATGACCATCGACCACGGCCCCTCGATCAACCGCTACCAGGGCGTGGTGGCGCTGGAGGGCGGCGGGCTGGAAGAGGCGGCGCACCAGTATTTCCAGCAGTCCGAGCAGATCCCGACGCGGGTTCGGCTTGCGGTGGCCGAGGAGTTCCGCGCCGGCACCGCAGGCTCGGGCTGGCGCGCCGGCGGCCTGATGGTGCAGTTCGTGCCGACCGAGGGCGGGCGGGTGCAGCCGGTCGACCTCGCCCCCGGCGACGCTCCGCACGGCACGCCGGCGCACGACGTGCCGCAGGACGATGCCTGGCTGGAAGCGCAGTCGCTGGTCGGCACGCTGGAGGATGTCGAGCTGGTGGATGCCGCGCTGTCGTCGGAGCGCCTGCTGTTCCGCCTCTTCCACGAGCGCGGCGTGCGGGTGTTCGAGGCCGAGACCATCGCCGCCCGCTGCTCCTGCTCGCGCGAGCGGGTGCTCAACGTGCTGGCGAGCTTCCCCAGCCACGAGCGCGCCGAACTGGTCGAGGACGAGGCGGTGGCGGTGACGTGCGAATTCTGCGGGCGGGTCTACCGCTTCTCCGCCGAGGAGATCGTTGGGGAGGATTAGGCGCCGGCCTTATGCCCCGCCGCCGCCAGCGCGCCGGCGGCGATGCGCTCCGCGTGGCGTTCCAGTGGGCCTTGAAGGCGGCCATAGAGGCCGAACACCGCGGGCTGCACCACGGCGCCCAGCGCCATGGCGGCGGCCAACGTCACATCCTGCTCCGGCAGTTCGCCGGCGGCGACCGCCTCGCGGACCAGGCCGGCGAGGGCTTCCACGGCATTGTGCGCTTCGTCCGGCGGCACATGCGCCAGATGGTCGTGCTGGGCGATCAGCAGATAGGTGAAAAGCTCCGGGTCGCCGTCGAACAGGCGGCAGGCCCGCCGCACCAGCGCCCGCATGCGGCCGGCGAAATCCGGCGCCTCGCTTCGCACCGAGGCGATGGCCGAGGCGAGATCGGCGTAGTGCGCGAGGAACAGCGCCCGCGCCAGCGCCTCCTTGGAGGGGAAGTGGCGGTAGAGCGCGCCCTCCGCCACGCCGGCCGCCTGGGCGATGTCGCGCACCGAGGTGGCGTCGACCCCCTTGCGGGCGAACAGCCGCAGCGCTTCGGCCTCGATGCGGGCGCGGGTGGAGGCGCCGTCGCGACCGCGGCGGGCCGGCGCGTTCACGACGGCGTGCCGGCGCCGGCGGCCTTGGCGGTGCGGCCGGCGAGGATTTCCAGCGCCATGCGCCGGGCCGCCATGAAATCCACCTTGCCGGACCCGAGCAGCGGCAACCGCTCCAGCGGCAGAACCTCGGCCGGGATCATCAGCTCGGTGGCGCCGAGTTCACGCCCGTGCGCCAGCAAGGCGGAGCGGTTGAGATCGCTCGCTGTGGTCATCAACACCAGCCGCTCGCCCTTGCGCGCATCCGGCACCGCGACGGTGACGTGCTCGGCATCCGGCCGCAGCGTGGCGGCGATGGCGTCCACCGCGGCGAGCGAGACCATTTCGCCCGCCACCTTGGCGAAGCGCTTGATGCGCCCGCGTATGGCGATGAAGCCCTCCGCATCGATGGCGACGATGTCGCCGGTGTCGTGCCAGCCGTCGTCGGGCGGCTCGATCACGCCGGGCGCCTCGATGCGCACATAGCCGCGCATGATGTTGGGCCCGCGCACCAGCAGCCGGCCGCCCTCCTCGATGCCCGGCACCGGTTCCAGCCGGTGTTCGATGGCGGGCATAAGCCGGCCCACCGTGCCGGCGCGGTTGAACATCGGCGTGTTGCAGGCCACCACCGGTGCGCATTCGGTGACGCCGTAGCCTTCCAGAATGCGGTGCCCGAACTTCTCCATCCACACCCGCCGGGTCTCGGCCTTCACCGGCTCGGCGCCGGCGACGACGAAGCGCAGCGAGCGGAAATCATAGGGGTTCGCGGTCCGCGCATAGCCGGCGAGGAAGGTGTCGGTGCCGAACAGCGCGGTGGCGTTGGTGCCGTACACCAGCTCCGGGATGATGCGGTAATGCAGCGGCGAGGGATAGAGATAGCTCTTGGTCCCGGTCACCATCGGCAGAATCAGCCCGCCGGTGAAGCCGAAGGAATGGAACACCGGCAGCACATTGAAGATGATGTCGGCGGGCGAGAAATCGATGCGCGCCGCCACCTGCGCCACATTGGCGAGCAGATTGCGATGCGAGAGCACCACGCCCTTGGGGGTGCCCTCCGAGCCGGAGGTGAACAGCACCACCGCCGGAGCGCCGGGGTCGACCGCCACCGGGGCCGGCCCGAAGCCGAGCGCGGCCTTGATCTTGTCGCCCTTGGTGATTTCGGCCCGCAGATCCTCGCTCATCAGGATGCGGACGTGCTTGGACAGCTCCGCCACCTCGTTCTGCAGCCGCGCCTTTTCGACGAAGGCGCGCGAGGCGACCACGGTCTTGACCTCGCCGGCCTTGCAGGCGGCGATGAGGTTTGCAGCGCCGGCGGTGTAGTTCAGCATGGCCGGCACCCGGCCCTGGCGGGACAGGCCGAGGACCACGACCGCAATGCCGGCAGCGTTCGGCAGCAGCACGCCGACCGCCTCGCCCTCATTGGTGACGGCGGCGAGCTTGCTGCCCAGAAGCTGGGCGCCGAGCAGCAAAGTGCGATAGGTGAGCTGGGTGCCGAGCGGGTCCTCCACGATCATGCGGTGCGGCCCGAGCCGGCGCCCGGTCTCAGTGATTGCCGCAACCAGCGTCTGGTCGATGCGACTGGTGGAGAAGACGAGGTTCGACATCACGTCGTACAGCGCCGCGCCGGCCGCCTGCCGGCGCTTGCGGCCGAACAGAGCGGGATCGACCGCGAGCCTTGTCGGCGGCAGGATGGTGACGGTGACTTTTGGGAACCACCGCTTGCGGGTCTGGTCCTGCGACAGGCGGGAGAAATAGGTCTGCTCCAGCCCCTCGATGCGCACCGGCACGACCTGGGCGTCGCCCTTGTCGGCCACCAGCGCGGAACCGTCATAGATCTTCATGATCGAGCCGGTGACCGTGATGCGACCCTCCGGGAAGATCACCAGCGGATTGCCCTCCTTCACCATCTGGATCAGGCTGCGGGTGGCGAGCGGGCGGGTCGGGTCGAGCGGGAAGGCGCGTACCATGCGCAGGAACGGCTTCACCCACCAGCGTTCGGCGATGGCGGAATCGATGGCGAACACCGGGTCGTTGTCCAGCAGCGCCATCACCAGAGGCGCGTCGAGAAAGCTCACATGGTTCACCGCGATCACCGTGCGCGGGCCGGCGGCGGTGAGATGCTCGGCGCCGATCACCTCGGTGCGGAAGGCGACGCGGAAGATGAGGCGCACCACATCGCGCATCACATGGCCGCGGAAGGCGCGCCCGACCATGAAGGCGGCGAGCAGGCAGGCGACGCCGACCAGCACCAGCAGCGCGGGCGCGCTGAACCCCGCGAACTGCAGCAGCGCGATGACGAGCGCGCCCGCCACCATGAAGGCGGCGTTGAGCACATTGTTGCCGGCGATGATGCGCGCCCGCTGCTCCTCGCCGGCGGCGGCCTGCACATAGGCGAAGGTCGGGACGACATAAAGCCCGCCCGCCGCCGCCATGCCGGTGAGGCCGATGGCGGCGTGAACGCCGAGCCCTGAGGTAATGAAGTCCCGCCAGCCGAATGCCGTGCCCTGCGGGCGCACATCCCACATGACCAGGCCGAAATAGATCGCGAAGGCGCCGATCATCAGCCCGGCGAACGGCACCACGGCGAGCACGATGCGCCCCTTGGACACTTGCGTCGCCAGCGCCGAGCCGAGGGCGATGCCGATGGTGAACAAAGCGAGGAACAAGGTGACCACGCTCTCGGCGCCGCCGATGTTCTCCTTGACCAGCGTCGGCAGCAGCGAGAGCACGACGGCGCCCACCATCCAGAACCAGCTCACCGTCAGCGAGCCGATCCAGGTCGGCGGATTGGCGCGCAGGTCCGCGATCAGCGCCGCGGTGCCGCGCGCTATGTTGAAATCGATGGCGAGGTTCGGTGCGCGCTCGCCGGTGGGGGGAATCTGGCGGGCGGCGATCCAGCTTATGACGCCGAACAC
>JBGGNI010000002.1:0-6711 GCA_041287585.1 Xanthobacteraceae bacterium
CGTACGCCGTGAAGGTCGCCCCACCGGTCTCCGCCAGAACCTTCGTGATCGCCGCCGTCAGTGACGTCTTGCCGTGGTCAACATGGCCGATCGTGCCAATGTTGCAGTGCGGCTTCGAACGGTTGAACTTTTCTTTGGCCATTTCGGTATCCCTGCCACGGCGCCTGCGGCCGTCAAATCGGGCGTGGAGTTAAGGGGTTTCCGCACGTTTCGCAAGAGCGGTGAGGAACAGCGCCACGGCACGCCGTGTGGTTTGAACCGGCTGGAGCGGGTGAAGGGAATCGAACCCTCGTCATCAGCTTGGAAGGCTGTTGCTCTACCATTGAGCTACACCCGCAGCCGTGGCGGGAGGCGCAAGAGGCCTGCCGGGGCCGCGCGTCGGTATGGTGGTGGGGGAGGTAGGACTCGAACCTACGAAGGCGTAGCCAGCGGATTTACAGTCCGCCCCCTTTGCCGCTCGGGACACTCCCCCTCGCACGTCCGTCGCGCTTGGTCCGCACCGGCATATCGACCGACGAGACGGTTGATGCCGGGGCAAGCGCCGCAGCGAACCGACTGCCGTGCGGCCGGCTTTATGGTGAGGCGCCCCTGCCCTGTCAACCCCGTCGGCTTGCCCGCCCGCCCTTCGGCAAATTGCCAACGGCGCTTCGGCGTGACAAGAACCGGCCATGATCGACCGTCCGCGCCAGTCTCAGCCCGCCCGCCCGCGCCCGCCCCGCCCGTTCGGCGAGTCGGGCGACGATGTCGCGGTGCTGTATGGCTGGCATAGCGTCGCCGAGGCGCTGAAGAATCCGCGCCGCCGATTCCGGCGCCTGCTCGCCACCGAAAACGCCGCCAAGCGGTTCGTCGAGGAAGCGCTGGTGCCGGTGCCGGCGCCCGAAATCGTGCGCCCCGGCGTGATCGACCGGCTGCTGAGCCCCGATGCCGTGCACCAGGGGCTCTATGCCGAAGCCGACCCCCTGCCCTCGCCGACGCTGGCGCAGGTCGCCTCCAGCGATCTGCTGCTGCTGCTCGACCAGGTGACCGATCCGCACAATGTCGGCGCCATCGTGCGCTCCGCCGCCGCGCTCGCGGTGGGCGCCATCGTCACCACCGCGCGCCACAGCCCGGCGGCCACCGGCGTGCTGGCCAAGAGCGCCAGCGGCGGGCTGGAGCATGTGCCGTTCTGCATCGTGACGAATCTCTCCCGTGCCATCGCGGAGCTGCGCGAGCGCGGCGTGCAGGTGGTGGGGCTGGACAGCGAAGGCCCCGCCGACCTCGCCGACACCCCGCTGCGCGCGCCGGTGGCGCTGGTGCTCGGCGCCGAGGGCAAGGGGCTGCGCGCGCTGACCCGCCAGAGCTGCGACGTGCTGGCGCGGATCGATCTGCCCGGCGCCATCGTCAGCCTCAACGTCTCCAATGCGGCGGTGCTGGCCCTGCACATGGCCCGCCGGGCGATCGGCGCGCCGGCGCGCTGAGCGCGCCGAACCCAGCCCTGTCCGATTCTGGCTTCCCGATGACTGCGCCATTCAGATGCCATTCAGCCGTCCCGCGCTGAATGACGCCCGAATGCTCGGCCCGCCGCGCTGCGGCCGATGCGAATATCGGAGACCTACTATGATGACACGGATTCGATTTGGGCTGATCTTCAGCGCGACCCTTGCGCTGCTTGCCCTCAGCCATGGTGGCGCGCAGGCGCTCGATCCCAGCGGCAAGGCCGTGGGCGTCGTTCCCTCGGCGGATGCCGCCGGCGCTTCGGGCCGGCGCGTGCTGCGGGTGGACGGCGATATCTTCGCCGGCGACAAGGTGCAGACCGGGCCGCAGGGCGAGGCGCAGATCCTGTTCAAGGACCAGACCCGGCTGGTGGTCGGCCCCAACGCGCTGATGACCATCGACAGCTTCGTGTTCGACGAGAGCAACACCGCCCGCAAGATCACGCTGAACGCCGCCAAGGGCGCGTTCCGCTTCATCACCGGCAACAGCCAGAAGCAGGCCTATTCGATCAACACGCCGGCCGCCGCCATCGGCGTGCGCGGCACCCGCTTCGATTTCACCGTGGCCGCGAACGGGGAACTCACCTTCGCGCTGTTCGACGGCGAGGTGCGCATGTGCACGCGCGACGGCCGCTGCCGCAACATTCGCGGCACCTGCGCCGTGGTGGTCGCCGCCCCCGGCAACGCCATTCCGCCCTCGATCCGCGGCGACCAGCGTGATCCCGCTCTGATCCGGCAATTGCCCTATGTCACCGACCAGACGCGCCTGCGGCGGGATTTCCGGGTGAATGCGGCCGGCTGCACCAGCCGCAACGGCAACGCCAGCCACGAAGACCGCGGCGAGCAGGTGCGCGACCAGCGCAGCCCCAGCCGCGGCTCCGGCGGCGAAGGTGGCGGTGGCGGCACCGGCGACGGCGACGGCGAAGGTGACGGAGAAGGCGACGGCGAGGGCGAAGGCGAGACGCCGCGCTGAGGGCGGCCGGGCCGCTTCGAAAATCCCTCCGAGCCTCGTCATCCCGGCCCCACGGGTCTTGCCTTTGGCAAGCCCGAGGACAGGCTCCGGCGAAGCCGCAGAGCCGGGATCGCCATCCGAGCGAACCTCCCAGACGATCCCGGCTCGGCCTTCGGCCGTCCGGGATGACGTCTGTGCCCCGCTGTTCCGGGACGAAGCCTGTGGAAGGACGGCCGAACCGCCTGCCCTCCCGCACCGGCCCGGGGCCATGCTGCAAAGCAACAAAGCCGCACCGCGAAGATTCGCGCCGCGCTCCCGCGCCGGCGCCGCGCTGCATTTCGAGCTTTTCCGCGGATTTCCGGGAAATTCCTTACGACCAATTACCAATCGTCAATTCGCCTCGACTTCGCCACTGTTGCGCCATGCGGCGCCTCGAGTCGACCGGAGTGCGCGCCGTTAAGGAAAGCCGGGGAACGTCACTGCCGCATCAGACGGCGGAACGTCTCCGGGACGGAGAAACGAACCCGAGCGCAGGGCGTCCTTCCCGAGAAGGATGATCCCGAAACTCGACATCATCCTGCTGGACCGGCGCTCGCTGCGCCGATGATCTCGCGCGCCCTCTGGCCGGAACGAGCCGGCGGCGCTGCGCGGAGCATTTGGGAAAGGGACACCGCCATGAGCGTAACCACCGCCGCCGGCCCCGTCGTATCGACGGCGCCCATGACTGCCGAGGAGAAGAAGGTCATCTTCGCCTCCTCGCTCGGCACTGTGTTCGAGTGGTACGACTTCTATCTCTACGGCTCGCTCTCCGCCATCATCGCCGCGCAGTTCTTCTCCGGCGTCAACCCGACGGCGGCCTTCATCTTCGCGCTGATGGCGTTCGCCGCCGGCTTTGCGGTGCGCCCGTTCGGCGCCATCGTGTTCGGCCGGCTTGGCGACATGGTCGGGCGCAAATACACCTTCCTCATCACCATCCTCTTGATGGGCGCCTCCACCTTCGTGGTCGGCATCCTGCCCAATTACGCCACCTGGGGCATCGCCGCGCCGGTTATCCTCATCGTGCTGCGGCTGTTCCAGGGGCTCGCGCTGGGCGGCGAATATGGCGGCGCCGCGACCTATGTCGCCGAGCATGCCCCGCACGGGCGCCGCGGCTTCTACACCTCGTGGATCCAGACCACGGCGACGCTCGGCCTGTTCCTGTCGCTGCTGGTCATTCTCGGCACCCGCACCTATCTCGGCGAGGCGGAATTCGCCGCATGGGGCTGGCGCATTCCGTTCCTGGTCTCGATCCTGCTGCTGGCGGTGTCGGTGTGGATCCGCCTGACGCTCAGCGAATCGCCGGCCTTCAAGAAGATGAAGGAAGAGGGCAAGACCTCGAAGGCGCCGCTCACCGAGGCGTTCGGCCGCTGGGACAATGCCAAGGTCGCGCTCATCGCGCTGTTCGGCGGCACCGCCGGCCAGGCGGTGGTGTGGTACACGGGCCAGTTCTACGCCCTGTTCTTCCTCACCCAGACCCTGAAGGTGGACGGCTGGACGGCGAACGTCCTGATCGCGGTCTCGCTGCTCATCGGCACGCCGTTCTTCATCGTGTTCGGCTGGCTGTCGGACAAGATCGGCCGCAAGCCCATCATCCTCGGCGGCTGCCTCATCGCGGCCCTGACCTATTTCCCGCTGTTCGCCGCCATCACCCACTACGCCAACCCGGCGCTGGAAAAGGCGCAGGCCACCTCGCCGGTGCGCGTCGTCGCCGATCCCGGCGAGTGCTCGTTCCAGTTCAACCCGGTCGGCACCTCCAAGTTCGTCTCCTCGTGCGACATCGCCAAGTCGTTCCTGGCCCGCAACTCGGTGAACTATTCCAACGAGGCGGCGCCCGCCGGCACCGTCGCCAGCATCCATGTCGGCGACAAGGTCATCTCGTCGTTCAACGGGGTCGGCGTCGAGGCGGCAGCCTTCAAGACGCAGTCGGACACCTTCAATGCGCAGATGACGGACGCCATCCGCGCCGCCGGCTATCCGGCCAAGGCCGACCCGGCGCAGATCAACACGCCGATGGTGGTGGTTCTGCTGACCATCCTGGTGCTGTTCGTCACCATGGTGTACGGGCCGATCGCCGCCTGGCTGGTGGAGCTGTTCCCCACCCGCATCCGCTACACCGCGATGTCGCTGCCCTACCATATCGGCAACGGCTGGTTCGGCGGCTTCCTGCCCACCACCGCCTTCGCCATGGTGGCGGCCACCGGCGACATCTATTACGGCCTCTGGTACCCGATCGTGGTCGCCCTCGGCACCTTCGTCATCGGCCTGCTGCTGGCGCCGGAGACCAAGGACCGCGACCTGCGCAACTGGCACTGAGAAGTGGCCACAGGCCCCGCATAAGCAAACGGCCCCGCTCGCGCGGGGCCGTTCTCGTTCAGGACGATAGCCGAGCCCTGATCAGAGCGCCGCGGTGACCATGATCTCGACCTTGTAGGCCGGCGTCGCCAGCTTGGCTTCCACCGTCGCCCGCGCCGGCGTCGCGCCGGGCACCACCCAAGTGTCCCACACCGCATTCATCTCGGCGAAGGTCGACATGTCGGACAGCCAGATGTTGGTGGTGATCAGCCGGCTCTTGTCGGTGCCGGCCTCGGCCAGCAGGGCGTCGATCTGCGCCAGGATGTTCTGGGTCTGCGCGGTCACCGTGGTGTTGGCGTCCGGCGCC
Organism: Xanthobacteraceae bacterium; assembly: GCA_041287585.1. Classification (GTDB taxonomy): domain Bacteria; phylum Pseudomonadota; class Alphaproteobacteria; order Rhizobiales; family Xanthobacteraceae; genus Ancylobacter. Next base: position 5,123 of record JBGGNI010000002.1, read on the forward strand.
TCGGTCACTTGGCCGGCCAGATAGACCACGCTGCCGTGAACGACGGCCTTGCTCATGCGCGGGCCGGGCTTGATGCGCGTAATGCTCATAGTCGTCTCCATTGGACAGAAATCCGGCCGGCCGCGAGGGCCGGCCGGCTGAGGCTCACTGCGGCCGCACATAGCCGCCGATGTTGTAGATCTGCACCCGGCGATTGACCGCCGCGTCCGGATGCGTCGGGTCCTGCAGCGCTTCCTGGCCGAGGCCCACCGCCTCGACCTGGCCGGCCGGAACGCGGAAGGTGGTGACCAGCGCCTGGGCGATGGCGTCGGCACGCTCCTGGCTGAGCTTCAGATTATATTCGCGGGTGCCGGTGGCATCGGTGTTGCCCACCACCAGGAACTTGTAGCCGAGCAGAATCGGGTTGTGCAGCGCGTCGGCGATCGAGCCCAGCGTCTCGTAGGACTCGGGCCGGATGATCGCCGAATTGAGCTGGAACTGGATCTGCACGGTGATCTGCGCCAGCTTGTCGAGCGCGGCGACGAAGTCCGGCCGGGCCTGCGGAATGCCGCGATTCTTGGCGATGCTCTGCTGCGCCATCTGCCGCAGCACGGCGGCGGTGACGGTCGGTGCGTTCTGGGCGACGCCCTGCAGCCCCTGCACGATCTGCGCGTTGGAGAGGTCGGTCTGGGCCAGCGCCGGGGCGGAGGCCGCGAGCAGCGCGGCGAGCACGGCGGAGCGTGCGAAGCGGACGGGAAGCGACATAGTGCGTACCTTTCCTGAAACCGCCATCACCGCCAGCCGGCGTCGGTCAGCACCTGCGTACAGGCGCGGCTCACCACCTTGCTGGCCGTCACCAGGCAGTCGAGCAGATTGGCATCGCCCGGCACCACGCCCTTGCAATATTCGCGGGCGTCGTTCTTGCAGATGGTGAACGCGTCGATTTGAGCGGCGGCGCGCTTGGCGATGGACGCCTCGACTTTGCCATAGTCGGCCGCGCACTGCGCCGAAACCTGCCCCGGCTTCGCGCTCAGGCACGCATAGAGCTGGCCGCTGCCGACATTCACCTGGGCGCAGTGCTTTTCGATATCCGCGCCGCAGCTCTTGGCGATCAGCGCGCCCGCCTGGGCATAGCTCATCGTCTGCGCCGAAGCGCCCGTTGCCGAACCCGCCAGCACCAGCAGTGCCAGCAGCCCCATCCCCTTGCGTATCATTCCCCGCCTCCTTGCGAGTCTGTCTGCAACCCCGCCGACGCCCCATTGCCGGCGCCCCCGCAGCTCTGTTCCGAGCCCCGCGGGCGGCTCCCCCGTGTGGCAGATCGCCTGACCCTATGCAAGGAACGGCCGCGCAAATCCAGCCACACACACGGTTGCCCCCCGCGCGCCGCGCTGCTAGTTGCTGGCGGCGGGCCGGCGTAGCACAGCGGTAGTGCAGCGGTTTTGTAAACCGAAGGTCGGGAGTTCGATCCTCTCCGCCGGCACCATTCCCGCGCGGCGTCAGGCCGGCTGCGGGCGGGGTTGTTCGATGCAGACGCGGTCGCGGCCCAGCCGCTTGGCGCGGTACAGCATCTGGTCGGCGCGCTCCAGCAGGCCGGCCAGCGTCTCGCCGGC
>JBGGNI010000003.1:0-13515 GCA_041287585.1 Xanthobacteraceae bacterium
CGCCCGGAGGGGGTGGCTGGTCCGGAGCACCGGGCGCCGGGCGCACCGTGCCGGGAGCCGGCGGCTGGCCGGGAGAACCAGGCACTGGGCGCACCGCGCCCGGAGGGGGTGGCTGGTCCGGAGCACCGGGCGCCGGGCGCACGCCGCCCGGAGCCGGCGGCTGGCCGGGTTCCAAGGGCGTGCCGGACGGCGGCCGGCGACCGGGGCGGGCGTCGACGCAGCGGCCGTCTCTGCGCACGAAACCAGGCCCACAGCCCTGACCCGGAGCCGGCGTCACGCCGCCGGGACCGCCCGGCACAGGCGCAGGACCGGGAATGGGGCCGGGTCCCGGCGCCGGGCCAGGCACGATGACAGGTCCCGGACCCGGCCGCGGCACGCAGGCGCCGCGGTTGCGGTCATAGCCGGGCGGGCAGTTGTCGCCGTCACCGGGACGGGGCCGCACGCCAGGCACGCAGACCTCGCCCTGCCGCACGCTGCCGGGCGGGCAGCGGTCGGAGATCGGGCGCGGCCGGCAGCGGCCGTCGACGAACACCTCGTCGCGCCGGCACAGGTCCGGACCCGGGTTGGGGCCGATCCACGGGTCGTTCGGACGCACGCAGAGATCGCCGCGGCGGAAGGTGCCGGGCGGGCAGCGGTCGCCGATCGGCCGGGGGTAGCAATAGCCGTCACGCAGGAATTCGCCCGGACGGCAGTCCGGCCGGCTGTTCGGCACGCAGCGGCCGCGGTCGTAGCGTTCACCCCACGGGCAGCCGCACACACCGCCCGGCAGCGCACGCAGGCCCGGCGGGCAGAAATTCGGGCGCACGCAGCGGCCATTGGCGTAGACGAGGTCCGTCGGGCAGCCGCAATAGCCGCCGCGCCGCGGCACCAGGCCGGGCGGGCAACCCGGCGCATAGCAGCGCCCGTCGACGAAGATCTCGAAAGCGTTGCAGACGATGGGCGGCGGCGCGCACACGCCGCCATAGCGCACGAAGCCCGGCGGGCAGTCATAGAGGCAAGCGCCGTCGCGGAAACGGGTGCCCGGCGGGCAGCGCACCGGCACGGCGCAGTATTCGCCGTCGAAAAGGGTGCCGGGCGGGCAGCCATAGCCGATGCTCGGTGGCGGGGGTGGCGGCGGCACGAAGGCCACCGGCGGCGGAGGCGGCGGCGCGACGGCGCGCGGCGCGCCGCCCTGCGGCGGGCTGGCAGAGCCCTGCGGCGGGCGACAGAACTGCCAGATGGCGAGCGCACCCATGGCGCCGCGGTCGGCAGGGTCGGCGCGCCGGTCGTCATAATCGATGAACCAGCTCTGGCTCGGCGGCTCGTTCTGCGGGCGCACCAGGTTCAGCGCATTGCCCTGAAGCCCGTCGACTTCCAGAAAGCCGCTGCGGGCGAGTTCCGCGGCCGCGCCGCTCTCCGCCGGGTCGCGCAGCCGCTCGCCGGTGCTCCACAGCGTGGTGCCGCAGGTCGAGCCCTGCAGGCGGCCGGAAGCATCATAGCCATTGCCGATGCCGACGCCGCCATTGCCGTTGGAGAAGGCCGGCGTCATGCCGACGGCGTATTCCTCTCCCACCGAATCCCACAGTGCGCCGGTGGACGGATCGGCGGCGCTGAGCGGGCGAAACCGCATCACCCGGCTTTCGCCACCCGAGGCAAGCTCGCGGAAATCATAGGCGCCCAGCGGTTGGCCGCGCTCGGCGACATACAGCAGGCCGGCGCGGTCGAAGGTGAGGCTGGCAATCTCGATGCCGTCGCGCAGCGCCGGCACCTCGGTCTCGAACCGAACATCGTCGGTGAAGCGGCCGTCGCGGCCGATGGCGACCGACCATAATTGCGGGCCTTCGGCGACCGAATAATAGAGCCGGTTGCCATGCATGGCGAGGCCGCCCACCAGCCGCTGCGCCGGCGCGTAGCCCCAGGTCTCCGGCCGCTCCACCTCGAATCCCGGCTGGGTGATGTCGGCGCGCGCGGTCGGCGCATCGGCCACCGGCTCCATGCCCAAAGCCTGCCGGCCGGCCACGCCGTGGTCGAACACGCCGTTCTCGCGCCCGTCGAGGCGGAAGCCGTGGATCATGCCCGTGGCGCGATCGGCGGCGAACACGGTCTTGGAGGCGGGATCGAAGGCAAGCCCGCCCAGCGCCGCGCCGGTGTTGGGCGCGCCGCCGAGCCGCACATCGGCGAACAGCGAAACCTGGCCGCTGCGCCCGTCCACCCGCCAGATCGAGCCCGGCCCGCCGCCCTGGCCGAACAGGCCGGGCATGAAGGTGGCGCCCGGCGCGCCCTGGCGCAGGCGCCGCCCATCCGGCCCGACGATCGGCAGGCCATAGGCGGAGGTCGCGGCGAGATAGGCATTGGGAGGTGTGGCATCGTCGAGCGCGACGCCGAACACCTGGCCAACTTGCCCAGCCGGAACGCTGTAGGGCTTGGGCACATTGACCAGTTGGCCGCGCGGGGGGCCGCCGAGCTCCTGCAGCGAAATCACCCGCGCGGAGGCGCCGTCGAGGTCGATGGTGAGATTGTCCGCCGGCTCGCCGCCGCTGGCGCCATTCGTCCGCACCCCGGAAAAGCCGGTGGCGACCGCATCGCCCGGCGCCATGAGAGCGCCCTGCTGCGCCGAAAGAGGCGTTACAAGGCCGAGAAGCACCGCCGCGGCGGCCGGCAGCAGGTGACGCAGAACGCCAGACACGAACATGAGCTTCCCCCCGGAAGGCGCGATAGCGAGTCGCGCGAGCTTTGTTGTTGCACTTAGCGTCGGCCGCGATGAAGGCAATATTTCGGGTGCTGAGAATTCTAGCTGCCGCGATAGGTGGAATAGCTCCAGGGGGTCACCACCAGCGGCACATGATAATGCCCTTCCGGGTCCGATACGCCGAACCGAAGCGGAACCTCGCCGAGAAAAGCCGGTTCCGGCAGAGCGAGGCCGCGCTCGGTGAAATAGCGCCCGATATGGAAAACCAGCTCATAGACGCCCGCCCGCAGCGGACCGGCGCTCAGCAGCGGCGCATCGGTACGGCCGTCCCGGTTCGTCACCACATCGGCCAGCCGCGCCCGCGCCGTTCGGCCCACCTCATAGAGTTCCACCCGCACCCCCGGCGCCGGGCGTCCGAGATGGGTGTCGAGCACATGGGTGGACAGCCGCCCGGCCACCTGCGGCACGCCGGGCCCTTCCACCCGCTCCACCAGACGCAACCGGGTGATGAAGCCGATCTCGGCAAGCGCCGCGGCAAGCTCCGCCGGCCGGTCGTTGCCGAGCCGCCGTTCGAACGCGTCGAGCACCGCGTCACGGGTCTGGCGGCGCACGCAGATGACGAAGGGAAAGCCGAAGCGCTCCGCATAGGCGGTATTAAGCCGCTCGAAGCGTTGATATTCCTCCTCCGAGAGCCGATCGAGGCCGAGGCTGGCCTGCTCGCTCACCGATGCCGGGGCGATGGTCCCCGCGCGGGCCGCCTTGCCGGCGAGGTCCGGGTGGCAACGGATGAACGCGACCTTCTCGGCCTCCGGCAGGCTTTCGACCGCGGCCATCATCGCCGCGTGCAGAGCCGCTACGGTGGCGAAGGGCCGCCGATGCAACGCGCGCTCCGCCACCCAGGGCGCGTGCTCGAACATGTCCTCCAGCGCGTGCACGAAGGCGGCGGGGTCGGCGGCGTTCAGTGCGTCAAGCGAAATCCGATTCTGCATGCGTCCCCGCGACTTGGCCCAGCGAGCCGCTAGGCTATTGCCGCGGGCGCGGCATGGAAAGGGCCGCCGCAGGCGGCGTTCATTTGGTCAGGATCAGCTTGTTCTGCGCGGTCAGCCGAAGCCGATAGGTCTGGCCGCGATGCGCGATGACGATTTCTTTGGTCGCCAGGAAAAGATCGCGACTATCGATGGTCTCACCTATGACATCGACCGTTCGTTTCATGGATTCGGCGGCGGAGCTGCTTAAGCCCCCTACCCCGTCATCGATCATGGTACGAAATTCCGTAGTATTGTTCAGTTCAAAGCTTCAATCGAAGGCCTCGTGGCGTAGTTTTGATTGATTTTAATCTAGGACTTCCGATTTCTAAGGAGTTAATCGGATACGGGAGCGGATTCAAGTCTTATCGCGCGCGGCCGCGGCCGCGCTCCCGAAAGGCGCAGTGCCGGTATGTCAGACGTGGAGGCCGCCGGCCTGCTCGATGAAGGCGGCCACCTCGGAAACGCCCTGCCCGGCCCGCACATTGGCGAACACATAAGGGCGCCGGCCGCGCATGAGGCGCGAATCGCGGTCCATCACCTCGAGCGAGGCGCCGACATGCGGCGCGAGGTCGATCTTGTTGATCACCAGCAGATCCGAACGGGTGATGCCCGGCCCGCCCTTGCGCGGGATCTTCTCGCCGGCCGAGACGTCGATCACGTAAATGGTGATGTCGGCGAGCTCCGGCGAGAAGGTGGCAGCGAGGTTGTCACCGCCGGATTCGATGAGGATGACGTCCAGCCGCGGAAACTTGCCCCGCATTTCGGCGATAGCGGCGAGGTTGGCCGAGGCGTCCTCGCGGATCGCGGTGTGCGGGCAGCCGCCGGTTTCCACGCCCATGATGCGCTCGGCCGGCAGCGCGCCGGCGCGGGTGAGAATCTCGGCGTCTTCCTTGGTGTAGATGTCGTTGGTGATGGCGCAGATGTCGTAGCGCTCGCGAAAGGCACGGCACAGTGCCTCCATCAGCGCGGTCTTGCCGGAGCCCACCGGGCCGCCAATGCCGACCCGCAGCGGGCCGCTCGTCTCATGAGCCATGTTCGTCCTCGTTCTAGCTGCGGAACAGCCTGGTATATTGCGTCTCGTGCCGCATCGAGGCGATGTCGGAGCGCAGCGCCGCCCCGCTCAGCGCATCGAGCGGCACGGTGAGTGCCCGGTGCGCCGCCGCGCGCAAAGCCGGGGCGCAGGCGGCCAGCACGCGGTTGCCGTCGGTCTGGCCCAGCGGCACCAGCCGCACCGCCGCGGAAACAAGATTCGCCGCCACCGCGCCGAGAAAGGCGACCAGCGTCGGGCTCAGCGGCAGCCCGTGCGCCGCCGCCGCCATGCCGACCGCCACCGGATAGGCGAAGCGCCCGTCCCAGATGGCGAAGGCACGCTCCAGTGCCGGCGAAGGCCATGCGGTGCGGGTGGCGGCGAGAAACGCATCGCCCTGGTTCAGCGTCTCCATGCGCCGCTCGCGCGACGGGGCGAAGGCGCTTGCGAGTTCGGCCACCGCGCGCAGCGGCTCGGCGTCCCCAGCGGCGACGGCGCGCCAGGCATGCGCCAGCAGAACCGCATCGCTGAACGGCCCGCCATGGTCGATAAGGTCGCCGACCCAGCCAGCGAGCGAGGCGGCATCAGTTATGTCGCCGGCTTCCACCGCCCATTCGAGCCCGTGCGAATAGGCGAACGCGCCCACCGGATAGGCCGGCGACAGCCAGACGAACAGCGCCAGCAGGTCCGGCTCGGCGGCGGTAAGGCCGCCGCCCTCCTCAGCCGTGACGCGCGCCATGGTCGTGATGATGGTCGTGGTCGTGATGCTTATGATCGTGGTGGTCGTGCCCGCAGCCGCAGGCGTCGCCATGGGCGTGCGCATGATCGTGCCCATGATCATGATGGGCATGGTCATGATGCGCGTGGTCGTGGTGGCCGTGCGCCCCGGCGGCCTCATAGGCGCCGCCTTCCGGCTCGAACGCCGCTTCGACGATGGCGACGGTGGCGCCGAGGCCGCGGGCCATGTCCTCCAGCACCGTGTCGCGGGCGATGCGGATGCGGTCGGCCAGCAGTTCCGCCGCCACATGGCGGTTGCCCAGATGCCAGGCGAGCCGGGCGAGATGGTGCGCATCGCGCGCCACGATTTCCGCCACCGGCTCCTGCGCGGCGACCACGGCGACCACGCGCCCGTCGTCGAGCCTGAGGCCGTCGCCATGCTTCAGGTGCGCGGCATCCGGCAAATCGAGCAGGAACACCACATCGCCCTCCCCGCGCATGGCGATGCGCCGGCGGTGTCGACCGTCATGGGGCAGGACGATGCGGTCGGCGGCGCCCGCACTGTCCCAGGTGCCGGCGGCGAGAACGGTGCTGGCGCGGATCATGGCGGCTCTCCAGTTTGAATGGTCGCAGCTTTAGAACAGGAAGTAGCGCTGCGCCATCGGCAACTCGGTGGCGGGGGCGCAGGTGAGGAGTTCGCCGTCGGCGCGCACCTCATAGGTTTCCGGATCGATATCGATCTTCGGCGTGGCGCCATTATGGATCATCGACGCCTTGCCGATGCCCGAGCGCACATTTTCCACCCCCACCAGCTTCTTCTCAAGCCCGAGGCGCGCACCGACGCCGAGCTCCACCGCCGCCTGCGAGACGAAGGTGTAGCTGGTGGAGGTGCGGGTGCGCCCATAGGCGCCCCACATTTCGCGGTAGTGCACCGGCTGCGGGGTGGGGATGGAGGCGTTGGGATCGCCCATCTGCGCCGCGACGATGACGCCGCCCTTCACCACCATGTCCGGCTTGGTGCCGAAGAAGGCCGGCGACCAGATCACGAGGTCCGCCAGCTTGCCCGGCTCCACCGAGCCGATATGGCGCGAAACGCCGTGGGCGATGGCCGGGTTGATGGTGTATTTCGCGATATAGCGCTTGGCCCGCGCATTGTCGTTGCGCTCGCCTTCTCCCGGCAGCGGGCCGCGCTGCACTTTCATCTTGTGCGCAGTCTGCCAGGTGCGGGTGATGACCTCGCCCAGCCGGCCCATGGCCTGGCTGTCCGAGGAGATCATTGAAAGCGCGCCGATGTCGTGGAGAATGTCCTCCGCCGCGATGGTCTCCTTGCGGATGCGGCTCTCGGCGAAGGCGAGGTCTTCGGCGATGGCCGGATCGAGATGGTGGCACACCATGAGCATGTCGAGATGCTCGTCCAGCGTGTTGATGGTGAAGGGCCGGGTCGGGTTGGTGGACGAGGGCAGCACGTTCGGCAGGCTCGCCACCTTCATGATGTCCGGCGCGTGGCCGCCGCCCGCCCCTTCGGTGTGGAAGGCGTGGATGGTGCGGCCCTTGAAGGCGGCGACGGTGTCCTCGACGAAGCCGCTCTCGTTCAGCGTGTCGGTGTGGATCATCACCTGGATGTCGTAGTCGTCGGCGACCGACAGGCAGCAGTCGATGGCCGCGGGCGTGGTGCCCCAGTCTTCGTGCAGTTTCAGCGAACAGGCGCCGGCCTCGATCTGCTCCACCAGCGCGCCGGGCAGCGAGGCATTGCCCTTGCCGGAGAGCGCGAGATTGACCGGGAAGGCGTCGAAGGCGCGCAGCATCATCTCGATGTGCCAGGCCCCCGGCGTGCAGGTGGTGGCATTGGTGCCCGCCGCCGGCCCGGTGCCGCCGCCGAGCAAAGTGGTGACGCCGCTCATCAGCGCATGTTCGATCTGCTGCGGGCAGATGAAATGGATGTGGCAGTCGAAGCCGCCGGCGGTGATGATCTTGCCCTCGCCGGCGATGATCTCGGTGCCCGGTCCGATGACGATGTCGACGCCGGGCTGGATGTCCGGATTTCCGGCCTTGCCGATGGCATGGATGAAGCCGTTACGCAGGCCGATATCGGCTTTGACGATGCCCCAATGGTCGAGGATCAGCGCATTGGTGATGACGGTGTCCACCGCCCCGCTCGCCCGCGTCGCCTGCGCCTGGCCCATGCCGTCGCGAATGGTCTTGCCACCGCCGAACTTCACCTCCTCGCCATAGACGGTGAGGTCGCGCTCCACCTCGATGATCAGCGAGGTATCGGCAAGGCGCACCCGATCTCCGGTCGTGGGCCCGAACATTTCGGCATAGAAGGCGCGGGAAATCTTGATGGACATGAGGGCCTCGCGTCAGGGCACGGGGGAGAAGGCTGGATGCTTGGCGGCTTTCGCATCGAAGGTGAGTGTGGACCGGCACCCGGCTTCGATGTTCAGTTCGGCAATGAAATAGTCGGCGAAATCGGCCGGGCCGCCGTCCCAGGCATCGAGCGCCCGTTCAAGCGCCGTCCGGCCGCCGATCACGAGATCGTCCTGATCAAGCAGATCCCGCAAAAGTTGGAGCACGGTGGTCTTCGACATGGCCCGGACCTTCAGCATGGCCCACACCGCCTCCTGCACCACGACCGGACCGACGAACACGGCCTCGTCGGGGGTCATGGAACGCAGCGCGGCGCCAGCCCGGCTATAGTGCTCGACGTCGTCCTGCAGCAGGAGCCGCAGCACGATGTTGGTGTCCAGCCCGATCACGACTTTCCCTTGCCGAGTCCCGCCTCATAACGCTCGCGCACCGCCTCGGAGATGGCGTTGTCGATATCCTCCTTGGTCAGCGGCCGATCGAGCTTCACCGGCTCCCGCGACCGGACCCAGTCCAGAAACCGCTTCGGCTTGCGCGGCGCCATTTCCAACGTGCCGTCCTCGCGCAGCACCACATGCAGTTTATCGCCGGCCTTCATATTCCAGCGCTTGCGCAACTCGGCCGGCAGGGTCAGCTGGCCCTTGCTGGTCAAGGTGATATCGGCTTCGTAAGGCATCGAAGGTTCTCCTTACTTCTCCTGCTTCCTTACCTGAAGCATACGCCTTACATCGCCGGCCACCAAGGCGGCGTCACAGTTTGCCCATGATCTCCTGCCGGAAGCCGTAGACCTCGCGCCGGCCCTCCAGCGCCACAAGCGTCACCTCGCGCGATTGGCCGGGCTCGAAGCGCACGGCCGTGCCGGACGCGATGGCAAGCCGCTTGCCGCGAGCCAGAGCGCGGTCGAAGGCGAGCGCGGGGTTGGTCTCAAAGAAATGATAATGGCTGCCGACCTGGATCGGACGGTCGCCGGTGTTGGCCACCGTCAGCGTCACCGTCTCGCGGCCGGCCAGCAGTTCGATCTCGCCCTCGCCAAGCAGCACCTCGCCCGGCACCACGGCCTGCGTCGCGCCGCGCACCGGCTCGTGCACGGTGACGAGCTTAGTGCCGTCCGGGAAGGTTGCCTCAACCTGGATGTCGTGGATCATTTCGGCGACGCCCGGCAGCACCTGCTCGGCGGAGATCACCGCGGCGCCGAGCGTCATCAGTTCGGCCACCGAGCGCCCGTCGCGCGCGCCCTCCATCACCACATCGGTGATCAGCGCCACCGCTTCCGGAAAATTGAGCTTCACGCCGCGCTCCAGGCGGCGGCGGGCGACCATCGCCGCCATGGCCACAAGGAGCTTGTCCTTTTCGCGGGGGCTCAGATTCATGCGTCGTCTCCCGAAGTACCGCGTCGTAGGTGTGTCAGGAATGCCAGATGCGGGGCGGTTCGGCGACCCCCAAGGGGGCGATAATGCGGCGCAATGCGGCATCGAGCGCCGCGCCGTCGCGGGCGAGCAGGCGGACCGAAAGCAGCCCGTCCCACGCGCTGGCGCCGGCCTCGACACCGGGCGGCTCGCCCAGCGCCTGCCGCACCGCGTCCAGCCGCGATTCCGCGTCCGGCGCCGCCAGCAGCACGGTGGCGAAGGCGGCCGCGCCGGCGGCGAGCGCCGGACGGTCCAGCAGCGCGGCGACGCCGCCGTCGAGTTGCAGCCCGTCGGCATAGACCAGCCGGCCGCCGCGGCGCACCCGCCAGCGGTCGAACAGGCGGCCGGACATCATGCGCTCGCCGCGCGCGGTGCGGCCGAGAACCACGGGCTCGATCAAAAGCAGCCGCGCGGAAGGATCGAACGCGGCCTCGATGCTGCGCTCGACGCGGGCGGCGTCGAACAGGATGGACGCCTGCGGCATCCAATCCAGTGCCGCACCGGCGCTGGCCACGAGCCGCACTTCGATGCGCGAGGCAGCGCCGTCCGAGCGGTAGATCTTCTCGGCGGCCTGGGTGGTGACGGTGAGGCGTGTGCCCGGCCCGGCCTCGACCTGGGTGAAGAGGCTGTCGCCGCCGGCAATGCCGCCGCCGGTGTTCAGCAGCACCGCCTCCAGCCCGCCGGTGGCGGAGCCGGAGCGCGGGAAGCGCACGCGGCAGGGACCGGATTCCTCAATGCGCCCGCGCACCGTGCGCCCGGCCAGGGCGCGCACCTCCAGCAGCAGCCGGCCGTGCGACCGCAGCAGGCCGGGGACGCGGCCGGCGGTGTCAGACGGCGATGCGATTGCGAACATCCGGGTCCTCAAGCGCGACGCTGTCGCCGGTGAGAACCACGGCGCCGCGATCCATCACGGCGAACTCATCGGCCAGTTCCTTGGCGAAGTCGAAATACTGCTCCACCAGGATGATGGCGATGTCGCCCTTGGAACGCAAATAGCGGATGGCGTTGCCGATGTCCTTGATGATGGAGGGCTGGATGCCCTCGGTCGGCTCGTCCAGCACCAGCACCTTGGGCCGCATCACCAAAGCGCGGCCGATGGCAAGCTGCTGCTGCTGGCCACCGGAGAGGTCGCCGCCGCGCCGGCGCATCATGGAATCGAGCACCGGAAACAGCGAGAAGACGTCGTCGGGAATCGAGCGGTCGGCGCGCTTGAGCGGCGCGAACCCGGTGAGCAGATTTTCCGCCACCGTGAGCAGCGGAAAAATCTCGCGGCCCTGCGGCACGAAGGCGATGCCGCGCCGTGCCCGCTCATGGGGCGGCATCGACGTGATGTCCTCTCCGTTGAAGCGGATGGCGCCGCGCGCCACGCCGTGGCGGCCGACGATGGCGCGCATCAGGCTGGTTTTGCCGACGCCGTTGCGCCCCAGCACGCAGGTGACCTTGCCCGGCTTGGCGACGAGCGAAACGCCGCGCAGCGCCTGGGCGGCACCGTAGAACAGATCGATGTCGTGGACTTCCAGCATGCCGCCTCAGCGCCCCAGATAGACTTCGATGACGCGCTCATTGGCGCTGACCTGGTCGAGCGTGCCTTCCGCCAGCACGGAGCCTTCGTGCAGGCACATGACCCGCACGCCGAGATCGCGCACGAAGGTCATGTCGTGCTCGACCACCACGACCGAATGGTTATTGGCATTGATGGTGCGCAGAAGCTCGGCGGTCTGGGCGGTCTCGGCATCGGTCATGCCGGCGACCGGCTCGTCGACCAGCAGCAGCTTGGGGTCCTGCGCCAGCAGCATGCCGATTTCCAGCCACTGCTTCTGCCCGTGCGACAGCGCGCCGCCGAGCCGGTGGCGATGCTCGCCGAGCTTGATGGTGTGGAAAATCTCGTCGATCTTGTCGCGCTCCGCCCCGGTTTCCTTGCGGAAAATATTGGCAAGCGCGCCGCGCTGGCCCTTCAGCGCCAGCCGCAGATTGTCCTCCACCGTGTGGCTTTCGAACACGGTCGGCTTCTGGAACTTGCGGCCGATGCCGAGCGTGGCGATTTCGGTCTCGTCGAGCTTGGTGAGATCGGTGTCGCCGGCAAACAGCACATCGCCCTTGTCAGGCCGCGTCTTGCCGGTGATCACATCCATCATGGTGGTTTTGCCGGCGCCGTTCGGGCCGATGATGGCGCGCATCTCGCCGGGATCGACCGTAAAGGAAAGTGAGTTCAGCGCGCGGAAACCGTCGAAGCTGACGGAAACCGCGTCGAGATAGAGAAGTGCGCCGGTAAGCTTCGCATCGGGCTCGGACATGGCTGTGCTCCTCACTCGGCCGGCTTCGGGGCGGCGGCGCTGGCATTGGCCGCCGCCGCGGCGGCGGTGGCGCGCCGGCGGTCGCGTATGTCGGCATAGAGGCCGAGCACGCCCTTGGGCAGGAACAGGGTCGAGAACACGAACAGCCCGCCCAGCATGAACAGCCAGTAGGGCGCCAGCGCACCGGAGGTGAAGTAGGTCTTGGCGTAGTTCACGATGAACGCGCCGAGCGCCGCACCCACCAGCGTGCCGCGGCCGCCGACCGCCACCCAGACGATGATCTCGATGGAGTTGGCGGGGGAGAACTCGCTGGGATTGATGATGCCGACCTGCGGCACGTACAGCGCACCGGCGATGCCGGCGAGGCAGGCCGAGACCACGAAGGCGACCAGCTTGTAGTTTTCCGCCCGGTAGCCGGTGAACCGCACACGGGCCTCGGCGTCGCGAATGGCGATCAAGACCTTGCCGAAATGCGAGCGCACCAGATAGCGGCAGATCAGGTAGCCGCCCGCCAGCGACAATGCCGACAGCGCGAACAGCACGCAGCGCGTTCCGCTGGACTGGATGTTGAAGCCGAGAATGTCCTTGAAGTCGGTCAGGCCGTTATTGCCGCCGAAGCCCATATCGTTGCGGAAGAACGCCAGCAGCAGCGCGAAGGTCATCGCCTGGGTGATGATGGACAGATACACCCCGGTGACGCGGGAGCGGAAGGCGAACCAGCCGAACACCAGCGCGAGGATGCCCGGCGCCAGCAGGACCATGACCGCCGCGAACGGGAACATGTCGAAGCCGTACCAGAACCACGGCAGTTCCTTCCAGTTGAGGAACACCATGAAGTCCGGCAGCACCGGGTCGCCATAGACGCCGCGGGTGCCGATCTGGCGCATGAGGTACATGCCCATCGCATAGCCGCCGAGCGCGAAGAACGCGCCGTGGCCGAGCGAGAGGATGCCGACATAGCCCCAGATCAGGTCCACGGAAACCGCGAGCAGCGCGAAGCACAGATATTTGCCGAGCAGCGAGACCATGTAGGTCGGCACATGCACGGCCGAATCCGGCGAGGCCAGCAGATTGAGCGCCGGAATGAGCACCGCCGCGCCCAGCACCACCACCAGGAACACGATGCCCCTGGTGTCGAGCAGCCGCGGAGATTGCGATGTCGTCTCTTCGATGCTCATGCTTCGATCGCCCTGCCCTTGAGCGCAAACAAGCCGCGCGGCCGCTTCTGGATGAACAGGATGACGATGACGAGCAGCGCGATCTTGCCCAGCACGGCGCCGGCATAAGGTTCCAGCAGCTTGTTGGCGACGCCCAGCGAGAGCGCCCCCACCAGCGTGCCCCACAGATTGCCCACCCCGCCGAACACCACCACCAGGAAGCTGTCGATGATGTAGCTCTGGCCGAGGTTCGGCGAGACATTGTCGATCTGCGACAACGCCACGCCGGCAATGCCGGCAATGCCCGAGCCGAGGCCGAAGGTCATGGCGTCCACCCAATGGGTGCGGATGCCGACCGAGGCGGCCATGCGCCGGTTCTGCGTCACCGCGCGCATCTCAAGGCCGATGCGGGTCAGCCGCAGCACGGCCAGCAGCGCTATGAAAACGGCGAAGGAGAAGACGATGATCCAGAGCCGGCCATAGGTTACGGCGAGATGGCCGACATCCACCGTGCCCGACATCCAGCTCGGCGCGCCCACCTCGCGGTTGGTCGGCCCGAACACCGTGCGGACCGCCTGCTGAAGAATGAGCGAGATGCCCCAGGTCGCGAGCAGCGTTTCCAGCGCCCGGCCGTACAGATGGCGGATCACGGTGCGCTCGATGAGGATGCCGATCAGCCCGGTGAAGACGAAGGCCAGCGGCAGGGCGATGATGAGCGACCAGTCGAACAAAGCCGGGTTGTTGGTGCGGATCCATTCCTGGACGATGAAGGTCGTGTAGGCGCCGAGCATAACCATCTCGCCATGCGCCATGTTGATGACGCCCATCACGCCGAAGGTGATGGCGAGGCCGAT
>JBGGNI010000004.1:0-13073 GCA_041287585.1 Xanthobacteraceae bacterium
GAAGGCGAAGAACGGTATCGCCACCGGCGGCCGGTCGTTCGGCGCGAATTCCTTCAGGCCCTTGAAGGTGCCGGTCCAGCTATGGGTGAGGATGAGGCTGCCGAGATGCGGAATGGCGATCTGCCAGTCGTTGCGCTCCTCCGCCTCGTTGGGAATGGCGAACACGACGAGCGGCACACCGCCGCCGGGCGCGGCCTCGCCGCCCCAGTGCGCCTCCACCGCGGCGATCTTGGCCGGCTGGTGTTCCAGCGTATTGAGCCCGTGCTGGTCGCCGATGAACGCCTGGATCGGCGCCAGTATCGCGATCAGCCCCAGCGCCATACGCACCATGGTGCGGCTGTCTTCCGGAAAGCGGTGGGCGACCAGATAGCGCGCGCCGATCGCCAGCACCACCAGGGCGGTGGTGAGGTAGCAGGCGGTGACCATGTGGGCGAGGCGATAGGGGAAGCTCGGGTTGAAGATGATGGCGAGCCAGTCCAGCGGCATGGCGACGCCGTCGCGCATCTCATAACCGGCGGGCGTCTGCATCCAGCTATTGGCGGCGAGGATCCAGAACGCCGACATGCAGGTGCCGACCGCCACCGCCACCGAGGCGAAAACGTGCATCGGCTTGGGCACCCGATCCCAGCCAAACAGCATGATGCCCAGGAAGGTCGCCTCCAGGAAGAAGGCGGTCATCACCTCATAGCCGATCAGCGGGCCGATGACATTGCCGGCGACGTCGGCAAAGCGGCTCCAATTGGTGCCGAACTGGTACGACAGCACGATGCCGGAAACGACGCCCATGCCGAACGAGACGGCGAAGATCTTGGTGAAGAACCGGGCGATGCGGTGGTAGCGCTCGCGCCCGGTCAGCAGCCACAGCACTTCCAGCGTCGCGATATAGGCGGACAGGCCGATGGTGAAGGCTGGGAAGATGACATGGAAGGAGATGGTGAAGGCGAACTGGATGCGCGAGAGGATCAGCGGATCCCATTCCATAAGCAGTCCCCCTTCGCATGCGCCTGGCGGCAGACTACGCGCAGCCGCAGCAGGATGGAATTGCTCTCATCGGCGCAAACGCTGCGGAATGCCAGCCGCAACCGGGTCGCGGCGGCATTATGGCGCGACCGCGCCGGTCTGCAGGGTGCGCTCGATCGATAGAAAATCTCGCCACACCAGACGTTTGCCCAGCGGCGTGCGCAGCAGATAGGCCGGGTGGAAGGTGGCCATGGCGGCGATGCTGCGTTGACCGGTCTCATAGCGCACCCAGCGCCCGCGCGCCTTGGTGATGCCGTCGCGTATGCCGAGCAGGGTCTGCGCCGAGGGTCCGCCCAGGCACACCAGCACGTCGGGATCGGCGAGCTCGATCTGGCGGCGCACGAAGGGCAGGCAGGTCGCGGTTTCCTGCGGGGTCGGGGTGCGGTTGCCGGGCGGGCGCCACGGCACGATGTTGGCGATATAGGCCTGGCTGCGGTCGAGGCCGATCGCCGCCAGCATGCGGTCCAGCAGCTTGCCGGAGCGCCCGACGAAGGGCAGCCCCTCAATATCCTCCTCCCGCCCCGGCGCCTCGCCGACGAACATCAGCCGCGCCTGCGGGTTGCCGTCGGCGAACACCAGCCGGGATGCGGTGAATTTCAGCGGGCAGCCGTCGAAGCTCTCCAGCAGCGCCCGCAACGCCTCCAGCGAAACCGCGGATGCCGCCGCCTCGCGCGCCGCCATGGCCGCAACGTCGGGCGGGGCCGGTGCCGGCGGGGCGGCGGCGGGCTGCGGGGCCGCGGGCCGGGCCGGGGTGCGTTCGGGCGGGGCAGGGCGCAGCGGCGCGGCAGCGGAAGGCGGCGCACGCAGCGGTGCCGGGCGGGTCGGTTCGGGACGTGCGGATTCGGCGAATCGGTCGACCGGCGTCTCGTCGAGCGCGGCATCGACGCCGGCCTCCAGATGGAAGGCCAGGACATCGGCAAGCCAGTCGAGTTCGGCGGGCGCAGGCGGCATGAAGCAAACCTAGCACCCCCGGAGCGACCGGCACATCGACGATTGTCAGTGATCGCCAAGCGTGGAAGAACTCCAAACCGCGTGGTGCTGTGCAGCAGGAGACGGCGTGTGGCTGAGGTGGAGCTGCCCGAACGCGAGGGCATGGATTACGACGTCGTGGTGGTGGGTGCGGGGCCGGCGGGCTTAGCCGCGGCAATCCGGCTGAAGCAACTCGACGAGAACCTCGCTGTCGTCGTGGTGGAGAAGGGCTCGGAGGTCGGCGCCCACATCTTGTCCGGTGCGGTGATCGACCCGGTCGGCCTGGACCGGCTGTTTCCCGACTGGCGGGAGCACGCCGACACGCCGCTGAAGACCGCCGTGACCGACGACCGCTTCTATCTGCTCGGCCCCGCCGGCGGCATTCGCCTACCCAACGCCCTCATGCCGCCGCTGATGAGCAATCACGGCGCCTATATCGGCTCGCTCGGCAATGTCTGCCGCTGGCTCGCCGGAAAGGCCGAGGCGCTGGGCGTCGAAATCTATCCGGGCTTTGCCGCCAATGAGGTGCTGTTCGACGCCGCCGGCGCGGTGACCGGGGTGGCGACCGGCGATATGGGGGTGGGCCGCGACGGCGCGATCACCGACCGCTACACCCGCGGCATGGAGCTGCGCGGAAAATACACCCTGTTCGCGGAAGGCGCCCGCGGCCAGCTTTCCAAAGAGCTTATCGCCCGCTTCAAGCTCGGCGAGGGGCGCGAGCCGCAGAAATACGGCCTCGGCCTGAAGGAAATCTGGCGGGTGGCGCCGGAGCAGCACCGGCCCGGCCTGGTGCAGCACAGTTTCGGCTGGCCGCTCGATTCCAAGACCGGCGGCGGTTCGTTCCTCTACCATCTGGAGGACGGCCAGGTGGTGGTCGGCTTCGTGGTGCACCTCAACTACACCAACCCCTATCTGTCGCCGTTCGAGGAGTTCCAGCGCTTCAAGACCCACCCGATGATCCGCCCGACCTTCGAAGGCGGCAAGCGCCTCGCTTACGGTGCACGCGCGATCACCGAGGGCGGTTTCCAGTCGGTGCCGAAGCTGGTGTTTCCGGGCGGAGCGCTGGTCGGCTGCGCGGCGGGTTTCGTCAATGTGCCGCGCATCAAGGGCAGCCACAATGCGGTGCTCTCCGGCATGCTGGCGGCCGAGCACGTCGCCGCCGCCCTTCAAGACGGCCGCGCGCAGGACGAACTCGCCGGCTATGAGGCGGCGTGGCGCGGATCGGCGGTGGGGCGCGACCTTTGGGCGGTGCGCAACGTCAAGCCGCTGTGGTCGAAGCTCGGCACCTTCGCCGGTGTCGCGCTGGGCGGGCTCGATATGTGGGCGAACACGCTGCTGAAGCTCTCGCCGTTCGGCACGCTCAAGCACGGCAAGGCCGACCATCAGAGCCTGAAGCCGGCGGCGCAGTCGAAAAAGATCGCCTACCCGAAGCCCGACGGTGTGGTGTCGTTCGACCGGCTGTCCTCGGTGTTCCTGTCGAACACCAATCATGAGGAGGACCAGCCGGTCCATTTGCGGGTGAAGGACATGGGTCTGCAAAAGGCGTCCGAGCACGACGTCTTTGCCGGTCCGTCGAACCGCTACTGCCCGGCGGGTGTCTATGAGTGGGTGGAAAAGGACGGCGCGGACAGCTTCGTGATCAACGCGCAGAACTGCGTGCACTGCAAGACCTGCGACATCAAGGACCCCAACCAGAACATCGACTGGGTGGCCCCGGAAGGCGGCGGCGGACCGAACTACCCGAATATGTGAGGAACTCGGGCACCGGCGCGCCAAGAGCCGTTTGGAAAGTCCCGTTCCCCGGACAAGCTGCACGCAGTGCAGCGCCGATCCGGGGTTCAGGAGAGAATCGGCGAAGCCTCGAAATCCTTCATTGAAGCGCCTTCGGCGGATTTTCCCCTGGATCCCGGCTCTGCGCTTCGGCTTCGCCTCCGCTGGTCCGGGACACGGGCCCCTTACGAATCCTGCGTCATCAGCACCCGCAGCGCCTGGGCAACCTCGCGGGTGACACGCTTCCTGTACCGGCGGTGCACCAGTTGGCCGTTATGATAGACGTCCTGCTCAATATAGAGCGCGCTGCCGTCCCATCGCAGTATCTGGTCGGACTCGGTAGTCTCGATGACACCCTGTGCGGCAATGAGCTGGCCTTCCAGCGATCCCTTCGGCATAGGCGGCTTCCTCCGTGACTGTTCTTGGTGCGTGGCCGGGAATTCAATGCGCCATCAGCAGCGGCACGCTCATGCGCTCCAGCATATCGCGCGTCACGCCGCCCAGCACGAATTCGCGCAGCCGGGAATGGCCGTAGCCACCCATCACCATCAGATCGATCTCGCGCTCCGCGATTTCCTTCAGCAGCACGTCGACGATGCCCTCGTCATGGCCCGGCACTAGACGCCGCAGCTCGACATTCTTCTCGTGGCGCGCGAGGTGCCGGGCGAGATCGGCGCCGGGCAGATCGTCGTTCTTGTGCTTGGCGCTGGCCACCACCACCGCCTCCACGAGGCTGGCGCGGCTCAGGAAGGGACGGGCCTCGGAGACCGCGCGCGCCGCCGCACGCCCGCCATCCCACGCCACCATCACGCGCGCGCCGGAATAGGGGTGTGCCTGGTCGAGCGGCACCAGCAGCACGGCGCGGCCGGAATCGAACAGCACCGCCTCGGTCACCACCTCTTCCGTACCCATGCGGCCGGGATCGGCCTGGCTGATGACGGTGAGGTCGTAGAGCCGCGCCATGGTGGCGATCTGCTCGGCGGCGCCGCCGAGCGTGCCGTCGATCACTCGAATATCGGCGACGACGCCCATGGAGCGCGCGGCCTCTTCGAAGCGGGCGGTGGCCTGTGCCGAAAGGCGGCGATTCTCGGCGCGCTGGAGATCGATGAAATCGGTGGAGAAGGCTTCGGTATAGACATGCGGAACGTCGATCTCGAAGCTGATCGCCACGCCGGTGAGCTGGGCACCCAGCGCGGCGGCCATCGAGACCGCATAGTCCGCGGCCGTGTCCGGTCCCTCGCCGAGCTTCAGGTGAACGAGCACGTCCTTGATCATCGTCGCCTCCTCTTCGCGTTCTTCTCGCGGAACATCTAGGACGTGAAGGTGACGATCCGTTTGATCGGGGTCAAGCGCCCGCTATAAGGCTCGCAGACCCTTCCACCCACGCCGGAAACCGCATCATGGCCGTGCCGGGCGCGCGCCTGTGGCGCCCCCTTCTGGTTGTCGGCCTGCTGCTCGGCGGGTGGGAGGCGCTCGTGCGCCTGATCGGCGTGCCGGCCTATATTCTGCCCGGCCCGGTGCGGATCGCCGGGGCGCTGGCGCGCAATTGGCCGGTGCTGGCGTCCAATGCCGGGGTGACGCTGCTGGAGATGCTGCTGGGCCTGGTCTGCGGCGCGGTGCTGGGCATCGCCTGCGCGCTGGCCATGGCGCTGTCGCCGGCGGCGCGCCGGGCATTGCGCCCTGTGCTGTTGGTGGCGCAGGCGCTGCCGGTGTTCGCCATCGCGCCGTTGCTGGTCATCTGGTTCGGCTTCGGGCTGGCCTCCAAGGTGGTGATGGCGAGCCTGATCATCTTCTTTCCGGTCGCTTCCGCCTTTCAGGACGGTCTGGCCCGGGCCGACCAGGGGCTGGTCGATCTCGCCCGGCTGCACGGGGCCGGCACGGTGGCGCTGCTGCGTCTCATCCGCGTGCCGGCGGCGCTGCCGGCGCTGGCCTCGGGCCTGCGGGTGGCCGTGGCGGTGTCGCCGATCGGCGCCGTGGTCGGCGAATGGGTCGGCTCGGCAGCGGGACTCGGTTTCCTGATGCTCCAGGCCAATGCCCGGATGCAGACCGACATGGTGTTCGCCGCGCTCGCCGTGCTGCTGACAGTGGCGCTCACGCTCTTTGCTGCTGCCGACCGGTTGCTGACGCGCCTGGTGCCCTGGGCGCCGGAGACGCTGGAGCGCTGACGCGCATTGCCGTGGCATACCAGCTCTGCTAGGCTTTGCGTGTCCGAGGGGTGTCCTGCGAACCGTTGAGGTTCAAGGGGCTGAGATGGCGTCCGCCAGACCCTTTGAACCTGATCCGGGTCATGCCGGCGAAGGGACGGAGCGATGGCCGGGCGTTCCCGCACAGGGTGCAGCCGCGCCAGATTTCCCCCGAAAGCTCGTGCCGCTCGGATCTCCCGCTGTCGAGGAGGAGATCCATGGTGAAGTTCGTTTCCAAGATCGCCGCGCTTGCCGTCATGGCCGCGGTGTCGATAGGCCCGGCCCGTGCGGCCGATAAGCTGACCGTCCTGCTGGACTGGTTCGTCAATCCCGACCACGCCCCGCTGATCGTCGCCAAGGAGAAGGGGTTCTTCGCGGCGCAAGGGCTGGAGGTGACGCTGGTGCCGCCGGCAGACCCCGCCGCACCGCCGCGCCTGGTTGCCGCCGGCCAGGCGGAAATCGCGGTCGGCTACCAGCCGAGCCTCTATCTCGACGTCAAGGAGGGCCTGCCGCTGGTGCGCTTCGGCACGCTGGTGGCGACGCCGCTTAACACGCTGGTGGTGCTCAAAGACGGACCGATCGCCGGCCTCAAGGACCTGAAGGGCAAGACCGTCGGCTTCTCGGTGTCCGGCTTCGAGGATGCGCTGCTCGGTACCATGCTCAAGAGCGTCGGCCTGGCGCCGACCGACGTCACCATGGTGAACGTCAATTTCGCGCTGTCGCCGGCACTCGCCGCCGGCAAGGTGGATGCGGTGATCGGTGCCTTCCGCAATTTCGAGCTCACCCAGCTCAAGCTGGAGGGCAAGGAAGGGCGTGCCTTCTTCCCGGAGGAGCACGGCGTGCCGGCCTATGACGAGCTCATCTACATCACCAACCGCAACCTGATCGCCGACCCGCGGCTGCCGCGCTTCCTGGCGGCGGTGGAGGCGGCGACCGTGTTCCTGCTGAACCACCCGGACGAGGCGTGGGGACTGTTCGTAAAGGCCAATCCCTCATTGGACGACACGCTGAACAAGACCGCGTGGACCGACACGCTGCGCCGCTTCGCGCAGTCCCCGGCCGCGCTCGACGCCGGCCGCTATGCCCGGTTCGGCGCCTTCATGAAGGCGCAGGGGCTGATCGACAAAGTGGAGCCGGTATCGACCTACGCGCCGACCTTGCCATAGAAGCCGGCGCACCGCCGATGACGTGTTTCCCGCCGGCGCTCCGGGGTGCTACCGAGGCATCAAGGGCACGGATGCGGGAAGCGGCATGGGCAATGGCGGATATCATGCGGTCGCGGTGATGGTCGGCCTCGCGGTCGGCCTGGCCGGCACCGCATTCCATCTCGGCGTCGACTGGCTCGGCGCGGCATGGCCGGCCCTGCTTCGGGACTCGCTCGGTCTTGCCGGCACGTTGCTCTACGCCGCCGGCGCACTGGTCGCGGCCGCCATGGCGGTTGCGTCCTTGTGGCTGGTGCGCCGCTTCGCGCCGGAAGCCGGTGGCTCCGGTGTGCCGGAGATCGAAGGCGCGATGGAGGGCCTGCGCCAGGTGCGCTGGCGGCGGGTGCTGCCGGTGAAATTCGTCGGCGGCCTGCTGTCGCTGTCGTCGGGCATGGTGCTCGGCCGCGAGGGGCCGACCATCCATATCGGCGCCTCGATCGCCAAGGCGGCCGCGGACCTTGTCCGGCTTTCGGACGAAGACATGCGCGGGCTGCTGGCGGCGGGCGGGGCCGCCGGCCTTGCCGCCGCCTTCAATGCCCCGCTGGCCGCGGTGCTGTTCGTCATCGAGGAGACGCGCCGGCAGTTCCCCTACAGCGCGCGCACCTATGTCGGCGTCATCCTGGCCTCGCTGGCGAGCGCTGTCATCACCGAGCGGCTGACCGGCAACACCCCCTCTATGCTGCTGGATGCGCCGCAGATGCCGCTCGCCGCACTGCCGGCCTTCGCGCTGCTCGGGGCACTGCTCGGCGGCATCGGTGTCGGCTTCAATCGCACGCTGGTGTGGTCGCTCGATCAGGTGCGCCGGCTCGGCATGGCGAGCAGCTTCTATCTGTTCCCGCTGCTGATCGGGCTCGTCATCGGCGTGCTGGTGTTTGTGCTGCCGGAGGCGACGCAGGGCGGAGAAGTTCTCGCGGTGCGGCTCGCCACCGAGAACCTGCCGCTCGGCACGCTGACGGTCATCGTGCTGCTGCGCCTCGTGATGACGATGGCCAGCTATGCGACAGGGGTAGCGGGCGGCATTTTCGCCCCGATCCTGGCGCTCGCCACTACCATCGGCCTGTGCTTCGGCAGCGCGCTGCAACTCATGTTGCCGCTGCCGGAGGGCATGCATGTCGCGCTCGCCGTCGCCGCCATGGGCGCGCTGTTCGCCTCGACCATCGGCGCGCCGCTGGTCGGCATGGTGCTGGTGATGGAACTCACCGGCGCCTATGCGCTCATGATCCCGGTGATGCTGACCACCATCGCCTCCAACATGGTGGCACAGGTGCTGGGCGGACGGCCGATCTACGAGATTCTTTTGGAGCGCACCGTCGCCATCGAGGCGCACGGAACGCCAAGCGGCGAGCCGCTGCCGCACCATAGGTTTCACCTGCTCCGGCGTCGTCGCGACCTCTCCGGCATGGCCGCGCCGGAGAAATAGCCGGGCTTACACCGCTGGCGCCAACTCGCCCTGGAGCCGCGCCGGCCCGTCCTCGACCGCATGGATCTCCAGATGCCGGCCGTGCAAGGCGCGCAGCGTGCTGCGATGGCCGATGGAGAGAATGGCGGCCTGCGGCACCCGCTCACGCAATGTGCGGTACAGCGCGGCCTCGCCGGGTTCGTCCAGCGCCGAGGTCGCCTCGTCCAGCAGCAGCACGTCCGGCTTCACCAGCAGCGCGCGGGCGATGGCGAGGCGCTGCTGCTCGCCGCCGGACATCACCGAGGGCCACAGCGCCCGCTCGTCCAGCCGCCCGGTGAAGCTGCCCAGGCCGACCGCCTCCAGCACCGCGGCGAGTTCGGCATCGGAATACTCGGCCATCGGGTCCGGGTAGGCGAGGGCCCCGCGCAGGGTGCCGACCGGCACATAGGGCTTCTGCGGCAGCACCAGCATGCGGGCGCCGGGGGAAAGCGCTATCCGCCCGCGCCCGTGCGGCCAGATCCCGGCGAGCGCCCGCAGCAGCGTGCTCTTGCCCGAGCCCGACGCGCCGGTGAGCAGCACGCTCTCGCCGGCGCGCACGGCGACGCCGTCGGCGGTGAGCAGCATCCGCCCGTCCGGCAGCCGCACCTCGATATCCTCCAGCGCCAGTGCCACGCCGGCCGGGTCAGCCTCGCGCACGAACTCGGTGGCCGCCGACTCCGCACGGGTGGCCGCCACCGAATTCTCGAAGCCGATGAGCCGCTCCACGATGGAGCGCCATTCGGCGAGCGTCGTGTAGGCGTTGATGAAGAAGGAAAACGAGCCCTGCACCTGGCCGAAGGCGGAGGAGGTCTGCATCAATTGGCCGAGCTGGATGGCGCCGGTGAAATAGGCCGGGGCGACGACCACGAACGGGAAGATGATCGACGCCTGGCCATAGCCGGAGGTGAACCAGGTGAGACGCTTCTGGGCGATCATGATGCTCCAGTAATTGCTCGCCACATGGCCGAACCGGTCGAGCAGCCGAGCGCGCTCCACCGGCTCGCCGCCCATGAGCGCCACCTGCTCGCCATTCTCGCGCACCCGCACCAGGTCGACACGGTAATCGGCCTCGAAGCGCTGCTGGTCGAAATTGAGCCTGATCAGCACGCGGCCGATGAGATGGGTCAGCCAGGTGCCGACGGCTGCATAAGCGAAGGCGGCCCAGACCAGATAGCCGGGTATCGCGATCTCGTGGCCGAAGACGGCAAACCGGAAATCACCGGACAGGCCCCAGAGGATGATGGCGAACGAGGCCAGCGAGACCACTGCATTGAGCAGGCCGATGAAGATGGAAATGGTCTGCGCTACGTAGTTGCGGATGTCCTCGGCGATGCGCTGGTCCGGATTGTCGGCGGTGTCGCCCTTCAGCCGCATGCGGTAATGGGTCTGCTCTCCCAGCCAGCCGTCGAGATATTTCTCCGTCATCCAGGTGCGCCAGCGGATCTCCAGCCATTGCCGCAGATAGATCTGATAGACCGCGATAATGATCGCCGCCGTGGCATAGGCACAGAACAGCGCGAGCTGGTACTTGAAGGCCGGGAAGTCCTTTTCCTGGATGGCGTCGTAGAACGCATTGTTCCACTGGTTGATCAGCACGGTGGCGTAGACCCAGCCGAGTTCCAGCGCCACCACCGCGGCCAGCAGCCCGCCGCCGCGCCATCGATCCTCGCCGCGGAAATAGGGAACCGACAGGCGCCAGACATCGGCGAGCAGGGACTGAATGGCACGCACGGGCTCGTTCTCCGCGAAGGATGCGCAACGGCGCAATAAGGCGAGCTTAGCGGATCGAAACGCGGCGGGAGAATGGCGCGCCGCATTAAGCTACCGAAAGGTTTGCGGCTCGACGGCGAGGCGCCGCAGCGCGGCGTGGCGCACGGCGTCGTAGCCGACGCCGCTCATCGCCGCACGTCGCTCCGCCCGCAGCAGGCGGGCCAGCATGGCGCGCCGCACTGCGGGGTCGCGGGCGAGGAAGGGGCGCAGCGCGTCCATTCGGGCGGCGATAAGCGCGCGCGGTTCATGAAGGCGCAGGGCGGTGATGCGGGGCCGGAGGCGGGCGGATGCGGGCATGGCGTGCTCTCAGCAAGGATGCACCAAACCTAAGCCGCAACTTAAGAGTGCGGATAAAAATCCTAATATGAGAATCGAACCGTCGCAAAGCTGTGGCGCTACATCACGATATATAAAAGATTTCGTTGAAATTTGCCGTAGACAGCCAAGGTCGCCTATCGGAATATTATCCGCATGCGGCCAGATCTGGCTCAGAATTGAGTGGTAATTGTAACTTTAGGTTGTGAGCCGTCGCCATGTCGCTTTCCCCTGCGTCGCCGACCGAAACGCCTCTGTCGGCGGCGGTTACCTATTCCCGCCATCTCGCCGGGGCGCCCGCCGCCGGCGCGCCGGAGGGGCTTTGCGCCATCGCCGCGGGTGTCGCGGCCGCCGCCACCGATGTCGCGCCCGCCGATATTCTCGGGCTCACCCGCGGCAGCAGCGCCAGCGCCGAGGCGCGCGCGCTCGCCATGTATCTCGCCCATGTCGGGCTCGGCCTGACGCTGATGCAGGTGGGGCGCGGCTTCGGGCGGCATCATTCCACCGTCGCCCACGCCTGCCGCAGCGTGGAGGATTTGCGCGACGACGGCACCACCGATCGGCGGCTGGACCGGCTGGAGGAGGCGGCCCGCTATGCCGCCCGCGGCGGGAGGCTGGCACGATGAATGCCGCGTTCGAACGCACCACGGTGGAGGTCGACGGCCTGACGGTTGAGGTTCTGGTCGACCTGGCGGAAAGCCCGCTGGGCTGGCTCGCCCGCCGGCGCAGCCGCGACGGGCGACCAATGATCGACGCCTTTCAACTCGCCGCCGGCGATCGGCTTCGGCTTGATTTCACCCGCGCCCAGATGACGCCGCGGCTGACCGCCGACTGGTCCTCCACCGGCGGACGCCGCCCCGGTGCGCCGACCGGCCTCACCGTTTCCGAAGCCAGCCTGGCGGCCAAGGGCCGGATGCAAAGGGCGCTGGACGCAGTGGGGCCGGAATTCTCCGGCCTGCTGCTGGATGTGTGCTGCTTCCTGAAAGGACTTGAGCAGGTGGAGGGCGAGCGCGGCTGGCCGGCGCGCACCGGCAAGGTGGTGCTCGGCCTCGCGCTGGACCGGCTCGCCCGCCATTACGGCCTTGCCGCCTCGGCGAAGGGGCCGGCCCAGGCCCGCACCCGGAGCTGGGTGGCGCCGAACGGGCGGGCGCGGGTCGACGGCGCGGTCAGTTCACCGGGTGGGTAAGTGCGGCGCGCGCCTCCGTGCGGATGCGCTCCACCATGGAGCGCAGCCCGTTGGAGCGCTGCGGCGTGAGATGATCGCGCAGGCCGATGCGGTCGAACACCGCGGGCGCGTCGATGTTCAGGATGTCGCGGGCGGGCTGGCCGGAATAGAGCGACAGCAGCACCGCGATGAGCCCGCGCACGATATGGGCGTCCGAATCGCCGACAAAGCTCAGCCGCCCGTCCGGCTCGGCATGGCTCACCAGCCACACCTGGCTGGCGCAGCCCTGTACCTTGCGAACCTCGGTTCGCTCCGCTTCCGGGAAGGGCGGCAGAGTGCGGCCAAGCTCGATGAGGTAGCGGTAGCGGTCGTCCCAATTGTCCAGCAGCTCGAAATTATCGATAATGTCGTCGACAGTCATTTTGCGCCTCTCCGGCCCATAGTGGGGACGCGGCGCCGGCTTCGCAACATCGCGAAGCCAACAGACATTACGCCGGCCTTTTGGGCGGCAGCGGCACCGTCGTCCCGTGCGGCGCCACCGCGTCGGTGGGGCCGCGCCAGGCCGGGCTGAGATCGTCGGTGGTCAGGGTGTCGTTGGCCGGCCGGTGCGAAGCCGGTGTGTTCGCCTGCCGCTTCTGTTCGGCGATGTGCGTGCCGAGGAACTGCGCCACCATGCGCGCGCCTTCGCCCATTCGCTCACTGGCGGCGTCGAGCAGTTGCCCGCCGACCGCACAGGCCTGCGGCCGGCGCTCGCAGAAGCCGCCGGCATCCGCCACCGCGGCGCCGATGGCACCCAGCGCGCCCACAGCGTCCCCCGCGGCCTTGTCGGAGGTCGGCATGCCCGGCAGCAACACCAGGACCAAAGCGAGCCAGAAGGCCAGTCTCAGCAGAAAGAACATGACGCCTGCCCTCAGTTGCGGCGGGCGCTCTCTGGCGCCGTCGCCGAACCCTTACATACTTGCATCATAGCAGCCGCGCCTTGCCGAGCGCGATTCGAATCACAGCGAATTCGCCAGCGCCTGCAAAGGCATCGTTAACCATACGGCGAAGAAAACCGCGAGTGTGGCTTCCGCGGAGCAGCGGGGCGACCGTGGCCGGCGCGCCTTCAGTTTCGCTTAAGCCCCGGCCGGCATGATGACCGACGAATCACACGCAAGGCCGGCCATGAACCGGCATGGGTACCGCGTCTCATGACCGCTTCCGCGTCGCTGCTCAGCTATCTCGATGCCCTGGTGCACCCG
>JBGGNI010000005.1:0-5214 GCA_041287585.1 Xanthobacteraceae bacterium
AATGAAGAAATTTCACCGCAATGCCACGCGCATGGGCATGCATCCCGATGCCTAAGGATGCAGCACGGTCGTGGTCTGAACCAGGCGCGCCTTCAGCCAGTCGGCGAACGCCTGGATCGCCGGATTGCCGGCGCGCTCGCGCTCGGTAACGAAATAATAGGCGCGGCTGGAGCGGATCGAAAGCTCGAACGGGCGGACCAACCGCCCGGTGTCCAGCATGTGCCGGCAGACGAAATTGTCGCCGATCGCAATGCCTTGCCCGGCGATGGCGGCGGCCAGCACCAGGTTCATGTCGGAGAAGATCACGCCCTGTTCGGCCCGCGGCCCCACAATGCCGGCGGCGGCGAACCAGTTGAGCCAGTCGCCCAGGCCGTCGAGATGCAGCAGCACGGTGCGGAACACGTCCACCGGATCGCTGAGGCCGCCGAGCTGGTTGAGCAGCACCGGGCTGCACACCGGCATGAAGTCCACCGCGCTGAGAAGCTGAACCGAATGGCGCGGCCAGTCGCCGTCGCCATAGGCGATGAAGGCGTCGACGCCCGAGGCATCGACATCGTCCAGCCGCTGCGGCGTCACGATCCGCAAGGTCACGTCGGGATAGAGCTGCTTGAATTCGGCGACGTGGGTGCAGAGCCAGAAGGAGGCGAAGCCCGGCGTCGAACTCACCGTGATGGCGCCCTGCAGCACGCCGCGGTCGCCATACTGCACGGCCGCATCGGTCAGCGCGATCAGCGCCTTGCGGACATCGGCGGCGTAGCGCAGCCCCTGCGGCGTGAGCGCCACCCCCTTGCCGGCACGCTGCAGCAGCGCGAAGCCGAGGTCCTGCTCCAGGAAGCGCAATTGATGGCTGACCGCGCTGCGGGTGATGTTCATCTCCGCCGCCGCCTGCCAGACGGTGCCGTGCCGGGCGAAGGCTTCGAGCGCGCGCAGCGCTTGGGTCGATGGCAGCCGCATCGTCACTCGTCTCGACCAGAGTTTCCGCGACGCCGGGAAGCGCCGTGCCCAACGGAGCCTCAACGCCCGGCGGCGTCAATGGCCGCCCCGTTACAGCCCCATCCGCTCCCGGCGCCGGCCGACCCAGCGCCCGATCATCCGGTCTGAGAAGATACCGAGAAAGGCGATGGCGAGGCCCGCGGAGAGGCCCTTGCCGGGATCGGCCTGCGAGATCGCGACCTGGATCTGCTTGCCGAGATCGTTGGTGCCGACGAAGGACGACACCACCAGCATGGACAGCGCCATCATGATCACCTGGTTCACGCCCAGCATGATCTCCGGCAGTGCGTAGGGAAGCTGCACCTTGACCAGCCGCTGGAGGCCGGTACAGCCGGCCATGGTTCCCGCCTCGTTCAGGCTCCCCGGCACGGCGCGCAGGCCGTGGTCGGTGAAGCGGATCGCCGGCACCATGGCGTACAGCACGATGGCCACCAGCGCCGAGACGTCGCCGATGCGGAACAGCATGACGACCGGCAGCAGATACACGAAGGAGGGCATGGTCTGCAGCGTGTCGCACATGGCGCCGAGAAAGCCGTGCATGCGCTCCGAGCGGCTGCCGAGAAAGCCGAGCGGCAGGCCGATCAGCATCGCGATCACCACCGAGATGCCGCAGAGATAGATCGTGGTCATGCCGCGTTCCCACAATCCGGCGACGGGGATGAAGGCGATGAGCGCGCCCATGCCGAGCGCGAACCGCCAGCCGCCGAGCGCCCAGGCGCCGCCCGCCGCCACCGCCAGCAGCCCGACCCAGGGAAAGCCGATCAGGAAGGTCTTGGTCGGCATCAGCAGATTGAGCAGCAGGAAGGTGCGGATGGCATCGGCCGTGGTGAACAGGTTCACATTGACCCAGCTCACCAGGTTCGACCACATCGGGCCGGTGGACACCCGCCAGTCCGCCGGCAGCCGCTCCAGCGCCGGTACCGCATAGGACAGCAGGGTGAAGCCGATGAGCGTGGCGAGCCCCGCGGCGGACAGCAGCGTGCGCCGGCGGGCCGGCGCACCGTGCACCGGGCGCAGTTCCACCAGCGCCCGGCTCATCCGGTCCAGCACGATGGCGAGCGCGACCACGGCAAGGCCGGCCTCCAGCCCCTTGCCGAGGCCGTTGGCCTGCCGCAGCGCGTTGAGCACGTCGAAGCCGAGCCCGCCGGCGCCGATCATCGCGGCGATGATGATCATGTTGAGCGTGAGCATGATCACCTGGTTGACGCCGACCAGCAGCCCGTCGCGGGCGGAGGGTACCAGCACCTTCCACAGCGCCTGCCGCGGCTCGCAGCCGGTCATGCGGGCGAGTTCGTCCAGTTCCGGCGGCACGCGCTTGAGCGCGATCAGGGTGACGCGCACCATGGGCGGCATGGCGTAGAGGATGGTGGCGAGCATGCCGGACACCGGGCCGACGCCGACCAGGAACACCAGCGGCACCAGATAGGCGAAGGTCGGCACGGTCTGCATGAAGTCGAGCGCGGCGATCACCGCGCCCTCCAGCCGCGGCATGCGATAGGCCAGGGTGCCGAGCAGAATGCCGCCCGATACGCCGAAGGCGACCGCGACCACCACCTGCGACAGCGTCACCATCGCGCTGTCCCACTGCCCGAACACCAGAATGTAGCCGAGCCCGACGAACCCCAGCACGGCGAGGCGCGTGCCGCCGAGCACATAGCTCCACAGCGTCACCGCGCCGATCAACCCGGCCCAGGACAGGCGGGGAATATAGAGGGTGCCGGGATCGTCGCTGAAGCGGATGCCGGTGGAGAACAGCGCCTTGGGCACGTCCAGCGCATAGCCGAACAGGCCGGAGATGAAGCGCGTCATCTCCTTGAAGGTGAAGATGCCGAAGGTGGCGTCGCGCGCCAGCCAGTACAGGAACGCCTTCAGCCAGTCGCTGATCGGCACGATCCAGGCCGAGGGGTAGGCGCGGGCCCAGCCGAACGCGTCGGGCGCCACATAAGGCACCAGCACCGCCAGCACTACCGCCAGCGCCACCAGCGCGCCGACGGAGAGGCGCGCCGGCGGGGCGGTCTGCTGGAGCGCCATCTGGCTCATCGGCTGCCTCCGACCAGAATCTCGATCACCGCGGCCTTTTCCAGCTTGCCGAGCACGGTGCCGTCGGCGCCGATCACCGCGGCGGGGGCCTGCGCCGCGATCACCGCCTCGGCCACCTCGGCGATGCGGGCCTGCGCCGGCACCGCGGGGCCGAGCGCTTCGCCGGGCTGTACCGGCACGCAGATGCCGCCGGCGGTGAGCACCTTGGCGCGCGCGACGTGGCGGGTGAAGGCGGAGACATAGTCCGAGGCCGGGTTGAGCACGAGTTGCTCGGCGGTGCCGACCTGGATGATGGCGCCGTCCTTCATGATGGCGATGCGGTCGCCGAGCCGGATCGCCTCGTCGAAATCATGGGTAATGAAGACGATGGTCTTGGAGAGCATGCGTTGCAGGCGCAGGAACTCGTTCTGCATCTCGTGGCGGATCAGCGGATCGAGCGCCGAGAACGGCTCGTCGAGAAACCACAGCGCCGGTTCCGCCGCCAGCGAGCGCGCAATGCCGACGCGCTGCTGCTGGCCGCCGGAAAGCTCGCGCGGATAATGGCCGGCCCGCTCGGTGAGGCCTGCGAGTTCGATCACCTTCAAGGCGCGCGCCTCGCGCTCGGCCTTGGGCAGGCCCTGCACCTCCAGCGGGAAGGCGACATTGCCCAGCACGGTGCGGTGCGGCAGCAGAGCGAAGTTCTGGAACACCATGCCCATCTTGTGACGGCGCAGCGCGATCAGCTCGGCCGGCGTCATGCGCAGCAGATTCTGGTGCTCGTAGAACACGGCGCCCGCGGTCGGCTCGACGAGGCGCGACAGGCAGCGCACCAGCGTCGATTTGCCGGAGCCGGACAGCCCCATGATGATGAAGATCTCGCCCTGGCGGATTTCCAGCGTGGCGTTGCGCACCGCCGCGAACAGGCCGGCGGCCTGCACCTTGGCCGGCGTCGGGTCGGGGTCCTCGCGCAGCAAGGCCTCGGCATTGGCGCCGTAGATCTTCCACAGATTGCGGCAGATCAGCGCCGGCGGCGCATCCGCGCTCGCGCGTGTCTTGGGAGCCTCGACGGGCGCAAGCGAAACCATGGCCATGAGGCAAACCCTTCATCGGGAACCGGGTCTTTGAAGCGCCCGCCCGCGGGGAGCGGGCGCTTCTCAGACGCAACGGCGATCAGTATTCGGCCTTGTGCTTGGCGACGTAGGCCGCGACCACGTCTTCGAGCTTTTTGCCGTCGACGTCGACCGCCTTGACCATGAGGTTCAGTTCGCTGCCCTCGACCTTGAGCTTCTTGAGGACGTCGTAGCCGGCGGGCCATTTGGTCTTGGTGTTGGCGGCGGTGTATTTGAAGATGTCGCCATGCGGCTTGCCGCAATCATAGGCCTTGTCGGGGTTTATGCCCCATTTCGGGTCGGTGTAGCAGGCCGCGTCATATTCCGGGAACTGCACCCATTCGCCTTCGAACACCGAAGGCACCCAGTGCGGCGAGTACACCCACAGAATGATCGGCGCCTTGCGCTCATAGGCCGATTTCAGCTCGGCGAACATCGCCGCTTCGGTGCCGGCGTCGACCGCGACGAAGGGCAGGCCGAGGGCTTCGATACGCTCGGGATCATGGCCGCCCCAGGTGGCTTCCATGCCGAGATAGCGGCCCTTGGGCGCGGTCTCGGGCGCGGAGAACACCGCGCCGCACTTCAGCAGCGCTTTCCAGTCCGGCAGGCCCGGGCACTTCTCCTTCATATAGGCCGGGTACCACCATTCTTCCTTGGCCGCGGGGCCGAGGGGGCCGAGATTCTCGGTCTTGCCGGTGGCGTCGGACGCCTTCATCGCGTCACCGGCGGTGGTGGCCCACAGCTCCGGCATGAAGGTCACGTCGCCGTTTTCCATGGCGGTAAGGCCGGTGAGATAGTCGATGGTGACGTATTCGACCTTGTAGCCCTTGGTCTTCAGCAGATCGCCGGCAATGTGCGCGGTGATGTTCTGCCCGGTCCAGTCGTGCAGGGCGATGATGATCGGTTCCTTGGATTCCTGCGCCTTCGCGACCGCGGGCAGCCCGGCGAGCAGCCCGCATACGGCAAGTGACTTGATGAGACCTTGGACACGCATCGGCTTTTCCCTTGATTGGTTCGCTGAACGCAGCTCGTCGGGGTGGAAATGTCCCTTTCAGGAACATCTGTTTCTTCACAGGCAATTTGCAGGCCATTT
>JBGGNI010000006.1:0-12309 GCA_041287585.1 Xanthobacteraceae bacterium
ACAGATCGATGCCGGCGGTGATCACGATCAGCGTCTGGGCGATGCCGATGACGCCGATGATGGTGACCTGCTGGATGATGAGCGACAGGTTGAACGACGACAGGAAGCGGCTGCCGACGATAAGGCTGAAGCCGGTAATGCCGAGCAGCAGCACGATGGCCGGCACCGCGGTGGGGTTGGCGTGCAGGAAGTGCTGCAGGCGCTGCAGGCCGGATTTCGGCTGAACGTCGAACTCCGCAACTTTGGTGTCCTTCTTCAGGACGGTCTCGAACTCCTGCATGGCCGGGCGTCCGGCGCTGCCAAGGTCCGTCATCAGGCGTCTCCTCCGGCACGGGTCCTGCCGGCGCGCCGGATGGCGCGCCGTCGGTTTGTTGGACGGTTTTGAAGCCGCCGATTGCGACTAAAGTAGCGGGTACGGCGACGGCGTACAGGGCCGCGCTTTCATGACCGGCGCGAGGTCGCGATCAGCCCCAGCACTTCTTCAG
Organism: Xanthobacteraceae bacterium; assembly: GCA_041287585.1. Taxonomy (GTDB): domain Bacteria; phylum Pseudomonadota; class Alphaproteobacteria; order Rhizobiales; family Xanthobacteraceae; genus Ancylobacter. Next base: position 486 of record JBGGNI010000006.1, read on the forward strand.
CGCGGCGGCCGAATCGATGGAGGGCAGGCCCGCCGCCGGCTTGTCGGTGACCAGCTCGACGCCGGTATTGACGAAGTCCAGCCCTTCCGAAGCCTTGGGCTTGGAGCCGTCCTTGGCGTACTTGCTCACCGCCTCGACGCCTTTGGCGGCCATCAGCAGCGGGAACTGCATGGAGGTGGCGCCGATGACGCCGTCCTTGACGTTGCGCACGCCCGGGCAGCCGCCGTCGACCGAGACGATCAGCACGTCCTTGTCGCGGCCGACCGAGCGCAGCGCCTCATAGGCGCCGGCGGCGGCCGGCTCGTTGATGGTGTAGACCACCGAGACGCCGGGGTCCTTCTGGAGCAGGTTCTCCATCGCCTTGCGGCCGCCCTCCTCGCTGCCCAGCGTGACGTCGTGGCCGACGATGCGCTTGTCCTTCTCGTCGCCGATCGAGGCCGGGTTGGCGATGTCGATGCCGAAGCCCTTGAGGAAGCCCTGGTCGCGGGCGACGTCGACCGAGATCTGGTTCACGTTCAGGTCGAGCATCGCGACCTTGGCGGCGCCGGCCTTCTCGCCCAGCGTCTTGGCCGCCCACTGGCCGATGAGCTGGCCGGCGAGGAAATTGTCGGTGGCGAAGGTGGCGTCGGCGGCGCTGGCGGGATCGAGCGGCGTGTCGAGCGCGATGACCAGCAGGCCGGCGGCGCGGGCGCGGTCGATGGCCGGCACGATGGCGCGGGAATCATTGGGCGTGATCAATATGCCCTTGGCGCCGGCGGCGATGAGGTTCTCCACCGCGGCGACCTGGCCGTCATTGTCGCCGTCCACCTTGCCGGCGAAGGAGCGCAGCTCCATGCCCTGCTCGGCGGCGGCGGCCTCGGCGCCGGCCTTCATCTTCACGAAGAACGGATTGGTGTTGGTCTTGGTGATCAGCCCGACGATGGGTTTGTCGGCGGCTGAGGCGGCGGACAGGCCGACGGCCAGGACGATGGCAGACGTGGCAAGCGTGGATGCGGCGATGAGCCGGAATGGCGTGCGCATTCTATCCCTCCCAAGGGGTTGCTCGAAATCGGACACGCGGTTGGACCCGCATCTTGCTGTTGTTGCATCTCATCAAAACGGAGCCGGCCGAGTGTGTCAATAGATAAATCACTTGGATATAATAATTGACAGGGAAGCGCCGGCCGGCACATTCTGCACCCCAAGGTGACGCCCGCGGCGGCGGCGCGAACAACAAGACCCAGATTCGAGGCGGGGAAACGCGGATGGAAGACAGGGCGCCGCCCGATGCGGGCGAGCCGACCGCGGCCGATGGGCCGGCGGCGGTAGCGGGCAGCCGAGGCACCAACCAGACCGGGGTGCGGCTCTATAATGAGCGGCTGGTGCTCTCGCTGATCCGTCGTCACCGCAGCCTGTCCAAGACCGAGATCGCTCGTCTCACCGGGCTGTCGCCGCAGACCACCACGGTGATCATCAACCGGCTGGAAGCCGACGGCCTGGTGCTGCCCGGCGAGCGCCAGCGCGGGCGGGTCGGCCAGCCGGCGGTGCCGTTTTCTCTCAACCCGGACGGCGCCTTCGGGCTCGGCATGATGATCGGCCGGCGCAGCTGCGATCTGGTGCTGATCGATTTCCTCGCCGGCGTGCGGGCCCGCCGCCGCATCACCTATGCCTATCCGTTGCCGGCCGAGCTGATCGCCTTCGCGGAGACTGAGCTTGAGGGCCTGGCCGGCGAGCTGGCGCCCGAACAGCGCGCGCGCATCGCCGGGCTCGGCGTCGCCATGCCTTATGAGCTGTGGAACTGGGAGAGCGACCTCGAAGCCCCGCCCGGCGCGCTTGGCCAGTGGCGCTATTTCGACGTGGCGGCGGCGCTCGGCCAGCGCTTCCGGCAATGGCCGGTGCGGCTGTGCAACGACGCCACCTCGGCCTGCGCCGCCGAGCTCACCTTCGGCCAGGGCGGTCAGTTTCGCGATTTCGCCTATCTCTATGTCGGCACCTTCATCGGCGGCGGCGTGGTGCTGAACGGCAGCCTGCTGCCCGGCCGCAGCGGAAATGCCGGCGCGCTCGGCTCCATGCCGATCATGCGCCGCGAGGCGGACGGCCGGGCGAGCCTGCAACAGCTCATCCGCACCGCCTCGATCTACCGGCTGGAGCGCAAGCTGATCGCGCAAGGCCGGCGCGGTGCCGACATCTGGCTGTCGCCGGACGACTGGTCCGGCTTCGAGCCGATGCTGGACGCCTGGATCGATGAGGCCGCCGAAGGCCTGGCCCAGGCCATCGCCGCCATGCTCTCGGTGATCGATTTCGAGGCGGTGGTGATTGACGGCGCCTTCCCGGTCGATGTCCGCCGCCGCCTGGTGGTGCGCACCCGCGCCCGCTTCGCCGCCATCGACCGCCAGGGCCTGACCGAGGCCATCATCGCAGAAGGTTCGGTGGGGCGCGAGGCGCGGGCGATCGGCGGGGCGGCGCTGCCGCTGCTCGCCACCTTCGCCCGCGACCATGACGTGCTGTTCAAGGACTGAGAGCCCATCCATGCTCAAGGGTATCGATCCGCTGCTCGGCCCCGAATTGCTCGGCCTGTTGCGGGCCATGGGACATGGCGACGAGATCGCCATCGTCGACGCCAATTATCCCGCGCAGGCCCATGCACGCCGGCTGGTGCGCATGGACGGCCATTCGGCGCCGACCATACTCGACGCCGTGCTGTCGGTGATGCCGCTCGACGCCGACGTGCCGGAGGCCGCGTTCCGGCCCTGCGCCTTCGGCGATTGCGGCCGCCTGGAGCCGGTGTTCGCCGATTTCGAGGCGGCGATCGCCCGTCACGAGCCCGGTTTCCGCCTCATCCCCATTGCCGGTCCGCCCTTCTACGAGCGGGTGCGCGCCGCCTATGCGCTGGTGGCGAGCGGCGAGCGGCGGCTGTATGGCAACATCATTCTGCGCAAGGGCGTGATCGCGCCCGGGGAGCATGCATCATGATCCTGGTCTGCGGCGAAGCCCTCATCGACCTGTTCGTCGACCCGCCCGAGGGCACCGAAATGCCGGCCCGCGCCGTGGCCGGCGGCTCGCCCTTCAATGTCGCCATCGGCCTTGCCCGGCTCGGCGTCGGCTCGGCCTTCTTCGGCGGCATCTCGCGCGACCGCTTCGGCACGCTGCTCGCCGACATATTGGCGCGCGAGGGCGTCGACGGCCGCTTCCTGGTGCGCACCGAACGGCTGACCACGCTCTCCGCCATCGCCACCGCGGCGGACGGCCAGCCGCATTATTCCTTCCACGGCGAAGGCGCCGCCGACCGCTCGCTCACCGCGGCCGATCTGCCGGCCGATCTGCCGGACAGCGTGCGCGCCCTCACCTTCGGCTCCTACACTACGGTGGTGGAGCCGGTGGGCAGCACCTATGCCATGCTGGCGGAACGTGAAAAGGGCCGCCGCGTGATCAGCGTCGACCCAAATCTGCGCCCGACCGTGGTCGGCGACATGCAGCGCTGGGGCGAGGCGGCCGAGCGCTTCTACCGCGCCGCCACGCTGGTGAAGGCCAGCGACGAGGATGTGCACACCGCCTTCGGCGGCCAGCTCACGGTGGCGGAAGCCGCCGCCTTCTGGCGCGAGCGCGGTGCGCTGCTGGTGGTCATCACCGAGGGCGCGCGCGGCGCTACCGCCTTTTCCGCCGCCGGCACGGTCTCGGTGCCGGGACGGCGGATCGCGGTGCGCGACACCGTGGGCGCCGGTGACACCTTCCACGCCGCCCTGCTCGCGCGGCTTTCCACCACCGGCCGCCTCTCGCCGCAGGCCATCGCCACCCTCGACACCGAGGCGCTCGGCGATCTGCTCAGCTTTGCGGCGGCGGCGGCGGCGATCACCTGCACCCGGCGCGGCGCCGACCTGCCGCACGCGGCCGATGTCGCGGCGCTGCTCGCGGCGGGGTGAAGCGGCGGGCACGCATTGTGCTAGGAAGGCGCCACCCTTCACCATTCCGGCCGGCTGATCGTGCGCATACACATCGTTAATCCCAACACCACCGTCTCGATGACCGAGAAGATCGCCGCGGCCGCCCGCGCCGTGGCCCGGCCCGGCACGCAGGTTCTCGCCGCCACCTCTGCCACCGGCCCCGCCTCCATCGAAGGCGCCTATGACGATGCGCTGGCGCTGCCGGGCCTGCTGGCGGCGATCGCGGCGGCCGAGCGCGAAGGCGTCGATGCGCACATCGTCGCCTGTTTCGACGACACCGGCGTCGAGGCGGCGCGTTCGCTGGCGCGGGCGCCGGTGATCGGCATCGGCGAGGCCGGCTTTCATCTCGCCAGCCTGGTCGCGCATCGTTTCGCCGTGGTCACCACGCTGTCGCGCTCGGTACCGGTGATCGAGACCAATCTGCTGCGCTACGGGCTGGACCGGCGCTGCTGCGCCGTGCGCGCCTCCGAGGTGGCGGTTCTGGAACTGGAAGACCCGGCCTCGGACGCCCGCGCGCGCATCTCCGCCGAGATCGGCCGCGCGGTGGGCGAGAACCACGCCGAGGCGGTGGTGCTGGGCTGCGCCGGCATGGCCGATCTCGCCCGCAGCCTGAGCGCGGAGCACGGCGTGCCGGTGATCGACGGGGTCGCCGGCGCCATGGTGCTGGCGGAAGGGTTGGCCGGCATCGGCCTCGCCACCTCCAAGGCCGGCGCCTACGCGCCGCCGCGGCCGAAGGCCTATACCGGCCTGCTCGCCGGCTTCGCGCCGGACCGCATTTGAGCGGCTGTTTGGAACGTCAGAAGCGACCTGCATCAGCGCTGTGCGTCCTTCGAGGCCCGAGCTGCGCTCGGTCACCTCAGGATGATGTAAGTTGTTATTTTGCATAAACATTCGTCATGCTGAGGCGCCGGCCACAGGCCGGCCTCGAAGCACGCACCCGGTTGCCGCACGCTCCAAACAAACTCTGAGCGGGGGCGCGGCGCCTCGACCACGCGCTACGGCAGTTCGGCCATCTTGCGCAGCAGGGCGAACACCTGCCGGCGTTCGTCCGCCGTCAGCGGCGCCAGCGTCGCCTCGCCCACGGAGCGCGCCACCTCGATCGCCGCCTCGGTCACCTGCCGCCCGCGCTCGGTGAGCGCCAAAGCGCGGCGGCGGCGGTCGGTGGGGTCGTCCGTCACCTGCACCAGATTGCGCGCCCGCAGTCGGTCGACCACGCCCTTGATGGTGGCGGCGTCGAGATAGACCAGCCGGCCGAGCCGGTTCTGCGAGCACAGGCCGGTTTCGCGCAGCTTGGCGAGCGTGGCGAACTGCGGCGGCGTCAGCCCGTCGACCGCGCGCGCCGCAAACAAAGCGGCGCTGCGCTGGGTGGCGATGCGCAACAGGAAGCCGACCTGGTCTTCCAGCCGGAACACGCCAGGAACAGCCTCTTCCCGGATCTCTGCCGGCCCCGCTTCGGAACCGGATGCACCCTCGTTCGCCATCGGGACATCTCCGCCGGTTCAGCGCGAACGATAAAGCGTTCCGGCCGGCAAGCAAATCGCCGTCATGGCCCGATCTCCGCTTCCGGCTCGGCGGTACGGGAGCGGCCGACCAGCAGGGCGCCGGCGACGATGAAGGCGGCGCCGAGCAAGGTGATCGGCGAGGGCACTTCGCCGAAGGCAATGAGGCCGATCAGCGCCGCCCAGACGAAGGCGGTGTATTCCAGCACGCCGAGCCGGCTCGCCTCGGCGCGGCCATAGGCGAAGGCCAGAGCCAGATGCCCGGTGGTGCCGAGCACGCCGACGGCGGCGAACAGCGTCAGCTCCATCGCGGTCGGCGCGGTCCACACCATGGCTGCTGCCGGGGCCGCCAGCACCAGCGTGAAGGCGTTCTGCAGCAGCACGATGCTGGGCACCGGATCGAGCGCCGCGCGGGTCTTCAGCGTGATCATCGAGATGGCATAGGACACCGCCGAGACCAGCGCCGCAGCGATGCCGAGCGAGGTGGCCGGCCCGGCGCGGCCGAGCTCGTCCCACAGCACCACCAGCACCCCGCCGAAGCCGAGCGCCAGCGCCGCCACCACCGGCCCGCCCGGCCGCTCCTTCAAGGCAAGCCGGGCGAGCAGCGCGATGAAGATCGGCGCGGTGAAGGACAGCGACAGCGCGACCGCCAGCGGCAGCGTCGCCAGCGCGTAGAAGAAGGTGGTGGCGGTGATGAAGATGACCACCGCCCGCCACATGTGGGGGCGCAGAGCGGTACGGCGCGGCCACGGCGTGCCGGCCGCGAGGAACACCGCCAGCGCCGCGAGCGCGCCGAAGCCGTAGCGCATCGCCACCACCTGCGGGGTGGCGTGGAAGGCGGAGAGGTACTTCACCAGCCCGTCCATGAGGCACAGGACGCCGATGCCGCCGATCGTCGCCGCGATCGGTCCGAAGAAAGCGGGCACGCGCATTGGAACTAGGCCTCGGCGATCCGGCGGCGATAGGGGAATTCCCAGCTGTGCGAGCGGTCGTGCAGCGGCCGGGAGCCGGGCTGGCGCTCGAAGCCGTGGCGCTCATAGAAGCGGTGGGCGTCGAGGAAACGGGTGTCGGTCCACAGCCGCATCGTGCCGCCGCGGCGCGCCCGTGCGAAGGTCAGGGCCCGTTGCAGCAGGTCGGCCGCCAGGCCCCGGCCGCGCGCGGGCGCCGCGACATAGAGCTTGAACAGCTCGAACGTCGCCGGCTCCTCGCACGGCGCCACCGCCAGCGAGCCGATCAGCGCGCCGTCCTGCTCCGCCACCCAGACGATGCCGCCGCGCCCGGCGAAATGGCTGGCGATGCCCTCGAGCTCGGGGAACTCCGCCGCGTCGAAGATGCAGCCCTCATATTCCGCGAACACGCCGGCGATCAGCGCGGCGAGGCCGGCGCCATCGGCGTCGGTGGCGGGGCGGATGAGGATGTCGGACACGGCACTCTTTCTCCCGCGCCGGCGTCGGCCAAGATCGACGCGGCGGCGGCGGCGGACTATGTTCGAGGATGAACCATGCGTAAAGCTCCGTTCGCCTAGAGTTGGTCTTGTCCTTGCCTCCCGTTTCGCTGCCCGTTTCCACCTGCGTCCGACGGCCGCCGTGCCGGCGCCGACCCGCCCCGGAGTTCTCGATGTCGCTGCCGTCCCGCTTTGCGCGTGTTCTCATCCTCTGTGCCGCAGCGGCGCTCGCCGCCGCCTGCGCTTCCAGCCCGCCGCCGGCCCCGGCCATTCCGGCCATGCCGCAATACACCTCGCCCATCACCCCGGACCAGGTGATCGGCAAATGGGGCCTTGCGGCCTACCACCGGCCGGAGGATGCCGGGCGCACCGAGGCGCAGGCGCGGCAGGGCTGCAACCAGCCTTATGTGATCAATCGCGGGCCGACCGTCGGCTTCATGATGTATCTGGCCGATCAGTCGCAGCCGAGCGAGGTGGTCTCCAAGCAGGTGGCCGGCGGCCCGATCTATATCGGCCTGCCCGAAGAGGCGCCCGGCGCCGAATCCGACCGCGAGGTGCTGCGCTTCGACGGCCAGGTGCTGATTCTGAAATGGCTCGACCAGGAGGTCGCCGGCCGTTACGGCACCATGGTCTATGTGCGCTGCAAGGCCTGATTGAGCGCAGCGGCTCAGGCGCGCCCGCCGAGAATGCGGATGGCCTGGTCGGCGGCGCGCTCGCCGCTGAGCCAGGCGCCGGCGAGCGTGCCCCACAGCGTCTCGTGGGTGTATTCGCCGGCGAAGATCAGCCGGCCGGACACCGGGTCGGCGAAGGTGCCGCGCACGCCCCCGGCGCCGGGCTCGGCAACCGCCAGCGCGCCGCGGATCAGCGGGTCCGCCGACCAGCGCGAGGCGACGACCTTGGTGAGGTTGCTCACCGCGCCGCGGCCGAAGCCGTTCACCAGGAAATTGCGGGTGCGGTCCAGTGCCGCCGCTTCGCCTTTGCTCGCTATATTGCCGGCCGCTTCGCCGCCGAACACCGCGACATGAAGGTCCGACCCGCCGATGCGGGCCTGCAGCAAGGCCGGCGCCGCGGTGCCGGCCCTGATCTGCACCAGCTCGTTGGACGACAGCCCCAGCGGATTGCCCGGCAGGACGAAACCGACATTCTCGATGAGGCCGGACGGCAGCCGGCCCAGCGCGCCTTGCAGCCGCTGCGGCAGGCCGGGCGTGATGCGTATCGCACCCGCCGCCAGCACCGCGGCCGGCACGGCGAGGATGACGGTGCGCGCCCGCAGCGTGCCGCTGGCCTCCAGCGCGACGCCGCGTGCGATGGTATCGATGCGGCTGACGCGCGTGCCGAGCCGGGTGTTGAGCCAGGCGCCGAGCGAGCCCAGCAGCGCGCCGACGCCGGCGGTGGCGCGCATGTCGTCCGCCGGCGCCGCGCGGCGGGCGAGATCCACGGTGGAGACCGCCGACAGCGCGCGCCCGCAGCCGAGCGGGCCGAGCACGGCGTTCACCGTGGCGCTCCATTCGCCGAGATCGGGCAGCGCGCGGGCGGCGGCGACGTCGCGGCCGGCATCGGCAGTGGCGGTGATGGTGCGTTCCGCCCGGCCGAGCGCGGCGGCGAAGCTCTCATACTCGCTGTCGCCGGCCTCGCGCCCGTCGACATAGAGCCGCCGTCCCGGCCGCAGCGGCGACAGCGGCAGGCCGGATTCGGTTGCGGCTTCCACGAGCGGATTGCCGGCGCGGGCGAAGCGGCCGGCGCCGAGGTCGAACGGCAGATCGAAGACGGTCTCGGTGTGCGCCCGCCCGCCGAGCCGGGGCGCCGCCTCGATCAGCACATAGGAGCGGCCGGCCGCTCCGAGCTTGCGGGCGGCGGCAATGCCGGCGGCGCCGCCGCCGACGATGGCGACCTCGACATCGCCGGTCTGCGCCGCGGCCACATAGGGCCGGGCCAGCGCCGCGGCAACGCCGCCGGCGAGGACGGCCCGGCGGGACAGCGGGATGCGGGGAGACATAGGGGTTGCGCGGCGGCGGCGATCAGAACGGGCCGGGCCTGCGGTCGCGCGGGCGCTCGTCCGGCAGCACCCGGTATTCGGCATCGATGATGGTAACGCCGCCCTGGCGCTGCGCCGCGGGCTTGGGCGCGGAGCCGAAGAAGCGGTAGGCGAGGCCGGCCAGCGCGGCGATGGGGAAGATCACCAGAAACACCCCGGCCGCCAGCACGGCCAGCGCCACGCCGATCGCCGTGGCCGCAACCAGCAGCAGTGCGATCTGCCAACCGCGAATACGCCTGGCTTCGAACGCGATGCGGTGGAAAGGCATTTCGGGATCCATCTCGGTTACTGCCGTTCAGCGAAAGGCATCAGGATCGAATATATAGGGCGACGAGGCGAACCGCGCCAGAGCGGGGCGGCGAGCGCCCTAGCGGCGGCGTGGCTTCACGGCCGGCCGGGGCAGCGGCCGCGGCACGGTGAGCTGCGCGCGCGGCGCGGCGATCGGCAGCGGCACGGCTGCCGGAAGCGTGGCGGCAGGCGGCTCGGCGACCGGAGCTTGGACAATGGTGGCGACCGCAAGGGTCTCGACCGGGGTACCGGGCGGCTCGGCAAGAGCTGCCGGTGGTTCGGGGAGGGGCGTCTCCACCGGCGCGGCGACGGCGGCGCCGATCACGGCGGGCCGGGCCTCGGCCCGTGCGATGATGCCGCGGGCAGTGGTCGGCCGGTCCTGCGTCTTGGCGGCGCGGTCGGGCGCGGTAACTTCGGCCGTCTCCGCCTCAACAGCCGTCTGTCCGTCTTCGGATTGCGGCATATTGGCGAGCGCCAGCGCGGCGACCATGCCGAAGCACAGTGCCCCGGCGACGCGGCCCTGCACGATACGGGCGCGGCGGCGGGCGGCGGGCGGCGCGGCGGCGGCCTCCGCGGCATCCGGGCGCTCAAGCTCGGCCCAGCCGGCGCCTTCGGCGCGCCCCACCTCGATTTCGAGGGTGACGGATTTGACGGAACGGCGTGCCAGTCCGCGCTCATGGCCCAAAGCCAGCACGAAGGCGCGGGCATGACCGCCCTGGTCTAGCAGCTTGGCGATGGGCCGTGCATCCGAGCGCGGCATATAGCCCAGCCGCACGCCGTGACGATGCACGGCAACGGCGAAAGGGCGGCCCATATCAGCGGGCTGCCGCACCAGTTCGAGCTCGAAGCCGGGCCGCAGCGCCGCCAGAATTTCGGCAGCGCCGTCTTCGCGTCCCAGGCCGTCGATGTAAGACGACCACGTCTCCATGGCCCGCCCCTTAGCCCTGTCTGACGACAATCTCAACCAATTATTAAAAGATGGCGGCGATTCGGTCTGAAACACGGCGAAAATGGGTCGAAAACATGGCCATCCCCGACGTCTGGCGTCCCATGATACCGATTTGCGCCGGCGCCCCGGCTATGCCTCAATCGCGGGGCTTCCCGCGCAGCCGGCGCCGCGGGGCGTTCTTCTGCGATTCGACGCCGGACGGAAGCGCCATGCCCATTCTGCGACCGGCACGCGATGCCGACCTGCCCGGCATACTCGCCATCCATAACGATGCCGTGCGCAACACCACGGCGATCTGGAACGAGACCCCGTCCGATCTCGCCGGCCGCGCCGCCTGGCTCGACGAGCGCCGCGGTCGCGGCTTTCCCGTTCTGGTGGCGGAAGAAGACGCAAGGGTGCTGGGCTATTCCAGCTTCGGCGACTTTCGCCCCCACGAGGGCTACCGGATCAGCGTCGAGCACTCGGTCTATGTCGCGGCGTCGGCGCGCGCTCGAGGGCTGGGCCGGGCGCTGGTGGAGGCGCTGTTCGCCCCGGCGCGGGCGATGGACAAGAAGGTGATGATCGGCGGCATCACCGCCGACAACGCCGCCTCCATCGCTTTGCACGAGCGGCTGGGCTTTACGGTGAGCGGGCGAATGCCCGGCATCGGCATCAAGTTCGGCCGGCGGCTCGATCTGGTGCTGATGCAGAAGGATCTGTGAGGGGGCGGGGGCGGCAAGGTCCCCTCCCAACCCTCCCCCGCAAGCGGGAGAGGGCTAAAAGAGCAGCGGTCGTCTCTTCCCTCTCCCGCTTGCGGGGGAGGGGTAGGGAGGGGGAAGCGGCGCCGCCCCGCCCCGTCGCTCAATACCGGTAGTGTTCCGGCTTGAACGGGCCGGTCTGCGCCACGCCGATATAGCCGGCCTGGGCGTCCGACAGTTTGGTGAGCTTCACGCCGATCTTGTCGAGGTGCAGCGTCGCCACCTTCTCGTCCAGCACCTTCGGCAAAGTGTAGACCTTGCGCTCGTACTGGCCGGGCTTGGTCCACAGTTCGATCTGCGCCAGCGACTGGTTGGTGAAGCTCGCCGACATCACGAAGCTGGGGTGGCCGGTGGCGTTGCCGAGGTTCACGAGGCGCCCTTCCGACAAGAGGATGATGCGCCGGCCGGTGGGGAACTCGATCTCGTCGACCTGCGGCTTCACATTGTGCCACTTGAAGTTCTTCAGCGCCGCAACCTGAATCTCGCTGTCGAAATGGCCGATGTTGCAGACGATGGCGCGGTCCTTCATCGCCCGCATATGGTCGATGGTGATGACGTCGATATTGCCGGTGGTGGTCACGAAGATGTCGGCGCGGGTGGCCGCATCTTCCATGGTGGTCACCTCATAGCCTTCCATCGCCGCCTGCAGTGCGCAGATCGGGTCGACTTCGGAGACCATCACCCGGCAGCCGGCATTGCGCAGCGAGGCCGCCGAGCCCTTGCCGACATCGCCGAAGCCGGCGACCATCGCCACCTTGCCGGCCATCATCACGTCGGTGCCGCGGCGGATGCCGTCGACCAGCGATTCACGGCAGCCATAGAGGTTGTCGAACTTCGACTTGGTGACCGAGTCGTTCACATTGATGGCGGGCCACAGCAGCGAGCCCTTCTTCTGCATCTCATAGAGCCGGTGCACGCCGGTGGTGGTCTCTTCCGTCACGCCGCGAATGGC
>JBGGNI010000007.1:0-17458 GCA_041287585.1 Xanthobacteraceae bacterium
AGCCGGCCGACGATACCCGGCCGGCTCCGATGTCCGTCAGAACTTGACGTCGTTGAAGACCGGATAGACGAACGGCGCGACCTTGAAGCCGGCGACCTCCGGCCGCACCGCGAACACCCATTCCCAGCCCGGCGTGTAGAGCGGGACGTGGATCGACTTTTCGAGCAGGTACGCCATCACATCGTCGACCGCCTTCAGCCGCTGGGCCGGATCGGTCAGTATGCGGGTCTTCTCAAGCATGGCGTCCAGTTCCGGCGACGTATAGCCGCGATAGGCGCCGGGCGAGTGCCAGAGAGCGTAGAGGATGTCCGGGTCGTACCAGGACCAGGTCATCATATCCATCGACCCCTTGCCGGTCGGCTTTTCGTTCTCCTGCCGCACCCGTGCGTTCATGGTGCCGATGTCCATGATCTCGATGTTGGCCTTGATGCCGACTTCGGCGAGCTGGTTCTGGAACACTTCGGCCAGCTTGTCGCGCTTGCCGCCGGTCCAGGCGAGCATGGTCACTTCGAGCGGCTTCGCCGGGCCGTAGCCGAGTTCGGCCAGCAGCGCCTTGGCCTTTGCCGGATCGTAGGCATGGCCGTGCTTGGCGCAGAACGCCTGGTCGTTGCCGAACACGCCCCGCGAGATCGGGCAGGCCTCGGGGATCGAGAGATCGCCATAGACCAGGCTGATCGCGGCGGCCGCGTCGGTGGCGTAGGCGACCGCCTGCCGTGCGCGCACATCGTTGAAGGGCGGCCGGTGCACGGCAAATTCCCAGAACACGTTCTGCCCGGTGTTCTCGGCAATCACGATCTTGAGCTTGCCGCTGGACTTCAGCGTCGCGACATCGTCGAGGGGCGGCTCGGCGATCTGGATTTCGCCGGTGGTGAGACCAGCCAGCCGGGCCTGCGGTTCCGGCACCGTGGTGATGACCAGGCCGTCCATGTAAGGTGCGCCCTTGTTCTCCGCGAGCTTGCCGAAATTGACGTAGTCCGGGTTTTTGGCGAGCACGATACGGTCGCCCTTGGTCCAGGACACCAGCTTCCACGGGCCGGAGCCGATGGCGGCGCTGGTGCCGAAGCCGGCCGCGCTTTTGTTACTGTCGCAGATGATCGACGAGAAGCTGTCGGCCAGGAACGGCACCAGCGCGACGAACGGGCTCGACAGGGTCAATTTGACGGTTTCGGGATTGATCACCTGCGCGCCGGTGATCGGCCCCCAGCTTGCCTTGGTCAGGCTGGGATTGGCCGCATCGAAGGCGCGGTCGATGGTGTATTTCACGTCATTGGCGTCCAGCGCCGTGCCGTCGTGGCACTTGGCGCCGTCGCGCAGGTGGAAGGTATATTCGGTGCCCGCCGCGTTCACATCCCAACTCTTGGCGAGGTTGGGCACGGGCTTGCCGTCCTTGTCGGTGGCCAGCAGCGTATCGTAGATCAGGCTCCAGACCTGCAGCGACAAGGTGCTGGTCGCCTTATGCGGGTCGAGCGTGTCGATGTCGCCGTAACGCGCCCAGACAATATCCTTGGCCGAGGCCGTGCCAAGCGTCACGGTCAGCGCGGTTGCCGCAAGGCCCAGCGAAAGGGCTCGTTTCAGTCTGCTCTGCATAGCCGTCTCCGTTCGATCCGCGTGGCTCCGGCGCGAAGACGCGCGGCCTCGCCGGCGCGGCAGGCGGTGCCGCGCGTCGAGCCGTTCCGTCGGCCGCAGGAGTTCGGTGATGTCCCCGGCCACGTATCCCGTGGCCATCGAAGGCGACACTGTCCTTGCAGAAATGGGCCGTCAAGAAAATTTCAAAGTCGAAATTCTTATTTTCAGTTCCGACGATTTCGGACCCGAAAGCCGCTGAAAACCCTCAGCACTGACGCTCAAATATCCTCGGTCAGCAGGTCGTCCCACTCTTCGTGGATGCGGTCGATGAACTCCAGCCGCTCGATGGCATGCTCGCCCAGACGCAACGCCAGCGCCGAGCTGAGGTGGGTGGTGAGGGAAACCGCCGCCACCGCGCTCTCGAACACGCCGATGCCGCGGGTGCGGCAACGCAGCGTGACGGTCGCGATGTCCTTGCCGGCACGGGAGGCCTGATCGGTGATGAGGATGGTCTTGGCCCCCGCGGTGACCGCCGAGCGCATGATCGATCTGAGATTCCGGCTGCGCCGGGCGATGCCGAAGCCGATCAGCGTATCGGAGGCATGGATTGAGGCGAATTCTTCCGGGATCGGAAAGCCGCCGATCGGGATCATGCGGATGTCGGGCTTCACGCGGATGAGCTGCGAGCGGGCGAAGTGCGCCAGCGGATAATTGTCGCCAAACCCAACAACCCAAAGCTTCTCCGCCTGCGCCATGATCTGGATCGCCAAGGCCAGCTCGTCGAGGCGCAATTGCTCCACGGTGCGCACCAGGTTCTGCATATCCTGGGCGAGGTGATCGGAAATGTTGGTTCGGCTCGTCGCGAAGCGGCGGATCCGCTCGGCATCCGGCGACGGCCCGGCCGGCGGCAGGCGCGCCTGCTTCTGCGCGGTCTTGAAGCTCGGATAGCCCATGCGCTGGAAAAAGCGCGCCGTCGTCGCCTTGGAGACGCCGGCGCGATCCGACAGGTCCGATGCCGACATGAGGCCGAGGGCGTCGGCATTCTCCAGCAGCAGGTCGGCGAGCCGCCGCTCGCTGCGCGTCAGTTCGTCGTAATGCTCCAGAATGCGCTGAGACAGCGGCGCGGGCTCGGTGGGCGTTGCCATGCCGGAGATTTTCACTCCTGAAACAGAGATGCTTTCAGCTCCCTATATCAGGTCGCAAGATGTTTCAACATTGCTCCATCAGCGCGGGCGGACCAGGGCTGCCTTCGCGGCGATCCAGATGACATGCCGGGCTCCGCCGCCTTTGCCATTGGCGCGGACCTTGATCTCCTCCACCCCGAAACCGGCTTTGCGCAGGCGAAGCGTGAAGCCGCGGTCCGGTGCCGAGGACCACACCGCCAGCAGGCCGCCGGGGCGCAGCGCCGCACGGGTGGCGTCGAGGCCCTTGGCATCGTAGAGGCCGTCATTGGCGGCGCGGGTCAGACCGCCTGGACCGTTGTCGACATCCAGCAGAATCGCGTCGTAGTCCGCCTTCCCGGAGCGTATCAGGCGGCCGACATCGTCCTCGACCAGGTGAACGCGCGGGTCGGCGAGGCTGGTGCCGAAAAGGCCCGCCATCGGCCCGCTTGCCCAGGCGATCACCGCCGGCACCAGTTCGACAACCACGATCTCGGCGTCCAGCGCAAGCGCAGCCTGCGCCGCGCGGAGCGTGAAGCCCATGCCGAGCCCGCCGATCAGCAGGCGCGGCCTCACGCGCGGCCCCAGCCGCTCGCAGACCAGGTCGGCAAGCGCCTTCTCCGAGCCGCTGAGGCGGCTGTTCATCAGTTCCGTGGTGCCGGACATGATGGAGAATTCGTCGCCCCGCTTCATCAAGCGCAGATCGCCGAACCCACCGGGCACTTCAGCCGTATCGAGCAGAGACCAGGCAATCATCGGGCAGCCACGTTCCGGAAATCAGAACTTGGGCGACTCCATATCGAGCGGCATCTGGTCCATCCCCGGAACGTCGATCTGGATCGTGGACGGATCGACCGTGGACGCACCATCGATCCAGTAGGTGACGGACTCCGGCCAGATGATCACGATGACGACGAGAATGAGCTGCATCGCCAGCCATGGCAGCGCGCCCCAATAGATTTGCGATGTCTTAATCGAAGGCGGCGCGATGCCGCGCAGATAGAACAGCGCGAAACCGAAGGGGGGGTGCATGAACGCCGTCTGCATGTTCACGCAGAGCAGGACGCCGAGCCAGATGAGATTAATGTCCAGCTTGATCGCGACCGGCACCAGCAGAGGTATGATGATGAACGCGATCTCGAAGAAGTCGAGGAAGAACGCGATGAAGAAGATGAAGATATTGACGAAAATCAGGAAGCCGACGCGGCCGCCCGGCAGTTGCGAGAGCAGGTGCTCGATCCAGCGCGAGCCGTCCATGCCCTGAAACACCAGGCTGAACACGGTGGCCCCGATGAGGATGAACACCACCATCGAGGTCAGCCGCATGGTGGACGACATGCCTTGCCGCACCAGCGGCCAGGTGAGGCGCCGATGCATGGCGGCGAGCACCAGTGCGCCGACCGCGCCCATGGCGCCGGCCTCGGTGGGTGTCGCAAGGCCCATGGCCAGCGTGCCGAGCACCAGCGCGATCAGCACGACGGAGGGGATCATCCCCGCCAATACCTGCCGGATCAGCGGCCATCCGGTCTCGCCGATCGCCTCAGGCGGCAGCGGCGGCATGGTGCTGGGCTTGATGAAGGACAGCACCAGCACATAAGCGAGGAACAGCAGCACCTGCAAAATGGAGGGGCCAATCGCGCCGAGATACATGTCGCCGACCGGCTTGCCGAGCTGCTCGGCGAGCACGATCAGGACCAGCGACGGCGGGATGAGCTGGGTAATGGTGCCGGAAGCGGCGATCACGCCGGTCGCCAGCTTCTCGTCATAGCCGTAGCGCATCATGACGGGCAGCGAGATCACGCCCATGGCGATGACCGAGGCGGCCACCGTGCCGGTGATGGCGCCGAGAATGGCGCCGACCACGATCACCGCATAAGCGAGGCCGCCGGGAACCTTGCCGAACAGCTTGCCGGTGCCCTCCAGCAGGTCTTCCGCCAGGCCGCAGCGCTCCAATATGGCGCCCATGAAGGTGAAGAACGGGATGGCGAGCAGCAGGTCGTTCGAGATGATGCCGTAGAACCGCAGCGGCAGCGCCTGCAGGAAGCTCGGATGGAAATGGTCGGTGAGGATACCGATCGACCCGAAGAACAACCCAACCGCGATCAGCGAAAAGGCGACGGGGAAACCCGCCAGCATGAAACAGATCATGCCGCCGAACATGAGCGGGGGCATCACGCCGTGAGAGAACATGTGAAGCTCGCGTGTGGGCGGACGGAAAAGGGGCGGTTGGACGGCGTGGCGGCTATTGCAGGGGCTTTTCGTAGTCGGTAGCGACCTCGATGACCCCACGCAGCCCTGCGACCCGCTTGATCAATTCCGACATTCCCTGGATGGCGAGCAGCCCGAAGCCGAGCGGCAACAGCAGCTTGGCCGGCCACAGGATCAGGCCGCCGGCGTTCTGCGACATTTCTCCGGCGATGAAGGACTGCCAGAAGAACGGCCAGCTCAGCCAGAACAGGAAGAGGCTCGCGGGGATGAGGATGACGGCGAATCCCGCGGCGTCAAGCCAGAGACGGCCGCGATTGGTCAGCATCATATAGACGAGGTCGACGCGGACATGCTCGTTGAGCTTCAGCGTGTAGGGCGCGCCGAGGAGGACGGTGGCCCCGAACAGGTACCACTGGATCTCCAGAAAGCCGTTGGTACTGTAGCTGAAGAGATAGCGGACAACGGCATTGGCCGCACTGATCATGCAGGCGGAGAACACGAACCAGTCCGCCAGCCAGCCGAAGCGTTCGTTCAACAGGTCCACGCCCCGGCTGAAGGCCAGCAATGCGCCCATGAAGCTCCCCCCTCGGCTTTCGCTCTCGTCGTTGGACCGCTCCATCGGCCTTATGGGCGATCAGTAGCAATATAGACGATGGTCTGGTAGTGCCAAAATTCCACCACCACCGATGGTGTCTTACATGACGGCGCCGATCTGCCAGGGCACGAACTCGTTGCGGCCATAGCCGAGCAGCTCCGATTTCGAGCGGGCGCCGGAGGCCACATCGAGAATGGTGCGGAAAATCTCCCGCCCCTTGTCCTCCAGCGAAACGCCTTCGAGGATGTCGCCGCAATTAATGTCCATATCCTCCTCCATCCGCCGGTAGAGATCGGAATTGGTGGCGAGTTTGATGGACGGGGTCGGCTTGCAGCCATAGGCCGAGCCGCGCCCGGTGGTGAAGCACAGCACATTGGCGCCGCCCGCCACCTGGCCGGTCGCGGCCACGGGATCGTAGCCCGGCGTGTCCATATAGACGAAGCCCCTGCGGTCGATCCGCTCGGCGTAGCGGTAGACGCCGCGCAGTGTCGAGGTGCCGCCCTTGGCGACGGCGCCGAGCGACTTTTCCAGAATGGTGGTGAGCCCGCCCGCCTTGTTGCCGGGGGATGGGTTGTTGTTCAGTTCCCCGCCGGTACGGGCGGCATAGGCGGTCCACCAGTCGATGAGGTCGACGATCTTGCGGCCGACCGCCTCGCTCTCGGCGCGGCGGGTCAACAGATGCTCGGCGCCGAAAATCTCCGGCGTCTCGGAGAGGATGGCGGTGCCGCCGTGGCGCACCAGGAGATCGACCGCCGAACCCAGCGCCGGGTTGGCGGTGAGCCCGGAATAGCCGTCCGAACCGCCGCACTGCAGCGCCAGCATGAGTTCGGAAGCCGGCACGGTCTGGCGCACGCTGGCATTGGCGAAGGGCAGCATTTCCTTGATGCGGGCAACGCCCGCGGCGATGGCTTTGCGGGTGCCGCCGGTATCCTGGATGGTCAGGCTCTGGAAATGCTCGCCCTCGGTAATGCCATAGGTTTCCTTCAGCCGCGGGATCTGGAACACCTCGCAGCCGAGCCCGATGAGCAGGATGGCGGCGAAGTTCGGATGGCTGGCATAGCCCCATTGGGTGCGGGCGAGAATGTCGAATTCCTCGCCCTTGCCGGCCATGCCGCAGCCGGTGCCGTGGGTGAAGGGCACCACACCGTCGATGTTGGGATAGTCCTTGAGAATGCCCGAGCGCGTCACCTCGTCGGCGATGAAGTCGACCACGGTGGCCGAGCAGTTCACCGACGACAGGATGCCGATATAGTTGCGCGTGCCGACCCGCCCGTCGGCGCGCCGGAAGCCCTGGAAGGTCGCCGGCTCTTCGCCCGGCCGCAATCCGGTATCGGGCTTGGCTTCGGAGGCGAAGGCATAGTCGCGCGCGAAATCATGCAGTACGACATTGCGCTCATGCACCCAGTCGCCGGGCGCAATGTCGCCCTTGGCGAAGCCGATCACCTGGCCGAACTTGCGGATCGGGTTGCCGTCGGCAATGGCGAGGATGGCGATCTTGTGCCCGCGCGGCACCTGCGCGCCGACTGTGACGCCACCCTCCAGCGCCGCGCCGCGCGGCACGGACTCGATGGCGATGACCACATTGTCGGTCTCGTGCAGGCGGAGCGTGCGGGGGGCGTTCATGGCGTCAGACTTCCAGTATGGCCTTGATGACCCCGGCTTCCGGCCGCAGCCAATCCTTAAATAGGCTCGGGCCGTCGGCAAGCGAGCCCTTGTGCGTGTTCAGCGCGGCGGTCGGCACCCTGCCGGCCTCCATCTGCCGTACCACCTCGGCGAAATCATCCGCCTGCGCGTTGCGGCTGGCGAGCAGCGTGGTCTCGCGCTTGTGGAATTCGGGATCGGAGAAGGTGATGTCGGTGCGCACCACGCTCACCAGCACATAGCGCCCGCCATGGGCGACGAAGCCGAAGCCGCGCTGCATGGCGCCGGCATTGCCGGTGGCGTCGATCACCACGTCGAAGAAATCGCCGCCGGTGAGCGCATTGGCGTTCGCCTCGGCTTCGACATCGGCGAGCAGCAAATGGTCGGCGCCGAGCGCATCCTGCGTGAAGGCCAGCCGGTCCTCGCGCAGGTCCATCACCGTCACCTGCGCGCCGCGTGCCTTGGCGAAGATGATCGCCGACATGCCGATCGGCCCGGAGCCGACCACCAGCACGCGCTCGCGCGCCGCAATGGCGCCACGCTTGACCCCGTGGGCGCCGATGGCGAGGAACTCGATCATCGCCGCCTCGTCCAGCGAGGCGCCGCCGGCCGGAATGACGTTGCTCTCCGGCACGCAGAGGAATTCCGCCATGCCGCCGTCGCGGTGCACGCCGAGCACGGCGATGTTCTGGCAGGCATTGGTGATGCCGCGCCGGCAGGCGACGCATTGCCCGCAGGACAGATAGGGCACGATGTAGACGGTGTCGCCCGTGCTCAGGCGGCTGCCGGCCGGGGCGGTCTCCACCGTGCCCG
This sequence comes from Xanthobacteraceae bacterium, assembly GCA_041287585.1. Classification (GTDB taxonomy): domain Bacteria; phylum Pseudomonadota; class Alphaproteobacteria; order Rhizobiales; family Xanthobacteraceae; genus Ancylobacter. Next base: position 7,984 of record JBGGNI010000007.1, read on the forward strand.
AAAGCTCGTGACCCATGACGCGCGGATAGGCGAGAAACGGATGCTTGCCCTGGAAGATGTGGAAGTCCGTGCCGCAAATGCCGACGCGGCGAATGCGCACCAGCACCTCGCCCTCTGCCGGCACCGGAACGGGACGGCTGATGACCGACAGGCGGCCGGGTTCTTCGCAGATCAACGCCTTCATGGTGCAGGACTTTCCAGGGTAGAGACGCGAGAAAAGAGGCGGCCCGGCCGGTGCCTAGGGGCCGGAGCTTGGGGTCCGAACGGCCGGGCCGCAGTTGGGGAGGCGATCACATGGTCTTCGGCAGCTCGGCCGGCAGCGGCACTCCGTTGTAGCGGGCATAAATCTCGCGCAGCTTGCCGTTGGCGAGGTTCTTGGCGATCCACTCGTTCAGCGAGGCGCGCAGCGCGTCGTCGCCCTTGCGGACGCCGATGGCATACGGATTGGTCTTCAGCACCAGCTTCACTTCCAGCGGGTCGTTCGGCCGGCGGGCGTTCACGGCGGCCATGACCTGCGGCGAGGACGCCATGATGTCGACCTGGCCGGAGACCAGCGCGGTGATCAGCGTGGCATCGTCGTCATAGCGCACCATCTCGGCGCCCTTGGCCTGGCTGGAGGCTTCCTTGTCGTTGGTGGAGCCGCGCGTGGTGCCGAGGCGCTTGCCGGCCAGGTCGTCGATGCTCTTGATGGCGGCGCTCTTCGGGGCGGCCACGACGATCTGGATGACGCCATAGGCGTCGGAGAAGTCGATGACCTTCTTGCGCTCGTCATTGACGCTGAACGAGGCCATCACAAGGTCGGCCTTGCCGGTCAGCAGGAACGGCACGCGGTTCGGGCTGGTGACCTGCACGATTTCCAGCGGAAGCCCGAGATCGGCGGCAAGCAGCTTGGCGCTCTCGACATCGGAGCCGATCGGCTGCATCGCGGCGTCGTTCATGCCGAAGGGCGGCGAGCCCAGATCGACGGCGACCAGCAGCTTGCCGCGCTTCTTGATGTCGTCGAGCGTGTCCGCCGCGGCAGGCAGAGAGAGGCTGGCGAACGTGGCGAGGCCGGCGGCGCCGGCGAGGAAGGTTCTGCGATCCATGGTTTCCACCCTTTGGCTGTTGGTCTTGAAACGAAATTGATGCGCGCCGGCGGCTACAGGCCGCTGCCGACGAAGTTGCGCAGCTCCGGCGTCTGCGGGTTGTCGAGCATCGCGCCCGGGCCGGATTCCCAGACCTTGCCCTGATGCATGTAGATGACCTTCGAGGCGACCTTGCGGGCGAAGGCCATTTCGTGGGTCACGAGGATCATCGTCATGCCGCCGCGGGCGAGATCCTCCATCACCTTCAGCACTTCTCCGGTCAGTTGCGGGTCGAGTGCGGAGGTGACCTCGTCGAACAACATCAGCTTGGGCTGCATGGCGAGCGAGCGGGCGATGGCGACGCGCTGCTGCTGGCCGCCGGAAAGCTGCTCGGGATAATGGTCCGCCTTCTCCGCCAGTCCGACCCGCGCCAGCACCTCGCGGGCGAGGTCGCGGGCGGCCGGCTTCGACAGCGACTTCACGCAGGTCGGCGCCAGCATGATGTTCTGCTCGGCGGTAAGGTGCGGAAACAGATTGTAGCTCTGGAACACGATGCCGACATCGCGGCGCAGCGCCCGGCGGTCGAGCTTGGGGTCGTGCACGGCATGGCCGCACACCTCGATGGTGCCCTGATTGATCGTCTCCAGCGCGTTGATGCAGCGCAGGGCGGTCGACTTGCCGGAACCCGACTGGCCGATGACGGCGGCGACTTCGCCGCGGCCGACCTCGAAGGACACGCCGTTCAGCACGCGGATCGCGCTGAAGCTCTTATGGACGTTGCTGAGGCTAACGACGGCCGACATTGAGCTTCCTCTCCAGACTGCGGCTCCACGTCGAGAGCGGGAAACAGATGGCGAAGTAGAAACACGCCACGACGATGAAGATGGTGAACGGCTCGAAGATCGAGTTGTTGATCAGCTTGCCGGCCTGGGCCAGCTCGATGAAGCCGACAACCGAGGCGAGCGAGGTGTTCTTGATGATCTGCACCAGGAAGCCGACGGTGGGCGCCGTGGCGATGCGCATGGCCTGCGGCAGGATCACCCGGCTCATGCGCTGCCAGCGGGTCAGCGCCAGGCACTCGGCGGCTTCCCACTGCGTCTTCGGCACCGACTGGATGCAGCCGCGCCAGATTTCCGCGAGGAAGCCGGAGGAATAGATGGTGAGGCCGGCACCGGCGGCGATGATGGCCGGCACCTGATTGAAACCGGCGATGGCGATGCCGAAATAGATCAGGAAGAGCAGGATCAGCAGAGGCGTGCCCTGCACGATCTGAATATAGACCACGGCGGCGATGCGCAGCGGCCGGCTGTCCGAGATGCGGGCCAGCGCCACCGCGAAGCCGAGCAGCCCGCCGCCGACGAAGGCGATGGCGGAGAGCCCGATGGTCCACAGCGCGGCCCAGCACAGGAACTGGAAGTGGACGAAGCTGAAACTCGGCATGGCGTTTCCCTCAGAGCGCCGTGCCGAGCTTGCGGCGGCGCACGAACATCACCAGGCCGAACACCCAGAAGCCGATGCGCACCACAAAGGACAGCAGCAGGTAAAGAACGCCGACGACGATATAGGTCTCGAAACTGCGGAAAGTGTCGGACTGGATGCGGTTGGCGACCGCCGTCAGTTCTTCCGCCGAGATCTGCGAGGTGATCGAGGAAGCCAGCATCAGCAGCACATACTGGCTGGTAAGCGCCGGATAGACCCGCTCGATGGCCGGCCGCAATATGACGTGCCAATAGGTCTGAGCGCGGGAAAGGCCGAGGCAGTCGGCCGCCTCCAGCTGCGCCTTGTGCACGGACTCAAGCCCGGCGCGGACGATTTCGCTGGTATAGGCGCCGACATTGACCACCAGCGCCACCACCGCGGCCATGTTGGCGGACACGCGGATGCCCAGCGTCGCTATGCCGAAATAGACGATGAACACCTGCACCAGCAGCGGCGTGTTGCGGATGATTTCGACATAGGCGGCAATCAGCCATTTGAGCCAGGGCGCGCCGTCGGCGCGGCCGATGGCGCACAGCGTGCCGAGCACGAAACCGAGCACCGTGGCGAGCGCCGAGAGCTGCAGCGTCAGCCACACGCCCAGCGCGAACTCTCGCCAATAGGGCAGCAGGGCGGCGAAATCGAACTGATAGCTCATGCGTCCACCCGCTGCGCGGTGTTGCGCGCCACCAGCGCGTCCAGCACGGGGGTCGCCGGGGCGCCGGGGCGGCCGGCGATCCAGGCGAGGAAGGCACTGACGCGCCGCTCCACCTTGGCCGCGTGGTTCTGCGCGATGTCCGCGACCCGATGATCGAGGAAGGGGTTCAGGAAGCGCTCATAGGTGGTCGCCACATAAGCGCGCGCCTCAGCCTCCATGCCGTGCGCCGCAAAGCCGGGCACAACCTCGCGGGCATAGACGGCATCGAGCCGGCTGCGCACGGCGGGATCGGCCAATATCTCGCGGACGAACTCGCCCTGCGGGCGCCCCTCGCTGCGCCAGATATCGGCGAGCACGGTGTGGCCGAGATTGAGGATGTGCAGCTTCAAGCGCTCGAAGGGTTCGAGATCGTCGGCCATGAGGACGCACGGGTGGGCAAACGGCACGGTCAGGCCGTGCTGCCGCTCGATCACCCAGATCGCATAGGGTTCAGCTATGGCACCCACCGGCTCGATCGGCTGAGAGACGATGCGGTCCACCAGCGTATCGGCGAAGATCACCTCGGCATCGAGCCAGGCGCGCATGGCGACCGGCGCACCGGCTTGCGCCAGCAGCCCGGCGACGGCCGCCTTCAGCACCCGGCCGTTGCGGTTCACCAGTTCGCAGGGGAGGACAGTCAGCGGACGGGCGCCCTGCTGCCAGCGCAGATAGAGCAACGCGGCCAGCTTGCCGGGAAAGCACTGCGGCACGCCGCCGGCGAGCAAAGCCGGCCCACGATCGGCCTCGGCGATATCGTAGCCGGTGTCGCCCATGTTGGAGACGATGAAATCGGCTGTGGTGGCGAACAGGTTTGAGAGTTCGGCCCAGTCACTTGTGGCGGACAAGCCGCGCGAAACGCTGCGCACATCGACGCGGCGGTCGATCCGGGCGCCGTTCTCGATGCCCCGGATCAGCACCGGGAAGCCCTCCGGTTGGCCGAAGGCGGCGACGCGACCGGCACGGTCTGCCGACCCCGATGCCTGAACCACGGTGATGGGGCCGATGCCCGCGCCGGCCTCGCGGGCTTCATGGACGAATAGGTCCACATGCGCCTGCAGAAAGCGGCTGGTGCCGAACTGGATGATGCACCCGCTCACGGCGCGATGGCCCCGGCGCGGCCGCGCGGCGAAGTCAGGCGGGATCGATGCGGATATGGCGCGTTCATCAGACCTCCCAGCACGACGTTCTTTTTGTCTCTTTAAATATAAAAATCCTGATTGCGCGGCCGGAGTCAATGGTCTTTTATATAAAAAAATCTCATACAGCGCAGAATCCTTGCCGTTCAAGGGTTTGCGCGGGGCGGACAACGATGAAGGGCAACACCGTCTACAAGCGCGCGTTCAACCGGTGTCTTGCAAAAATTGCAGACACCCGGCCCGGTACGCCGCTGCCGTCCGAGGCCGAACTCGGCGCCGAGCTCGATGTCAGCCGCACCACGGTGCGCGCGGTGCTGGCATCGCTCGGGCAGGCCGGCCTGGTCGCGGTCGTGGGCGGGCGCCGCTGCATCGCCCGGCATCCGACGGTCGAGGAGTATTTTCCCGAAGCGGAGACCGAGCCGGTGGGCGCTGCGGTCGAGCGGCAGTTCATGGAATGGATTCTTCAGGGCGACTTCCGGCCCGGACAGTTCATCAACTGCGCGGAACTCGCCCGCACCTTCAACACCTCGACCACCGCCATCCGCGAATATTTGACCCATTTCAACCATTTCGGGCTGCTGGAGCGGCGACCGAACAGCGCCTGGGTGTTCAAGGGCATCACCACCGACTTCGCCGCCGAGATCTATGAAATCCGCGAACTGTTCGAGCTGCGCTCCGCCAACCGCTTCGCCGAGCTGCCCGCCGACGCACCGGCCTGGGGCATGCTGGACGCCATCGAGCGGGACCATCACCAGTTGCTGGCGGACATCGAGGTGCGCTACCGCGACTTTTCACGGCTCGACGAGCGGCTGCACCGGCTGATCCACGACGCGTCGCGCAATCGCTTCATGCTCGACTTCTACGACGTCATCTCGATGATCTTTCATTATCACTACCAGTGGAACAAGGCCGACGAAAAGGAGCGCAACATCGTCGCCATTCACGAGCACCTCGCCTACATCGCCGCGCTGCGCAGCCGGGACCCCGCCGCCATCGACGCCAAATGCCGGGCGCATCTGACCACGGCGCGCAAGACGCTGCTGCGTTCGATCAATGTGGGGCCGTTCCGCGCCTGAAGTGCGCTGCTTTAAGTGCCGTCGGTGGAAACCGTCTCGGCTTGGCGCAGCGTCGGCGCCACGTCGCCGACCGAGGTGCGCACCTCCAGCATGTGCTCGCGCATAAAGGTCGCGGCGGCCTCGCCGTCGCCGGCCAGAATGGCGCGCACCACCTTTTCGTGCTCGCTGACCGAGAGCCTGAGCCGGCCGAGCGAGCGGAACTGCGCCTTGCGGAACGGCACCAGCCGATTGCGCACGCCGATGGTGACCTCGGCGAGGAACTGGTTGCGGCCGATCTCGTAGACCGTCTCGTGAAAGCGGATATTGGCAGCATAATAGACGTCGATGTCGCCGCCTTCCGCCGCCGCCCGGCAGGTCTCGTGCGCCGCCTCCAGCCTGGCGCGGCCCTCAGCCTCCGAATGCAGCGCCGCATGGCGGGCGCACAAGGCTTCCATCTCCGCCATCACCACGAACATTTCGGTGAGCTTTTCGGGGGTGAAGCGCGGCACCACGGCACCGCGGTGCGGGCGTGCCGTGGCGAAGCCGATGGCCTCCAGCTGCCGGATCGCCTCGCGCACCGGCGTGCGCGACACCGCGAAGCGCTCGGCCAGAGACGCTTCGTCCAGCACCACCCCCGGCCCGATGACGCCGCGCACGATCTCATCGGCCAGCGCGGCGCGCACGCGGTCGGTGGCGGTGGGCGGCTTGGTGGGACGCATGACCGCACTCTACCCCTGCGCGAATCTCCGCACGAGCTTTAGCTGAATTGCGTGGCGGATTGCAGCCCCTCGCGGAACTGCCGCCAGCCGCCGAAGGCGGTGATATCGCGGGCGCGCTCCACCGCCGCGGCTTCCACCAGAAAGCCTTTCGGCTGCCCGCCGCCGGCAAGCAGCACCGTGCCGATGGAAAGCGGCGACGGCACGCGGGCGACGAACCGGCCGAACGCGGCGGGCTCCAGCGTCCACAGTTCCAGCGAGATGGATCCCCCGCCGCTGCCCACCCGCAGCAGGCCGGGCTTGCTCGGCGTGGTGTCCGGCAGTTCGAACAGCCGGTACGCCGGTGCCGTGAGCTCCGCGCGCAGGAAGCGGGCGCGCAGCGCGGTGAGTTCGTGATTGAGCGGCATGCCGGAGAGGTGCGCGCCGACGATGGCGATGTCGATGGTCTCGGGACCCACGCGGCCTCCGTAGCGATGTCAGAGAGGGGGGCGAGGCCGGGATCGGCCCCGCCCGTTCAGGGTTCGGTTCAGGGCTTTTTGGCGGCTTCGATGTCGAGCCCGTCCCAGGCCTTGAGCACGATCTCGTCGGTCAGCACGGCGCTGAGGTCGACCGGGCCGGCGAGCGCCTTCTGCTCGCCTTCGCCGAGTTGGAGATAGTCCATATAGACCTTCCAGCCGGCCGGCGGCAGCGTGCCGTGCTTGGTCACGCTCGCGGGCGCGGTGTAGTAGGTCTTCACCAGCTCCCAGAATTGCGGCGCCACCGGATTATTGCCGAGCGAGGCGGCGGCGTATTTGGTCTTCAGCAGGTCGAAGGTTGCCGCGGAATTGGCCATGCCCCAGGCCCAGCCCTTCAGCGTCGCCCGCACGAACTTGACCAGCAGCTCCGGGTTCTTCTCGAAGGTCTCCTTGCGCACCAGCAGCGCGTCGCCCGGAAACGCCGCGATCGCCGCCGGGGTGATGGAGCGGGTGGCGATGCCCTGCGCCGGAAGCAGCAGCAGATCGCGCTTGGCGCCGGCATAGGCCTGGATGCGGCCTTCCTTGAAGGAGCGGACGGTGGTGGGGTCGCCCTCGCCGGCGATGACCAGGCGCACGTCGCGGCCTTCCTTGAGGCCGGCCTCGACGATGGAGGCGCGGGTCATCGGCACTTCGCCGCCGGCAAGGTCGGACACGCCGATGATCTTGCCCTTCATGTCGGCCATGGTCTTCACTGGGCTGTCCGCCGGCACCACGACATCGAACGTGTCGGGGTAGTAGATCTGCATGATGGCCTTGAGCGGGAAGCCCCGCTGCACGGTCTGCATGGTGGCGGCGGAGGAGAAGATGCCCCATTCCGCATTGCCGGCCGCAAGCTGGCGGGCCGCATCCGACGAGCCCTTGGAGTAGTTGAGGGTGACGTCGAGCCCCTCGGCCTTGTAGAAGCCCTTCTCCATGGCGACGAAGACCGGGAACATCTGCGCCGTCGGGCCGCCCTGGGCGGTGACGCCGTTGAACTTCACCAGCCCTTGCGCCGGGGCCGGGCCCGTGAGCAGCAAGGACAGGCCGAGACCTGCCAGACCTTTTTTCAGCACGCACCGCACGGTCATGTTTGATGTCTCCTTGGCCGGATTTGAAAAAGAGGACAGAGCCCGAAAGCAGGGTTCAAAGACTTAAAGCTGCTTCCAGAAGATGATGCGGCTCTCCAGCCATTCGATGAGCTGGTAGATCACCAGCGTGAACAGGGAGAGCAGGATGATGAGCGAGAACACGCCCGAAATATCGAGCTGGAAGTTCATCGCGTAGATGAGATAGCCGATGCCGGCCGAGGCGCCGACGAACTCGCCGACGATCACGCCGAGCACCGCCAGCGTCCAGCACAGCTTCACGCCGGCCATCATGATCGGCAGCGCATTGGGCAGCAGCAGATAGCGGAAGGTCTTCCACCGCCCGGCGGTGAGCGAGCGCATCAGCTTCACCGCGTTCGGATCCACCGAGGACAGGCCGGTTAGGGTGTTGAGGAACATCGGGAAGAAGCACATCACCACGGCGATGGCGATCTTCGAGGCCTGGTCGAAGCCGAACCAGGTGATGAAGATCGGCGCCAGCACGATCTTGGGCGGCGCCTGGAGGGCGACGAGATAGGGGTAGATGGTGGCCCGCACCGTATCGAACATGGCGACGCCGACGCCGAGCAGCACGCCGCTGGCGAGCCCGATGAGAAACCCCCAGAGGATTTCCTGCAGCGTCACCGCGACATTCGGCCAGAAATAATCGGCGCCCATCACCCGGATGGTGGCGAAGAAGGTGTCGGAGGGCGAAGGGATGATCAGCGCGTGAACCAGCCCGTAACGCGTCGAGACGTGCCAGATCAGCAGCACCAGCAGCCCGAAGCCGGTGGCGAGCAACCGGTTGGTCAGCGCCTTGCGCTTCTGCCGACGGCGCTCCTCGATGATGAAGCGCTCGATGCGGCTGTCGATCGCGGGTGCGTGCGGAATGGCGGCGGACGCCTCGGCGATGCTCATCACAGGGTGCTCCGGCGGTTCAATGGTCGACGCCGAGCATGCGGCGAATGGCGAAGACATGGTCGCCGAAGCGCGGGTCGCGCATCGATTCGGTGGTGCGCGGGCGCGGCAGATCCACCTCGACGATGCCTTCCAGCCGGCCGGGACGCGGCGTCATCACGAAGATGCGGTCCGACAGGAACACCGCCTCGCCGATATTGTGGGTGACGAAGACCACGGTCTTGCCGGTCTTCTCCCAAATGCGCAGCAGTTCGAGATTCATCGTCTCGCGGGTGAATTCGTCGAGCGCGCCGAACGGCTCGTCCATCAGCAGCACGCGCGGGTCGTGCGCCAGCAGGCGGGCGAGCGCCACGCGCTGGCGCATGCCGCCGGACAGTTCGCCCGGATAGCGCTCGCCGAAGCCTTTGAGGCCGACCATGTCCAGCAACTCTTCGGCGCGCGCAGCCTGCTGCTTGCGGTCGAGGCCGAGGATGATGCCGGGCAGGCGCACATTCTCGCGCACCGTGCGCCAGGGAAACAGCACCGAAGTCTGGAACATCATGCCGAGGTCGGGCCGCGGCGCGTCATGATGCTTGCCGGCGAGCACCAGCGTGCCGCTGGAGGCGTCCTCCAGCCCGCCGAGAATGGACAGCAAGGTGGACTTGCCGCAGCCGGACGGGCCGACCAGCGAGATGAATTCGCCCTCGCGGATGTCGAAGGACACATTGTCGAGCGCCACCAGCGGACCGGTGGCGGTCGCGTAGACCTTGCTGATGCTTCGTCCGTCGATGAGACCGCTGGTCATGTGCCCGCCGCAAATTGCATGCAAATATGAATGCAATGGGCGTGCCAAGC
>JBGGNI010000008.1:0-133333 GCA_041287585.1 Xanthobacteraceae bacterium
GTGCGGGTGTAGTCGGCGGCCAGCGCCTCCACCATGCCGGCGCGGGTCATGCGGGCGATGTAGCCGAACAGCACGATGACCAGGGGCAGCGCCGGCAGGATGAGATGCTGCATCTGCACCAGCGGCCCGCTGCCCGCCGGCCAGGTGGCGGAGAGCGGCAGCCAGCGCAGCAGCACGGCGAAGACCAGGATCAGCACGATCGAGGAGACGAACTCAGGAATCACCGTCAGCGACAGCCCGGCGACACTGATGATGCGGTCGAGCGGGCGGCCCGCCCGCAGTGCGGCCAGCACGCCGGCGCCGATGCCCAGCGGCACCACGATGGCGAACACCATGGCCGCCAGTTTCAGCGAATTGACCAGCGCATTGCCGATGAAGGGCGCCACCGGCGCGCGGTAGGCGTAGGACTGGCCCATGTCGCCGGTGACGAGGCCGCCGATCCAGGACAGATAGACCTCGACCGGCGGCCGGTCGGCGCCGAGCCGCTCGTTCAGCGCCGCCACCGCACGCGGGTCGGCCAGCGGCCCGAGGATCGCCCGGGCGGGATCGCCCGGGAGGACCTGGCAACCGAAGAACACCACGACGCTGAGCAGCCACAGCGTCAGAAGGCTCAAGGCGAGCCGTCTGGCGAGAAAGCGGCCGAGCGCGTTGCCCACCGGCGCGGCTCAGGCGAGCGAGGCCTTGTTGAGGAACATCTGGCCCATGGCAGTCGCCTCCACGCCGGTCAGCTTTGCCGAGGTGGCGGTCAGATAATCGTAGAAATACGGGAAGATGATCGGCGTCTCGTCGAGCAGCAGGGTCTGGATCGCGCCGGCCTGCTTCTTCTGCTCGGCGGGGTCGAGCGCGGCGATGTAGGACGCCACCATCTTGTCGTAGGTGGGGTTCTTGAACTCCGCCGAATTCCAGGTGCCGGTGCTCAGCAGCGGTGCGGCGAGGAAGACGTTGGGCGTGCCGCGGTGGCCGTAATCGGTCATGCCGAATTCCGAATCCAGCCAATCCGACTTGCCCGGCACGGCGTCGCCATAATAGGCGCCGACATCCTCGATCTTCAGCGTGACCTTGATGCCGATCTCGGCACCGGCATTGCGGATCAGCGTGGCGAGCGTCGGCAGTTCCTGCATCTGCATGGTGGTGAAGGTCACATCGAAACCGCCGGCCACCCCGGCCGCCGCCATCAGCGCCTTGGCCTTGGGGATATCCTTGACGCGCTGCGGCACCGAGGTGTCGGTCGACGGGAACACCGGCGCGAACGGGCTGTCATTGCCGAGGTCGGCGAGGCCGCGGAACAGGCCCTTGACGATCGCCGGCCGGTCCAGCGTCAGCGCCATGGCCTGGCGCACCCGCTTGTCGGCGAAGGCACCCTTGTTCTTCATGTGGATCTGGCGGTGGGCGTTCGACTTGAGGCGCAGAATGGTCACCGCCGGGTTGTCGAACAGGCTCTGCCCGCCCTGCACCGAAACCTGCTGCACCAGGTCGATCTGCCCGCCGAGCAGCGCCAGCACCTGCGGCTGCAGATCATTGTAGAAGTTCAGCTCGACGCGATCCGGCAGCACCGGGCCGCCCCAATAGTCCGGGTTGCGCACGAAGCTGGCGCCAACCTTCGGGGTGAATTTCTCGATCTTGAACGGGCCGGTGCCGTTGAAGGTCTGCTCGAAATCGCCCTTGTAGTCGGCCGGCAGGATGATGGCGTTGTAATTGTCGGTGGAGACGTAATAGGGAAAATTGCCGTTCGGTGCGTCGAGGGTGAAGCGCACGGTGAGGTCGTCGACCTTGGTGGTGCCGCCCTTGGACAGCACGCCCTTGAAGGCAGACAGCGCGTTGGAGCCGTTGGCGGGGTCCGCCAGCCGGTCGATGGAGGCGACGACATCGTCCGCCTTCATGATGCGCCCGTCATGGAACTTCACGCCGGGGCGCAAAGTGAAGGTCCAGACGCTGCCGTCCTCGTTCGGCTTCCAGGAGGTGGCCAGCATCGGCCGCAGCTTCAGGTCCGCCCCGTCCATCACCAGGAAGTCGCCGGCCATCTGCAAGGGCAGCAGGCCGCCCTGGTCGGCGACCGACACCGGCTCGATGGCGCCCGACGGCGTGATCTGCGCGACGCGTATGGTGCCGCCCGGCTTGCCTTGCGCCAGCGCGCGGCCCACCGGCTCGAAGCCGGCACCCTGCAGCACGCCGGCCATCACCGCCGCGGATAGGCCGATGCGGCTGCCGTGGCGCAGGAAAGCGCGCCGGTCCAGCGTGCCGTCGAGCAGTTCGTCGATAATATGGTTTTCGAGCCCTGTGCGGCCCTGTCGCCACTTATTCAAGGACCGGATGATACGCGACATGGCAAGGCTCCCTTCGATGTCCCTGGATACGCTCCAAGTTTCATGCCAATGCGGCACCACGCGCAAGGGCCTTGCGACAAATCGGACCGCGCGCGACCCTGCCGGCCGCGCCGAATAGCCCAGACGAAGCAACGAGACCGTCATGATACCTCTCGATTTCGATGTCGCGGTAATCGGCCTCGGCGCCATGGGCAGCGCGGCGTTGGCGCATCTGTCCATGCGCGGGCTGAAGACCGTCGGTTTCGAGGCATTTTCGCCGGCACATGCCTTGAGTTCGTCCCACGGCGACAGCCGCATCATCCGGCTCGGCTATTTCGAAGACCCGAGCTACGTGCCGCTGCTGCGCCGCGCCTACGAGCTTTGGCGCGCGCTGGAGCGCGAGACCGGCGCGGATGTGCTCACCATCACCGGCGTGCTGCAGATCGGCCGGCCGGACAGCCCGATCGTTTCCGGCACGCTGGCCTCGTGCCGCGCCTATGATCTTGAGCACGAGGTGCTCGACCCCGCCGCCATGGCGGAGCGCTATCCGGCCTTCGCGCTGGACGGCGACGAGATCGCGGTGTTCGAGGCGCAGGGCGGCTTTCTGCGGCCCGAAGCGGCCGTGCTGGCCCATCTCGCGCTGGCGCGGCGCCATGGCGCCACGGTGCGGGCGCCGGACCGGGTGACGGCGGTCGCGCCGGACGATGCCGGGGTCACCCTCGCTTTGGGCACCGAGAGCGTGCGGGTGCGGCGTGTCGTCGTGGCCACGGGGCCGTGGATCGGCCAGCTTGTCCCGCAGCTCGCAGCCCTCGCCACGCCGATCCGCCAGGTGGTCGCCTGGTACGCGCCGAAGGATGCGCGGGCCACGGCGCTCGGCACCATGCCGGTGTTTCTGCGCGACGCCGGCGCCGCCGGGTCCTTCTTCGGCTTTCCCGATCTCGACGCGGCCGGCGTGAAAATCGGCAAGCACGCCCATTTTCGCGAATCGATCGGCGATCCCGATCTGCCGAACGCGCCGGTGAACGAGGCCGACCTCGCTTTGCTCGACGATTTCATCGCCCGGCGCCTGCCGCTCGGCGCCGGGCCGCGCCGGGCCGCCACCACCTGCCGCTACACCATGCTGCCGGGCGAGGACTTCCTGCTGGACCGGCTGCCGGGTGAGCCCAACATCGTGGTCGCCTCGCCCTGCTCGGGCCATGGCTACAAATTCGCCAGCGTCGTCGGCGAGATTCTGGCGGACCTCGCCGCGGATGGCGGCACAGCCCTGCCGATTGAAGCCTTCAGCTTCGCCGCGCTGCAACGCAAGGCGTAGATGCGCGCCGCTGCGGCGCGTGTGAAACCAACTCACAATCGGTGTGCTCGGCAGCCGGATATCGGCATGCCGCGCGCTTGAGCATCATTCCCTCATCCAGAGACGGCGCGCGGCCATGCCGACCCGCCGGACCGAAGCTCGACGCCAACACCGCAGCCATGCGGCGAAACGAGCGGTTCTGTATCGAGGGGAAACGACCATGCTTCACACCACATGCATCGCGAACCGCACGCTGGCCGCCATCGGCCTCGCTGCGCTGCTGTCGGCCGGCACGGCGGGGGCGGCGCCCGCGGCGTCCTTCCTGCCGGATTGCTACAAGCCGGCCGCCGGCTCCACCGCCACGATCCGCTATGAGCCGCGCAGCGGCCCCTACCGCATCGCGCTCGCCAACGGGCACACCGGCATTCCCTGGCGCATGCAGATGATCCAGTCGGTCAAGGCCTGGGCGGGACGGCCGGACAATGCCCGGGACATCGCCGAGCTGAAGATCGTCAGCACCGGCCCGGATGTCGCCGCACAGATCGCCGCCATCGACAATTTCATCCAGGCCGGCTTCGACGCCGTCGCCTTCATCGCGGTCAATCCCAAGGCCTTCGACGCCGTGATCAGGCGGGCGAAGAAGGCCGGCACGGTGCTGGTCTCGTTCGACAATCCGGTGGACAGCCCGGACGTGCTGCGCATCACCCCGGAATGGGTGGAGTTCGAAGGCGCCATCAAGACCCAGGCGGTGGTGGACCAGATGCCGGAGAAGAAGGGCACCGTGCTCGAAGTGCGCGGCATTCCCGGCAATTCCACCGATCGCGACCGCCATCTTGGCTTCCGAAACGTCATCGAGACCTACCCGGACATCAAGGTGGTCGAGGTGGTCGGCAATTGGGACACAGGAACGGTGCAGAAGGTGGTCTCGGACGCCATCGCCGTGCATGGCCGCTTCGAGGCCGTGGTGTGCCAGCACGGCTGCCGCGGCGTGACCAATGCCCTCGCCGCCGCCGGCCACTCAAAAATCCCGGTGGGCGGCGATGCCGAGAACGGCTTCGTCCGGGCACTGGCCGAGAACCGCATTCCCGGCATTTCGGTTTCCACCTCGCCCGGCCAGGGCCCGGTTGCGGTCAAGGCGGCCATTGCCCTCTTGAAGGGCGAGACGCTGCCCGGCCTCGTCAATCTGCCGACGCCGAACGTGCGCACCGCCGACATGAAGCCGGGCATCAACTACTTCCCCGGCATGCCCGACACCTATGAGACCGTCTCCGGCTACGCCGTCTGCGGCAAGGACATGGTGTTTGCGCCCGAAGAACTCATCCGCCAGACGCCCGACAACAATTGATCCTTCCACCGCGCCTATCGATCCGGCCTTTGGGAGAATTCGGCATGTTGGACCAGGCGGACTTTCTGCAACTCGACGACGTCACCAAGCGCTATGGCGGGGTGGCCGCGCTCAACAAGCTGTGCTTCCGGGCGCGGCGCGGGTCGATCCACGCCATTCTCGGCGAGAACGGCGCCGGCAAGAGCACCTTGATGAAGATCCTCGCCGGCGTGGTGCGCGCCGACAGCGGCACAGTACGGCTTGCCGGTGAGCCGCTCGACCTCCGCAGGCCGGCGGATGCGCTGGCGAACGGCATCGCCTGCATCTTTCAGGAACTGTCGATCGTGCCGGACCTGAGCGCGGCGGAAAACATCTGCCTCGCCGATCCGCCCCGCAGCCGCCTCGGGCTGATCGACCGGCGCGCCGAGCGGCGTGCGGCGCGCGCGGTGCTGGCCGAGATCGGCTGTGCCGATGGCCTGGATGTGCGCACAAGCTGCGCGGACCTGCCGCTCTCCAAACGCCAATTGGTGGAGATCGCCAAGGCGGTGGTGCGCCGGCCGCGGGTGCTGATCCTGGATGAGGCCACCTCGGCGCTGACCGCGGAGGATGCCGCCAAGGTGATGGCGCTGCTGCGCCGGCTGCGTGAGGAGGGCACCTGCGTGCTGTTCATCTCGCACCGCATGCACGAGGTGGATTCGCTGGCCGACACCTGCTCGGTGTTCCGCAATGGCGAACATGTCGCCACTTTCTCGGCCGGCTCGAAATCGCATGATGAGATCGTCCGGCTGATGATCGGCCGGCCGATCGCGCAGATCTATCCGCCCAAACCCGCCCGGCCGCCGGCCGCGCCCGCCTATCTCGCCATCGCCGACCTCGGCTGGCCCCCTGCCCTGACACAGGTCAGCCTCGCCGTTCGTCCCGGCGAGATCGTCGGGCTGGGCGGATTGGACGGGCAGGGCCAGCGCGAATTGCTGCTCGCCTTGGCGGGCGTGCTGCGCGGGGTCGGCGGCACGGCCCGCTTCGGGACGCAGGCCGCCTTGCCGGCCAGCCCCCGAGCGGCAAAGCGCCGGCCCTTCCGAACCGCCCTCATCCCGGAGGATCGCAAGACCGAGGGGCTGTTTCTCGGCCTGTCGATCCGCGACAACATCGCCATGGCCGCGCTCGACGGACTGGCGCGCGGCGGCATCGTCGATAGCGCGGCCGAGCGGGCACTGGTCGACCGGCTGATCGCGACGCTGCAGATCATGGCGCCGGATGCCGACGCGCCGGTCGGCACGCTGTCCGGCGGCAACCAGCAGAAGGTGGTGCTGGCCAAATGGCTCGCCATCGAGCCGCGCCTGTTGCTGTTGATGGACCCGACGCGCGGCATCGATGTGGGTACCAAGCAGGAAATCTACCGGCTGTTCCGCGAGCTTGCCGCCTCCGGCGTGGCGATCCTGCTCTATTCGACCGATTACGACGAACTGATCGGCCTGTGCGACCAGGTGCTGGTGATGTATGGCGGCCGTGTCGCGGCGCGGCTGGAAGGCCAGGACCTGACCGAGGAAAACCTGCTCGCCGCCGCCCTGAACCTGCGACCGGCGCCGCCGGCCGCGCGTCCGGCCTCTCTCACGGAGGCAGTGGCATGAGCATCGCCCTCCACCGCAATGCCCGCATGCTGGCGGCCAGGGCGCTGCTCATCGTGCTGCTCGCCGGCTTTCTCGCCATCCACCCGCGCGGCGTCAGCACCGGCGTGCTCACCGCCTGGTCCAACCAGGGCGTAGCGCTGGCTTTCGTCGCGGTCGGACAGACCATCGTCGTACTGTCGCGCGGCATCGACTTGTCGATCGGCGCCATCATGGCGCTGACGAACTGCACCGCCTCGGTACTGGTGCAGGGCAGCCCGGCGGAAGTCGCGTTCGGCGTCGCCGCGGTGATCCTGTGCGGGGCCGCCTGCGGCGCGGCGAACGGGCTCATCGTGGTGAAAGCCCGCATCCAGCCGATTGTCGCGACGCTGGCGACCGGCGCCGTATTCTCCGGGCTGGCGCTGCTGGTGCAGCCGACGCCCGGCGGCTCGGTGGACGAGACACTGAGCGACCTGCTCACCGGCGATATTGCGGGTGTTCCGGCCTCGCTGCTGCTGCTCGCCGGGCTGGTGGGGCTGGTGTGGGGGCCGGTGCGCGCCGCGCGGCTCGGGCGCGGCATGCTTGCGGTCGGTTCGGCGGAAGGCGCGGCCTATATGTCCGGGTTGCCGATCGATCGCGCCAAGATCGCCGCTTATGTGCTGGCGGGCGTGTTTGCCGCGTTCGGCGGGTTGTTCCTCGGCTTCCAGACGCTGAGCGGCGACCCCGCCATCGGTGGCTCCTACACATTGAACTCGGTGGCGGCCGTGGTGCTGGGCGGCACCTCGCTGATGGGCGGGGCCGGCAGCGTCGCCGGCACCATTGCCGGGGCGCTGATCCTGCGCACCATCGGCAGCCTGATGTTCTTTGCCGGCGTCAACCCCATGGCGCAACCACTGCTGGAAGGTGCCGTGCTGCTGGCGGCGGTGGCGCTCGGCGCCATCCGGCTCCTGAAAATCCGCAACCGGCTGGAGATGTTCCGATGAATGCGCGCTCCTCGCCCTTCGCCCGCGCTCTGGTGCGGGACGGCCCGACCCGCGCCCTGGTGCTGGTGCTCGCCGCCCTGCTGCTGGTCGGCGGCGCCGTGTACAACCAGTTCTTCTCGCCGACCTATCTGCTTCAGCAATTGCAGAGCGGCGCCTTTCTCGGCATCGTCGCCATCGGCGCGATGATCGTCATACTGACCGGCCATATCGACCTCTCGGTGCCGTGGACGCTGTCGGCGGCGGCAACCTTCTCCACCGCCTTCACCGCCCTGGCCGGGGGTGCACCCTGGGGCGAATTCGGCGTGCTGGTCGGTCTCGCCATCGGCGCCGGCATCGGCCTCGTCAACGGCATCGGCGTCGCCTATCTGCGCATCCCGTCGATGATCTGGACGCTGGCGGTGAATATCGTCGTGCTCGGCATCTGCGTGTTCTATGCCGGCCTCTATGCCTCGGGCAGCCGGCCATCGGCAATGATGAGCGTGCTCGGCGGCGGACGCAGCTTTGGGGTTATCCCCAATGCGCTGCTGGTCTGGCTGGTGCTCTCCGGCGGCGTCGTGCTCCTGATGCGCCGGACGCTGATGGGCCGCTACCTCTATGCGGTCGGCA
The DNA here is from genome assembly GCA_041287585.1 of Xanthobacteraceae bacterium. Classification (GTDB taxonomy): domain Bacteria; phylum Pseudomonadota; class Alphaproteobacteria; order Rhizobiales; family Xanthobacteraceae; genus Ancylobacter. Next base: position 8,112 of record JBGGNI010000008.1, read on the forward strand.
CCCGCGAAGGCGCCGCCTATCTCTCCGGCATCGAAACCCGCCGGGTGATCGCCGGCGCCTTCGTGATCTCCGGCCTGTGCAGCGCCACCGCCGGCATGCTGCTGGCCGGCTATGCCAACCAAGCCTACCAGAATATGGGCGATCCCTATCTGCTGCCCGGCATCGCCGCCGTGGTGCTCGGCGGCACCAGCATTCTCGGCGGGCGCGGATCCTATGCCGGGACGGTGGCGGGCGTGCTGCTGATAACGCTCATCACCAGCATGCTCTCCGTCATGCAGATCGCCGAGGCTTACAAGCAGATCGCCTACGGCGCCGTCATCCTCGCCATGGTCGGCTACTACAGCCGGAGGTCGGCCACACCGGGCTGATCCGCCCTTCCCCACCGCATCGAACCCGCACCGCCCGCGGCCCTTGCCGGCCGACGGCCCCGTGCTGCCTGAAGAGGACACACCATGCATGACAAACGCGCACTCATCGTCGGTGCCACCGGCATCGTCGGCAACAACCTCGCCCGCCATCTGGTCGACGCGGGCGACTGGGAGGTGCACGGCATCTCCCGTAGCGCGCCCAAGGGCCTGTCGCAGGTAAAGCCGATCGCCATCGACGTGCTCGACGCGCCGGCCACCCGCGCTGCCCTGGCGGACGTCGCCCCCACCCACGTCTTCCTGTGCACCTGGACCCGTATGCCGACCGAGACGGAGAATTGCCGCGTCAACGGGGCGATGGTTCAAAACGTGCTCGATGCAGTCACCAACGCAGGGTCCAGCGTGCGCCATGTGGCCTTGGTGACGGGTACCAAGAATTATCTCGGGCCGTTCGAAATGTATGCCCGGAACACGCCGGAGACGCCGTTCCGCGAAGACCAGCCCCGGCTGCCGGTCGATAATTTCTACTATGTCCAGGAAGACATCGTCTTCGAATCGGCGGCCCGACACGGCTTCGGCTGGAGCGTGCACCGGCCGCACACCATTGTCGGCTATGCGGTCGGCAACGCCATGAACATCGGCGTCACGCTCGCCGCCTATGCCAGCCTGTGCAAGGCGACCGGCCGGCCTTTCCTGTTCCCCGGTTCGCCGACCCAATTCGCCGCCATTGCCGACGTGACCGACGCCCGGCTGCTGGCGCGTCACATCGCCTGGGCGGCGACGACCCCGGCGGCGCGCAACGAGGCCTTCAATGTCGCCAATGGCGATATTTTCCGCTGGAAGCGGATGTGGGGCGTCATCGCCGACTATTTCGGCCTGGAAGCCGCGCCCTACCCCGGCGAAGCGGTGCCGCTGGTGCGGCAGATGCAGGGTGACGCCGAGCGCTGGGATGCGCTGGTGGCCGCCCACGGCCTGCAGCCCAACAGCCTCGACCGGCTGGCCTCGGCCTGGCACACCGACGCCGATCTGGGCCGGCCGATCGAGTGCGTCAACGACATGAACAAGAGCCGCCGGCTCGGCTTTCTCGGCTGGCAGGACACCGAGCGCTCCTTCACCGATCTGTTCGACCAGCTCCGGCAGGAAAGGGTGATCCCGTGAGTGCGGCGGGCGCGGGGAGGCTTGAGCTCGGTCTTGCCGGCCGGGTCGCCATCGTCACCGGCGCCGGGGCCGGCATCGGCTTGGAAGCCGCGCGGCTGCTGGTGGCGGAGGGGGCCTTGGTGGTCGGCGCCGACCTCGATCCGGAGGCCTTCGTCGGCCTCGGGCCGGCCGCGCAGATCGAAGCGGTGAGGCTCGATCTGCGCGAGCCGGATTCCGGCGCGCGGCTGGCGCGGACGGCACTGGCGCGGTTCGGCGCCATCGACATCCTGTTCAACAATGCCGGCGTCGCCGCTGCCCGCGACAGCTTCCTTGACGCCTCGGACGCCGATTGGGAACGCACTTTGGGGCTCAATCTGATGGGCTATGTGCGCACCAGCCGTGCCGTGCTCGGGCCGATGCTGGCGCGCGGGCGCGGCGTGCTGATCCATTGCGGCTCGGAAGCCGGCCGCATGCCGCACCCGCTGCTGCCGGACTACAGCGTCTCCAAGGCCGCGGTGCGGATGCTCTCCAAGTGCCTCGCCCGCGAGTTCACGCCGAAGGGCGTGCGCTCGAACGTGGTCTCGCCCGCCCATATCCGCACCGCACTGTGGGACCGGCCCGGCGGCTTTCTGGATTCGCTCGCCGCCAGCTACGGCTCGGGCCGCGAGGAAGCGGTCGCGCTGTTCCTGGCGCAGTCGCGCTTGCCCGCCGGCCGCCTCGGCCGGCCGGAAGAGGTGGCGGCGCTGGTGGGCTTTCTCGCCAGCGATCACGCCGCCTTCATCAGCGGCGAGGAGTTCGGCATCGACGGCGGCGTCATTCCGGTGGTTTGAAAGGACAAGCCCATGTCACTACGCGCATCTGCCAACACGCGGCCGGCGGACCGGCTCATCGCCGCGCCGGCGGAATGGGGACCCGCGCTGCGGGCGGAGTTCGAAGCCAATCAGCTCAATGGCTGCGTCGGCCATGTGCTGGTCTCGGAGACCGAGCGGGTGCGGGTGTGGTCGCTGCGGCTGCGGCCGGGCGAGCGCATCGGCTTTCATCGCCATGTGCTGGACTATTTCTGGACCGCGCTTTCCGCCGGACGGGCGGTCTCGCACTTTGGCGAAGGGCAGACCACGGAGAGCGTCTACGAGCCGGGTCTCACCCGGCACCTGACGTTCGCGCCCGGCGCCTTCATGGTGCACGACCTCGCCAATAGCGGCGACACCGAACTCGTCTTCACCACCGTCGAATTCCTGGCGAGCGCCAATCCGCCGCTGCCGATTCCCGACCATGTGCGCCGCGAACGCCACTCCTTCGACCGCAACACCCCGATCCGGCTCTGAGGACCCATGATGAACGCACCGCTGACCACCCTGTTCTCGCCGTGGCGGCTCGGTCCGCTCAGCCTGCCGAACCGGCTGGTGATGGCGCCGATGACCCGATCGCGCACCGCGCAGCCGGGCGACGTGCCGACCGAACTCAATGCCCGCTATTACGCCCAGCGCGCCAGCGCCGGGCTGATCGTCACCGAGGCGACGCAAATCTCGCAGCAGGGACAGGGCTATGCCTCGACGCCCGGCATCTACTCCGCCGCCCAGCGCGACGGCTGGCGGCTGGTGAGCGAGGCGGTGCATGACGCCGGCGGGCGGATTTTTCTCCAGCTCTGGCATGTCGGCCGCGTCTCGCACCCCAGCCTTCAGCCGGGTGGGCTTGCGCCGGTAGCGCCATCCGCGCTCGCGCCGAAGGGCGTGCGGGTCTATGTCATCGACCCCGCTGACGGCGCCCCGCGCTTTCTCGACTGCGGCACGCCGCGCGCGCTGGAGACCTACGAGGTTGCCGGCGTGGTCGATGACTATCGCCGCGCGACGGCTCTGGCGCTCTCGGCGGGTTTCGACGGCGTCGAGTTGCACGGCGCCAACGGCTATCTGATCGACCAGTTTCTTCGCGCCAACAGCAACCAGCGCACCGACGCCTATGGCGGCTCGCCGCAGGCGCGGCTGCGCTTTCTGCGCGAGGTGGTGGCCGCGGTGGCGGCCGAAGCCGGGGCGGAGCGGGTCGGCGTCCGGCTCTCGCCGCACGTCACCTTGCAGGACATGGAAGACCCGGAGATGGTGGCAACCAGCCTGCTGGCCGCGCAGGCGCTCTCTGAGGCCGGCATCGCCTACCTCCACATCGCCGAGGCGGACTGGGACGACGCGCCGGTGGTGCCGCTCGACTACCGGCAGGCGCTGCGGCAGCGCTTTCCCGGCACCATCATCGTCGCCGGCCGCTATACGCCCGAACGCGGCGAGGCGCTGCTGGCCGCGGGACTGGCCGATCTCGTCACCTTTGGCCGCCCATTTCTCGCCAATCCCGATCTGCCGCGGCGCATCGCGGAAGGTCTGCCGCTGAACTCGCCGGACCCGAAGACCTTCTTCGGCGGCGGCGCCAGGGGCTATGACGACTATCCGTCCTACGACGCGGCGGAATGAGGGCGCCGTGCCAGCTGTTCGGCAAGGAAATCGACGAAGGCGCGAATGCGGTTCGAAAGGTGCTCGTGGCCGATATAGACTGCGTGCACCGGTTCGACATCGCCGGGATTATAGGCCTCCATCACCGCCGTGAGCCGCCCCTCGGCAAGGTCGTGCCCGACATGGAAGCGCGACAGCCGGGCGAGGCCGACGCCGGCCAAAGCGAGCAGCCGCATAGTCTCGCCGTTGTTGGCTTTCATGTTGCCGGTCACCGGCAAGGTGCGCACCGCCCGGCCGGCCGGCGCTTCCAGGAACGGCCATTCGTCGAGGCCGCGGCGGAAGTTGAAGTTGAGGCAATTGTGCCGGGCGAGATCGTCGGGCACCTCAGGCGCGCCGTGACGTGCGAGATAGGCGGGTGCAGCCACCACCACGCGCCGACTTTCCACCAGCTTGCGCGCCTTCAGGCTGGAATCGCGCAGCGCCCCGGTGCGGATGGCGACGTCCGCCCGCTCGCCGACCAGATCCACCATGAAATCCGTCAGCGAAAGGTCCAGCGTCACGCCCGGATAGCGCGCCAGAAAGGTCGGGATCAGCGGGATGACGCAATGGGTGGCGAACGGGATATTGGCATTCACCCGCAGCGGCCCGCGCGGCTGGTCGGCACCGGAGGAGACGGTACGCTCGGCCTCGTCGATGTCGCCGACGATGCGGGCGGCGCGGTCGAAGAAGGCCTCGCCCTCCGGCGTCAGTTGCAGGCCGCGCGCGGAGCGCAGCGCCAGCCGCACCCCAAGCCGGTCCTCCAGCCGGGTGAACAGCTTGCTGATGGCGGACGGCGTGAGCTGGAGGCTGCGGGCGGCCGCCGAAAAGCTGCCCAGCTCCACCGCACGGACGAACGCCTCCATCTCGCCGGCGCGATTGATCATCCCTGCCTTCCTCCCGCGGGGTGCATGCCGGTCTGCGCCGGCTGGAACCGCACGCCAGGCTACACCCGCGCTCGATGAATTTTCGTCACAATCGCTATGACGGCGTACGCAATTTCCGCGCACAGCTCCTGCCCCTACGGTTCCGGTCCTTCCCACGGGAATCTCGGCCCATGCATCGCTTCACCGACAGGATCGCTCGCGTGCTTGCGCGCACTATGCTCGCCGTCGCGCTGCTGCTTCTTCCGGCCGCCGCGCGGACCCAAGAGTCTGCGGCCACCGGCTGGATCGCATCCTGGATCGCCAGCCCGCAGCCGCGCTGGGAGGGCGACTTTCCACTGCCCGTTCTGGCGCCGCCGACGCTGTGGAACCAGACCGTCCGCCAGCGCGTGCGGCTCAGCCTCGGCGGCACGCGCCTGCGCCTCGTGCTGTCGAACCGCTACGGCGACACGCCGGTGAGGATCGGCGCCGCGAGCGTGGCGCGCGCCGGCACGAAAGCCGGCGTCGCGGAAGACTCGCTAAAGGCGGCGACCTTCGGCGGCCAGCCGTCAACCACGCTGCTGCCAGGCACCAGCGTGATCAGCGATCCGGTGGAGATCGACGCGCCGGCTCTGTCTGAACTCGCCGTCAGCCTGTTCGTGCCGCAGCCGACGGCGGTGTCCACCTTCCATTGGGACGGCGGGCAGACCGCGTACATCGCGGCCGGCAATGCCACGGTGAAGACCGATTTGGAGCCGGAATCGACCACCACCACCCGCATCGCGCTCAGCGGCGTGCTGGTGGAGGCACCGGCGCAGACCGCCACAATCGTCGCCTTCGGTGATTCCATCACCGACGGCGCCGCCTCCACCCTCGACGCCAATCGCCGCTGGCCCGACTTCCTCGCCGCCAGGCTGGCGCCGCAGGGCATTGCGGTGGTGAATGCCGGCATATCCGGCAACCGCCTGCTGGCACCCCGCATGGGCGAGAGCGCGCTGGCGCGTTTCGACCGCGATGTCGCCAGCCTGCCCGGCGTGGCGGCGGTGGTGGTGCTGATCGGCATCAACGATATCAGCTGGCCGGGCCACGCCTTCGCGCCAGATATCGCCACGCCGAGCGCGGACCAATTGATCGACGGCTATCGGCAGCTTGCCGCCCTGGCCCGTGCCCGCAACATCCGCATCCTTGGTGCCACCCTGACGCCCTTCGAAGGTGCGCTCAAGGGCACGCCGTTCGAGGGCTATTACACGCCGGACAAGGACCGGGTTCGCCAGCAGGTCAATGAACGCCTGCGCGCGGACGGCGTGTTCGACGCCCTGGTCGATCTGGATGCCGTGCTGCGCGACCCCGAGCACCCCCGACGCCTTCACCCAGAATTCGATTCCGGCGACCATCTGCACGCCAGCGACCGGGGCAATGCGGCGATTGCCGACGCGATCGACCTGCGTCTGCTGCTCGGCCGCTAGGGTATTCCATCCGGCTCGCGGCGGACGAGGCCGCCACGAGCCGACCGGCAATCGTCACTTCTGGGCTGCGATCGCCTTTTCGATCTGCACCTTGACCGCTTCCATATTGAAGCTGCCGCCCTGCTGCATCGGCGGAAACGTGATGAAGCTCTGCGCGGCCTTGGCCACTTCCTGCTGCACGAAGACGAACCGCCAGAACTGGTAGGCGAACCAGTTGTAATAGGCGAGCGAGCCGTTCGCGCCGTTGGGCATGCCGGTGCGCTCGAAAGGGTCGAGCCGGAGATTGACCAGGATCGGCCAGTCCACCTTCTGCGTCGCGCCCAACCAGCCGCCCGGCTGGTCGGTGAAGCGGTACTTGTAGTCGTCGATGCGCACCGCGCTGAGCGTCGATTCGGTGAGATAGAAGATCTCGTGCCGCTTCGAAGGGCCCTTCCCGGTGATCAGATCAAGCTGGTTGTAGCCGTCGAGATGCACCTTGAAGGTGTCGTCGCCGACTTTCTTGCCCTGCAGCAGTTCGCCAGCGATGTTGGTGTTGCCGGCGGCGGCGACCAGGGTGGGAAACCAGTCGAGGCCGGAGACGATGCCGTTCTCCACCTTTCCGGCGGGAACCTTGCCGGGCCAGCGCACGATCGCGGGAACGCGGAAGCCGCCTTCGAGTGCGGTGCCCTTGCCGCCGGCGAATGGGGTCTGCCCGCCATCGGGCCAGGTGAAGTTTTCCGCGCCATTGTCCGTGGTGAAGACGACGATGGTGTTGTCGTCGACGCCATTGTCGTTGAGGTACTTTATCACCGAGCCGACCACATCGTCGAGCTGGGCCATGCCGGCTTCCTGCTCGCTCCAGCCGTTCTCGGCGTTGCGCAGCCCTTCGTACTTGTCGGACAGATGGGTCACGACATGCATGCGGGTGGGGTTCAGCCACACGAAGAACGGCTTGCTGTCGGCACGCGCCTTGTCGATGAACGTCAGGGTCTTGGCGAGGATCTCGTCGTCCACCGTCTTCATCCGCTCGGGATAAAGCGTGCCGGCATCTTCGATCTTCTGCTTGCCGATCCTGCCCCAGCGCGGCTGCTCGGTCGGATCGTCCACCGCGGTGGCCCAGGCATGCACCATGTTGCGCGGGCCGACCACATCCTTCAGCGCCTGCGGGTAATTTGGATGCGCCGGGTCTTCCATCGCATCGAGATGGTAGAGATAGCCGAAGAACTCGTCGAAGCCGTGCACCGTCGGCAGGAATTTGTTGAGGTCGCCGAGATGGTTCTTGCCGAACTGGCCGGTGGCGTAGCCTTCGGCCTTGAGCACCTGGGCAATGGTGACGGCCTCGGCGGGAATGCCGAGCGGCGAGCCGGCCTGCCCGACCGTGGTCAGGCCGGTGCGGATCGGCAGTTCGCCGGTGATGAAGTTGGCACGGCCCGCCGTGCAGCTTGCTTCGGCGTAATAGTCGGTGAAGCGCATGCCTTCCTGGGCCAAGCGGTCCAGATTGGGGGTGCGACCTGCCATGATGCCCTGATTATAGACGCCGATATTGGACCAACCGATGTCGTCGCCCATGATGACGATAATGTTCGGCTTGGCGTCTGCGGCCTGAACCGGCCGGCCTCCACCCATGAGCGCCGCAGGTACTGACAACAGCACGGCGGCACACGATAGAAAGAGATTTCGCTTGGCGTTTTGGTTCATTTTTGCTTCTCCCGCGCTAAAGCGCGCCGGCGACTATGCGCCCGCGCGGCGCACTTGGCGCGGAGAAAGATCGATCCTCGCGGGTGTGCGAAGCCGGTCCGCCAGCGCGCGACAGGTTGACGCTGCGCCATATGCACAGCCGCTATGCGTGGCGCGGCATTGAGCGCAAGCCGATTCACGGCCATCTTGGCGCGGTACGAAGCGATTGGCGTTGCTTCGTACTGCCCTCCTTGGGCGTTTCCTCCCTAGACTTGGGCCGCTCCGCCTTGCGTGAGCGGCCCCTTTTTTTTGGCGCTCAGCGCTCCCCCGCAAGCCGCGCGCCGAACAGAGCCGTGTCGTCGCGGTCGGCGGCCTGAAGCTCGGCGAGATAGCGGTGCAGCACGCCGGCCTCTGCGGCAAAGCCGACCAGCCGGTTCTCGGCGTCAACCACCGCGAACCACCCGCCGGCAACGCCCGCGACATCGATATGGCCGGCCAGCGCCTCGTCCACCCGCACGCGTACGGCATCCGGCGCTTCGGCAATCATCGCCACCGGCAGGTCCGGTGTGACGGCCGCCGCCGCCGCCAGATGCTCGCGCCGGACGAAGCCGAGGAAGACGTCCATCGGGTTGACCACGGCCAGAGGCGCTTCGATCTCGCTTCCCGGCGGCAGGGCGGCGGCTGTCGCGCCGATCCTGGCATCGCCGGCAACGCGCAGCGGGTCGGTCAGCGGCGCGTCGGCGAAGGTGAGGTGGCGCAGGCGCCCGACATCGCGCGGGCCGGACAGGTCCTGGCCGTGGACATGGAACTTCCAGGTGGAGAAGGAATAGCCGAACAGCCGCCGGGTCACATGCACCGAGACCACGACGCCGAGCGCCACCGCGACGATGCCGATTTGGAGGCCGGTGGTTTCGAGAACTAGCAGCATGATGGCGAGCGGCGTGCCCAGCACGGCGGCACACACCGTCGCCATGCCCGCGGCCATGGTCAGCGCCAGGCTGGCCGACGGCCCGGCCAGCGGCACCACCACCGCGACATGGACCAGCGCGCCGAACAGGGCGCCGATGAACAGCGACGCCGAGAACAGACCGCCGCGAAACCCCGAGCCGACACAGACGACGGAGGCCGCCAGCTTCAAGAGCAGCAGCCCGGCCAGCGCCAGCGCACCGGGCGGCGGGGCGGCGATCAATTCGCGCAGGCCCGCATGGCCGGGGCCGAGCACCTGCCAATCCAGCACCGCCAGCAGGCCCAGCACCAGGCCGCCCGCGGCCGGGCGCAGCATCTTGGGGACGCGGCTGCGCGCCAGCAGGGCCTCGCTCAGAGTGGCGCCGCGCATGATGACAATTGCGATCAGCGCCCCGGCAACACCGATGCCGATGCCCGCCGGATAATGCCAGGCGTGCGACGCGCCGAAGCCGGACATCACGAACACCGGCGCGGCGGCGACGACGTAATGGGTCACCAAAACCGCCACCGCCGCCGCCAGCAGCGTCGGCAGCAGCGCCCGCACCGCATAGCCGCCGACCACCAGTTCCAGCGCATAGAGCGTGCCGGTGAGCGGGGCATCGAACATGGCGGCGATGCCGGCGCTGGTGCCGCAGGCGACCAGGCATCGCAGCGCCCGGCGCGGCAGCTTCAAGCGCTGCCCGGCGACCGAGAGCAGGCCGGCGCCGAGCTGCGTCATCGCCGCCTCGAAGCCGACCGAGCCACCGATGGAGACCGAAAGCGTCGACAGCAGCACGAAGGTCGCCGTGCCGCTGCCCGACATGCGGCCGCCCTCCATGGCGTTGGCTTCCAGCGGGTCGACGATGGCAAGGCGCCGGTGTCGCTCCAGCCACACCAGCACCAACCCCAGCACCAGCGCGCCGAGCAGCGGCACCGCGAGGCGCCGCCAGGCCGGGATGCCGGCACCGTCTGCGGTGTCCACGGCCACGCCGAACAAGCCGGTTTGCAGCACGCCGACCAGATCGTGAACCCCGGCGACCAGAAGCGCGATGACCGCGCCGCCGACAGCGGACAGCAGCAGGACCGCGGCGACTTCGCGGTCGCTCTCCACGCCCAGCGGCCAGCGGCTGGCGGGGGACGGGGGAACCGGAGACGTCATCGCTTAGGTATCCTGCAACGCCTCTTCCTCCCTCTCCCGCGTGCAGGGGAGGGTTGGGGAGGGGGAAGCGCGGCGCTGGGGAGCGATACGCCGTGCCCCAGCCGCCCCCTCCGACCCGCCTGCGGCGGGCCACCTCCCCCGCAAGCGGGAGAGGGGAAGGACAGGCATCGGCTATTTGTTCACGTCGGTCCAGATGCGGGTGTAGAGCTCGCTCACCTCGGGCGGACAGGCGGTGAGGAATTCGCCGGCCTTTTCGAATTGGGCCGGCACGACGAGTTCCGGCGCGTCCTTCATCTCCGGCGGCATAAAGACCTCGGAGCCCTTGACGCCATTGGCATATTTGGCGAAGGACGAGATCATCGCGGCATTTTCCGGGTCCATGATGAAGTTCATGAACGCCTTGGCGTTCTCGACATTCTTGGCGTCTTTCAGAATGGCGACGCTGTCCATGAAGAAGGGGAAGCCCTCCTTGGGATAGCCGAAGGCGATGTCCGGGTTCTTCAGCCGCGAGCGCATGACCGCGCCGTTCCAGTAATACACTGCCGCATAGTCGCCGGCCGGCAGCTTTTCGGTGACGCTGTAGTCCATGGCCAGCCATTTCGGCTTGGCCTCGACAAGCTTGTCACGCACCTTTTTCAGAACATCCCGATCGCTGGTGCACCAGCTTCCGCCGAAATATTTGATGGTGGCGAACAGTACGTCGTTCATTTCCGGCGCGACATTGATCTTGCCGACCAGCGCCGCCGGCGGATCGAGGAAGATGGCCGAGGTGTTGATGTCGCCGCCATAGACCTTCTTATTGACGCCGATGCCGGTGAGGCCCCACTGCCAGGGCACGGTGTAGTGGCGCCCCTTGTCCCAGGCGACATCCACCCAGCGCGGATCGAGATTCTTGAAGTTCGGCATCTGGTCCGGCCGGGCTTCCAGCAGCAGGCCTTCCTTCACCCAGATCGGCACATAATTGGCGGACGGCACCACGATGTCGAAGCCGTGCCCGCCGGCGCGCACCTTGGCGAGCGCGGTGTCGTTGGAATCATAGTCGGTGATGGTCACCTTGACGTTGTTGGCCGCCTCGAACTTCTTGATCAGTTCGGGGCTGGTATAGTCGCCCCAATTATAGATGTTCAGCGCCCCTTCCGCCGCAGCGCTGCCGGCAAAGCCCAGCACGGCCAGGGCCGCACTCGCGAGCTTCAGTTTCCACGTCATGTTCCGTCTCCGTCGGCTTGGGTGGCTTCACGCTTTTCGGCGATTGATCAGGAAAAAGGCGGTGACGAGCAGCACCGACAGCGCCAGGAACGCCGTGGCGATGGCGTTGACCTCCGGCGTCACCGAGCGGCGTATCTGCCCGAGCATATAGGTCGGCAACGTATCCTGCCCGCCCGATTTGACGAACTCGGTGATCACCACATCATCGAGCGAGATGACGAAAGCCAGCATGAAGCCGGCAATGATTCCCGGCCGCAGCAGCGGCAGCGTCACCCTGCGGAACACCTGCCAGGGCGTGGCGTAGAGGTCGGCGGCAGCGCGTTCCAGCGAGGCGTCCATGCCTTCCAGCCGGGCGCGGATCGGCAGATAGGCGAACGGGATGCAGAAAGCGGTGTGCGCCAGCACCAGGTAGCCGAGCCCGGAATAGCCGGTCAGCACCTTGACCCGCGAGAACACGATCAGCAGCGCCACCGCGGTGACGATCTCCGGCACCATCAGCGGCATGTTGATGAGGGCATATTTGGCACCTGACCCGCGATAGGGCGCGGTGCGCGTGGTGGCGATCGCCGCCATGGTGGCCGCCAGCGTGGCGAAGCTCGCGGCGCTGGCGGCGACGATCAGGGTGCGCCAGGCGGCGTCCTGCACCGCGACGTTCTGCGCGGCGTCGTGGAACCAGCGCAGCGACAGCCCGCCCCACTCGGTAATCGAATCGCTGGCATTGAAGGCGTAGGCGACCAGCGTCGCGATCGGCAGATAGAGCACGGCGAAGGTGAACATCGCCACGCCCGCAAAGCCCGGCTGAGCCCGGATATCGAAGCGCCGCCTAGCCATGCCCGGCCCCCGTTCGCGCGGCGTTGCGCACATAGAACAGCAGCGCAACCATCACCACCGCCATCAAGGTGATAGAAATCGCCGCGCCGAGCGGCCAGTTGCGCCCCGCGCCGAACTGCAGTTCGATGAGGTTGCCCAGCATCATGTTCTTGCCGCCGCCCAGCACGCGCGGAATGACATAGGCGCCGAGCGAGGGGACGAAGACCAGGATGGAGCCGGCGACGATGCCCGGCTTCACCAGCGGAATGACGATGCGCCGCAGCACGGCGAGCCGGCCGGCATAGAGGTCGTAACCGGCCTCGATCAGCCGGAAATCCAGCTTCTCCATGCTGGCATAGAGCGGCAATACCATCAGCGGCAGATAGACATAGACCATGCCGAACAGGATCGCCCAATCGGTGTAGAGGATCTGCACCGGCTGATCGATCAGCCCGCCCCAACGCAGCAGCGTGTTCAATATGCCCTCGTTGCGGATCACCTGCTGCATGGCGAAAGTGCGGATCAGCAGATTGGTCCAGAACGGAATGGTGACCAGAAACACCCAGATTTCACGGCGGTTGCGCGGCCGGGTGGCGATGAAATAGGCGGTGGGAAAGCCCAGCAGCAGCGTCAGCGCGGTGGTGATCAGCGACAGCCTTACCGAGCGCCACATGATGGTGAGATGCGCATCGGCGAACGAGAGCGTATCGTCGAAGATGTCGCGCTGGAACAGCACGGAGAACCAGCCGTCGAGCGAATACTGGCCCGGCTTCACGTCGCCATAGTCGCCCTTCACCATGAAGGAATAGGCCAGCATCACCAGAAGCGGGCCGGCGGCGGCAACGAAGATAATGATGAGTGCCGGCGCGGACAGCAGCCAGCGGGAGCGCACATTGCGGCGCTCGCTGCTGGTGTCTTGCCTTGCCGGCGCCATGCTCAATCCCGCAGCACTTGAGCGGCATCCACGGCTATTTCGATGCCGGCGCGCGCGCCCACATCGAAGCCGCAGGACTGGCTGCGGGTGTTCTGCTGGCGCACCGTGAACAGTCCGTCGGTGTCGAGCCGAATCGAAATGTGCGTGTCGGTGCCGAAATAGACGACGTTCTCCACCACGCCGGAAAGCTGGCCGCCCTGCACGGTGGCCCGCGCATGTTCCGGCCGCACCACGATGGTGGCCTCGGCCTTGGGCTCGAATCCTTCGGCGATGGTGGCGAGCACCTCGGCGCCGGAGGCGAGCCGCACCCGCGCCATGCCGCCCGCCACGCCGAGCACCGCGGCTTTCAGGAAGTTCGACTCGCCGATGAAGTCGGCGACGAAGCGCTCAGCCGGCTTGTCGTAAATGTCCCAGGGCGAGCCGACCTGACGGATCTTGCCGTGCGACATCACGGCGATGCGGTCCGACATGGTCAGCGCTTCCTCCTGGTCGTGGGTGACGAAGATGAAGGTGATGCCGGTCTCGTGCTGCAGCCGCTTCAGCTCGATCTGCATTTCCTTGCGCAGCTTGTAGTCGAGAGCAGACAGCGGTTCGTCGAGCAGCAGCACCTTCGGGGCGGGCGCGAGAGCGCGGGCGAGCGCCACGCGCTGGGCCTGGCCGCCGGAAATCTGGTCGGTACGGCGCCGGGCCAGCGCCTCCATCTGCACCAGCTTGAGCATCTGCGCGACCCGCGATTCAACCTCCCGTGCCGGCCGGCCGAGCATCTGCAGGCCGAAGGCGACGTTTTCCCATACCGTGAGGTGGGGAAACAGCGCGTAGCTCTGGAACACGGTGTTGATCGGCCGCTTGAATGGCGGCAGATCGGCGATGTCTTCGCCATAGAGCAGGATCGCGCCTTCGGACGGATATTCGAAGCCGGCAATCAGCCGCAGCAGCGTGGTCTTGCCGCAGCCGGAAGGCCCGAGCAGGGTGAAGAACTCATTCTCGCGGATGGCGATCGACACGTCATCGAGCGCCCGCAGCGCGCCCGGCCCCTCGCCGAACTGCTTGACGACACCCCTGGCTTCGATGGCGATGCGCTTGTCCTGTGCCCCGGCCGGCTCCGGCATACGCTGCACCCGTCCTCGTCGATGGCCGCCCGATTGGGTCAGCGTATGTGACGGGTTGGCGTCGGGCAAGCCGGCCATTTATGAATAAACCCGAACGGGGAACCTGCCATGCCGGCCGCCGACCTGCTGATCGAGAATGCCCACATCCTCACCATGGATCCCGCCCGCCCAAAGGCCGAAGCGGTCGCGCTCGGGGGTAGCGAAATCCTCGCCATCGGCACGCGAGCAGAGATGTCCGGCTTTACGGCGGCGCGGCGCATCGATGCCGGCGGCGCGACGGTTCTGCCGGGGTTCGTCGAAAGCCACATCCATCTGTTCACCGGCGCGGCCCAGCTCGGCAGCCTCTCGCTCGCCGGCCTCACCGGCTTCGAGGCCATTGCGAGCTCCGTGCGCGGGCGGGCAGTGACCGATACGGCTACGGCAATGCTCATCGCCGAGCAGGCGGCCTATTTCATGTTCGGCGGGAACGAACCTATCACCCGCCAGCTTCTGGACCGCGTGCTGCCGGACCGGCCGCTCGCTTTGTTCGCCAGCGACCATCACACAATGTGGGCCAACACGGCGGCGCTGGAGGCCGCCGGCCTGCTGCACGGCCGCGCCATGCCGCCGGGCAATGAGGTGGTGATGGGCGCCGACGGGCTGGCGACCGGCGAACTGCGCGAATTCGAGGCGTTCGCCCCGCTCGCCGCGCTGACGCCGACCGGCGGGCGCGAGATGCTCGGCCTCACCGGCCAGGAGCCGACTACGCCGCCGACCAGCGCCCAGCGTGCGGTGGACCGCGACATCATTAAGCAGGGCCTCGCTTATTGTGCCTCGCTCGGCATTACCAGCTTCCACAATATGGACGGCAATCTCTACCAGCTGGAGCGGCTCGGCGAGATCGAGGCGGCAGGCGAACTGACCGTGCGCGGCCGGGTGCCGTTCCGCTTCCTGCCCGGGATGGCGCTGGCGGAGCTGGAGAGTGCGGTGGAGCGGCGCCGACGCTGGAACTCGGACTGGCTGACGGCCGATTTCGTCAAGATCTTCATGGACGGCGTGCTCGAATCCACCACCGCGCACATGGTGGAGGATTATTGCGGCATGACGGGCGTGCGGGGGTCTTCCTTCTTCGAGCCGGAGGCGTTCGACGCCATCTGTTCCGAGATCGACCGTCTCGGCTTTCAGATCGCCGTGCATGCCATCGGCGATGCTGCGGTCAACCGCACGCTCAATTCCTTCGAGGCGGCGCAGCGCGCCAATGGCCGGCGCGACAGCCGCCATCGCATCGAGCATATCGAAATGCTGCTGCCCACGGACCTGCCGCGCTTTGCTGAACTGGGCGTCATCGCCTCGATGCAGCCGACCCACGCGCCGGGCGGCGCCTATCCGCTGGAACCGATCCTTTCCATGGTCGGGCGCGAGCGGATGCGGCTCGGCTATGCCTGGCAGACCCTCCGCCAGACCGGCGCGCGCCTGTGCTTCGCCAGCGACTGGCCGGTGGCCCCGCTCGATCCGCTGCTCGGCATCAAGACGGCGATGACCCGCCTGCCCGCCTTCGACGGCGCACCGGACGAACGGCAAAGTCTTCACGACGCGCTGGCCGGCTTCACGCGGGACAGCGCCTATGCCGAGTTCACGGAGGCGCGAAAGGGCGTGCTAAAACCGGGCGCGCTGGCGGACCTCACCATTCTCGCCGGCGATATCGAAGCGACGCCGCCGGAGAACATCGACACCTTGAAGGTCGCCGCCACCATCTGCGGCGGCCGCATCACCTATGAGCGCGGCGCGCCATAGCGCAGCGGCGGGCGACGGTCGAACCAGGGCTGCGCCTCCTCGATGCGCGCGCTGAGGCCGATGAGCATTTCGTCCTGCCCATAGGCGGCCGCCAGATGTATGCCGACCGGCAGCCCGTCCGCGGTCCAGTGCAAAGGCAGCGAGGCCGCCGGCTGGCCGGAGGCGTTGAAGGCGGCGGTAAACGGCGAATAGGCGAACACCCGCCCCGGCCCCATGCGGTAATCGAGATAGTCCTCGGTGTCGTGGGCGAACCGGCCGATCCGGGCCGGCGGCTCGGCGAGCGTGGCGGTCAGCAGCACATCGTAGCGCTCGAAGAAAGCCGCCATGGCGCGGCCATAGGCGTGCACCGTGTTGATCGCCGCCAGATAATCGGCGCCGCTCACCGTGCCTGCATAGGCCACGGCGCCACGCGCGACGCCCTCGATATCGTTCGGCCCGAGCGGGGTGGCCCGCTTGCGCAGCGCGGCATCGACCGAGAGCGCCATGCCGCAGGCGACGATCCGGGTCCAGGCCGCCATCATCGCCGGGGTATCGGCTATGGGGAGCGCCTCTTCAATGTGGTGGCCGAGCCCTTCCAGCAGGCGCGCGGCCTGTTCCACCGCGTCGCGGCACTCGGAGTCGATCGGCGCGCCGGTCAGCGTCGTGGTGGCATAGCCGATGCGCAGCACCCGGTCGCGCCGCCCCAGCGCCGCGCCGAACGTGCCGGCCAAAGGCGGCGCGGCATAGGGCGCGCCGAGATCGGCGCCGTGCGTGGCGTCGAGCAGGGCCGCCGTATCGCGCACCGTGCGGGTGAGAAAGCCGTCGATCGCCATGCCCGCCCAGCCCTCGCCGACATAGGGCCCATCCGGCAGCCGGGCGCGGGTCGGCTTGAAGCCGAACAGCCCGCAATTGGAAGCCGGAATGCGCACCGAGCCGCCGCCGTCCGAACCATGGGCGGCCGGCACGATGCCGGCGGCAACCGCCGCGCCGGCCCCGCCGGAGGAGCCGCCGGGCGTGTGGTCGAGATGCCAGGGGTTTCGCGTCGGCCCGCCATAGGCCGCCGCCTCGGTCGCCGGCCCGATGCCGCCCTCCGGTGCGGCGGTGCGCCCGAAGGTGACGAGGCCGGCGGCCCTCAAGCGAGCATAGATCGCCGAGTCGCGCGTATAGCTGGTCGCTAGCAGGCGGGAACCGTTGTTGGAGGGGAAATCGATCGCCTCCGCACCGAGGTCCTTGAGCAGGAACGGCACGCCGGTGAACGCGCCGTCCGGCAGGCCGGCGGCGATCATCGCCCGCGCCACATCTTCGCGCATCATCGTCACGGCATTGAGCTGCGGGTTGAGCGCCGCGACCCGCAGCAGCGCGGCGTCGAGCAGCTCAAAGGGGCTCACCTCGCCGCGGCGCACCAGATCGGCCAGGCCGAGGGCATCGAAGGTCTCGTAAAGCTCACCGATCGCCACGGCCACGCTCCTGCATGTTCAAAGATGGTGAGCGTCGCAGATTCGCGGGCGCCGATCAGCGGTCAAAGCCGCTGGCCGGAGGCGGCGAACACATGGCAGTCTTCCGCGCGGAAGCCGAGTTCCAGCCGCTCGCCCGGCGCCAAAGGCGGGCCGGCATGGCGCACGGTGATGCGGCGGGCGGCCTGGTCGGTCACATGCAGGTGCGAGGCGCCGCCGATATATTCGCTGAAGCCGACCGTCACCGGCAATTGCTGCGGCCCGCCGCCCGGCACCAGATGCTCCGGCCGGATGCCGAGCTCGATTGCATCGTCCGGGCGCAGTCCGTGGCCGGTGGACAGCGTGACGCGAAACGGCGCGCCGCCGAGGTCGATCTCGACCCACTCCGGTTCCGCCGCCCGCACCCGCACCGGCAGAAAATTCATGCGCGGGGCGCCGATGAAGCCGGCGACGAAGCGGTTGGCCGGCTTCTCGTAGAGTTCGGTCGGCCGGCCGGTCTGTTCGATGCGCCCGTCGCGCAGCACCACGATGCGGTCGGCCATGGTCATGGCTTCGATCTGGTCGTGGGTGACATAGATCATGGTGGTGCCGAGCCGGCGGTGCAGTTCCGCCAGCTCGAAGCGCATATCGACCCGCAATTCGGCATCGAGATTGGACAGCGGCTCGTCGAACAGGAACAGCGAGGGCTCGCGGACGATGGCGCGGCCGATTGCGACGCGCTGGCGCTGCCCGCCGGACAGTTCCTTGGGCCGCCGCGCCAGCAGCGGGGTGATCTGCAGCATCTCGGCGGCGCGGGCGACGCGGGCGGCGCGGTCCGCCCGGCCGACACCGGCCATGCGCAAGGCGAAGCCCATATTCTCGGCGACGCTCATATGCGGATAGAGCGCATAGGACTGGAACACCATGGCGAGCCCGCGCCCGGCCGGCGGCACGCCGCGCACATCGCGCCCGTCGAAGCGGATGGTGCCCTCGGTCGGCATCTCAAGACCGCACACCAGGCGCAGCAAGGTGGACTTGCCGCAGCCGGACGGGCCGACGAAGACCGCGAATTCGCCGTCCTCGACGATGAGGTCGATGCCGCGGATCGCCTCGAAGGCGCCGAAGCGCTTGACGACGCGGCTCAGTTCGACGCGCGACATGGCCGGTCTCCTGAGGTCGGGGCGAGGTAGGGCGCGCTGAGGTGGGACACGCTCATGGCAGCCGCACCGTGAGCGAATGGATGCCGGTCAGTCCCGCCGCGTCCCGCGCATAATACAGCACGACGAGATCACCATCGGCCCGCACGGCCATGGTGGGGTAGCCGAGATCCTTGGTCGGCAGGTCGTCCACCAGCACCAGCGGCGCCTGCCAGTTCAGGCCCTCATCCTCCGAGACATGAAGGAGAATGCCGAACGGCGGCTCGCGCCGGCCGGTCACCGCAACGAGGCGTCCGTCCGGCAGGCGCAGCAGGTGCGCCGGATAGGCCGCGATGCCGGTCGCACGCGGCGGGCTCCAGCTCAGCCCGCCATCGTCGGAATGCACCGCGTGCAACAGGCGCGTGCCGTTGTCGCGCAGCAGCATCAGGATGCGGCCGGACGGCAGCAGCAGCGGCGCCGGTTCCTCGAATTCATGACCCTGCCCCTCTGCGACGAGGATGGGCGCCGACCAGGTTTCGCCGGCGTCGGTGGAGCGCACCACGAAGAGCTGGCAATAGTTCGGCACGTCGGACAGCGGCAGCACCACGGTGCCGTCCGCCAGTTCCACCGCGCCGCGCATGCCATAGCCGCCGCTGAACGGCATGGTGGCGATGGTGCGCGTGGTGCGGAAGCTCATGCCGTGATCATCGGAGATATGCACCACCGCCTGCCCGCCCCCGCGCGCCCAGGGGAAGGCGCGCCGGGCCTCCTCCCTGTCGCTATCGGGCGTGAAGACGTCGAGTTCGGGCGAAGCTCTAAGCCCGGCCATCAGCCGTTCCGGCAGCTCGATATCGCTGCGCCCGCTCGCCAGAGCGCGGTCCAGCGGCAGCCATTCGAAACGCCACTGGTTCAGCAGCACCCGGCCGGAGCGCAGCACGGTGAGCCCGGCGCATTCGACGCCGGACCAGTCATAATCCGGCACCACCTGCGGCGCCCCCCAGCTCCGGCCCTCGTCCGATGAGCGCATCAGCACGTTGCGATAGTCCGGGTCCTGCGGCGGATGCAGCACCATGGCGCGGCGCGGCACGCGGTTGAACACCGCGAGCCAGTCGCCGTTTCCCGCCACCGCCAGATGCGGATGGGCGCAATAGGAAAAAGGGTCGGCGTGCAGCACACGCCGTTCCGAATGCTGCACCGTCACACCCGGAACCGGGTGCACAGCACATATTGCAGCGGCTTCGCGTCATCGCTCCATTCGTGAAAGGCGCACACGACGGTGCCGTCCGCCACCTGCGCAACGCTGGGATAGCCGATGTGCTGGTAGATGCCGGGGTGGTGCCAATCGACGCCGCCGCCGGCGATCTTGCCGGACTCCGGCGTCATGCGGCTGGAGCCGGGGGTGTCGGTCTCGGTGCGGCCCGGCACGCCACCGTCGCGGATGACGAACTCGTTCTTGACGTCCCAGGTGACGCCGTCCTCGGAGATGATGCCGCGCACGCCGTAAGGCGGCCGGCGATAGCCGTAGACCATCAGATAGCGGCCGTCCTGCAAGGCGATCAACTCGGCCGGATAGCCCCAGATGTTGGTCCATTTCGGCGGCGTCCAGGAGAAGCCGTCATCCTCCGAGATCGTCATCACCATGTTCTTGGCGTCGCTGGAGGGCTGGGTGTGGGTGCGCATGAAGCACACCAGCCTTCCGTCCTTCAGCCGCAGCAGCGCCGGCTCCTCATAGTCGATGATGCTGGCCGGGTCGTAAGCCAGTGTGGAGAAATACTCCCAGTTCTCGCCGCCATCGTCCGAGCGCATCAAGGCGGAGCGGGTGGTCTCGCCCTCGCCTTCCTCCTCATAGCCGCGAATGCGCCCGTAAAGCCCCATCAGCAGCGAGCCGCTGGGCAGCAGCCAGGAGCCGAGCCGGCAGCCGCCATGCTTCAGCGGGCGCACATTGACCGGGATCGGCTTGGTCCAGGTAAAGCCGCCATCGGTGGACTTTATCACGAAGGTGCCGAGCCAGCCTTGCAGCTTGTAGGTCCAGGTCCAGTCGCCCCATTCCGGCGTGCGCGGATGCGCCGACCAGGAGGGCTGCTCGGGCTTGACGCCGCGCTTGAAGAAGCCGGTGATGGTGAGGTTGACCAGCAACGTGCCGTCGTCGAGCTCGCAGATGCCGCAGTCCCAATTGCCCTCGGTGGAGCTCCAGGGCAGCACGACGTGCGGCTCGCTCCAGCTCTTGCCGCCGTCGGTGGAGCGGGTCATCAGCGTCTGGCCGCTGTCGTGGTGGAACGGGAAGCGCTCCTCGTTGAACACGGCGAGCAAATCGCCGTTCTTCAGCGTGCGCATCGCGATCTGGTTCACGCAGTGGGTGTCGTGGCGGAAGATGTCGAAAGTCTCGGCGCCCTTGATGATGCCCATGAGAGTGTCTTTCACTTGTTTATGTTCAGGCGAGGTGGAGAGGCTGCCGGCCTCAGAGCCGGATGCCGACATTCTTGATCTGCAAGTAATTCATGATTCCGGGCAGGCCACGCTCGCGGCCGATCCCGCTTTCCTTGATGCCGCCGGTGGGGGCCTGCTGGCCGCCGATGAACCAGCCGTTTATCCACACCGAGCCGGCTTCAAGATCGCGGGCGAGCCGCAGCGCGGTGCCGATGTCGCGTCCATAGACCCCGGCGACCAGCCCATAGCCGAGACCGTTGGCGAGCGCGGTTGCCTCCTCCACCGTGTCGAAGGCGAGCGCCACCGCGACCGGGCCGAAGATCTCCTCCCGCGCCACGGCATGGTGGGCCTCCACACGGTCGAGAATGGTCGGCGCGACGAAATAGCCCTGCGCCACCCCCTCCGGCCTCCCGCCGCCCAGCCGCACCCGCGCGCCCTCGCTTCGCCCACTCACCAGATAGCCCAGCACCCGCGCATGCTGCTCGGCCGAGACCAGCGGACCGAGGTCGCAATCCTCCAGGCCCGGCCCGACGGTAAGGCGCGCTGCCGCGGCCCCGAGGCGGTCGAGGAAGTCGTCATGAATGGAGCGGTGCAGGATCAGCCGTGAGGAGGACGAACACACCTGGCCGGAATTGCCGAAGGCGCCGTCCAGCACGTCCGTCACCGCCCGGTCGAGATCGGCATCGGGCAGGACGATCAGCGGGTTCTTGCCGCCGAGTTCCAGCACCACCGGCTTCAGCCCGCGCGCCGCGCCGGCATAGACCAGCCGCCCGGTTTCCACCGATCCGGTGAAGGTGATGCCGCGCACGTCCGGGTGCGCCACCAGCGCGGCGCCGGCCTCTTCGCCATAGCCGGTCACGACATTCACCACGCCCGGCGGCAGGCCGGCCTCAATACAGCACTTGGCGAACAGCCCGGCGCTGAGCGGGGACTGCTCGGCCGGCTTGACCACGCAGCTGCAGCCCGCCGCCAGCGCCGGGGCGACCGAGCGCGCCAGCATGCCGAGCGGATAGTTCCAAGGCACGATGTGCGCGGTGACGCCCGCGGGCTCCAGCAAAGTGAAATCGATGACATCGCGGCCGAGCGGAATGGTGGCGCCTTCCAGCTTGTCGGCCGCCCCGGCATTGTAGCGCAGCGTCGCCGCTACCCCTTCGACATCGCCGCGCGATTCTTTCAGCGGCTTGCCGACATCGAGCGTCTCGATGCGGGCGAAGTCCTCCTTGTGGGCCAGCACGACATCGGCGAGGCGCAGCATCAGCCGGCCGCGCTCGGCCGGTGTGACATCGCGCCAGGGGCCGCGAAAGGCGCGCCGTGCGCCCGCCACCGCGCGGTCGATATCGGCGGCGCCGCCGCGCGCGGCCGTTGCCAGCACCCGTTCGGTCGAAGGGTCGACGGTCTCGAACGTCGCCCCGTCGGCGGCGGCTGCGAAGGCACCGTCGATGAAGTGGGTGCGCGGCGGCGCGATGCCGAGCGCGTCGAGGTCGCAATGCTTGGTCACTGCTTGATGCTTCCCTGCGAAATGCCCTGGATGAAGAAGCGCTGCAACAGAAAGAACAGCAGCAGGCTCGGCACGCTCAGAATGGTCACCGCGGCCATGGCGACGCTGAAGCCTTCAAGCTGGGTGCGGGTGCCGACCACCGGGGTGAAGGCGGCGATGCCCACGGGCAGCGTCTTCATGCCCTCATCAAACGTCACCAGCAGCGGCCACAGGAAGTTGTTCCAGTTCAGCGTGAACAGGATCACCGCCGCCGCAATGGCCGGCGCCCGCGCCAGCGGCAAGGCGATGAGGAAGAACAGGCGGAACGGCCCGGCACCATCGACGCGCGCGGCCTCCTCGATCTCATTGGGAAACGAGAGGAAGAACTGGCGGAAGATGTAGACGGCGAACACATTGCCGATGGTCGGCAGGATCAGCGCCTGGTAGCTCGACGCCCAGCCCATCTTGATGAAGCCGAGCAGCATCGGGATGATCGAGACCTCGGTCGGGATCATCAATGAGGCCAGCAACAGTGCAAACAGCCCGTCGCGGCCGGGAAAGCGCATCCGCGCCAGCGCATAGCCGGCCATGGCACCGAACAGCACCGAGAGCGCGGTGGACACGCTGGCCTGCACCAGGCTGTTGAAGGCCCAGCGCAGCACCGGATATTCGAACACCTTGATGTAATTGTCGAAGGTGACGCGGCTCGGCAGCCATTCGATCTGCGCCGTCATCACGTCAGCCGGGTATTTCAGCGAGGTCGACACCATCCAGATGAAGGGCGCAAACCAGATCAGCGCCACCGCCATGCCGGCCAGCCAGATCGGCAGATCGAGCGCGGTCATGCGGCGCTCCTCGCACCAGCGCCGCAGATAGTCGAACGGCGCACCCATCACGCCCGCTCCCTCAGCAGCACGCGCTGCACCAGCGTCAGCACCAGAATGGCCACGAACAGCAAAAGCGCGATGGCAGAGGCATAGCCGAACAGATTTCGGACGATCGCCATCATATAGATGTAGTAGATCGGCGAAGATGAGGAGCCGGCCGGCCCGCCATTGGTCATGACATAGACCTGGCTGAAGATGCGGAAGGTGGCGATCATTTGCAGCGTCACCACCATCGACAGCACCGGGCGCAGTTGCGGCAGGATGATGAAACGCAGGCGCTGCCAGCGCCCGGCACCGTCCACCAGCGCCGCCTCGGTGAGATCGGACGGGATGTCCTGGAGCGCGGCAAGGAACAGCACGAAGGCGAGCCCCAGATCCCACCACACCGAGGCGATGGCGACGCCGACCAGCGACCAGTCGGTCGAGGTCAGCCACGGCACCGCCCCGATGCCGAGCCCGCCCAGATAGTGATTGATCAGCCCGAACTGGGTGTCGAGCAGCCACACCCACACCAGCCCGATGACGGTGGCGGACACGACGTTCGGCGCGAAGAACAGCGTGCGGGCGAGGCCCGACAGCGGATAGCCGCGATTGACGAACAGCGCGAAGGCGAGCCCCAGCACGGTGACGCCCGGCACGATCAGCAGGCCGTAGAGCAGCGCATTGGTGAAGGCGACCTCCACCCACGGGTCGGACAGCGCGCGGGTGAAGTTCTCGACGCCCACCCAGCGCGGGGTGCCGACGATGCTCCAGCGGGTAAAGGCGACATAAACGCCGAACAGGATCGGCAGAATGTTGAACAAGAGGAACGGCACGGTGAAGAAGGCGACGAACAGGTAGCCGACCTTGTCGATGCGCTCCCGCCCCGCCGGCTGGAGCCCTCCGCCCGCGCCGGGCGCGAGGGTTGCGGTATCGGTCATGCCTATCGCTCCTGAACGTCGTCCGTCGCGAGGCGGCTGGCCCTCAGCCTTCGTCGAGGCCGCGCTGCCAGGTTTCCTGGATCTGCGCCATGGCCTGGTCGATGCTGGTCTTGCCGGCCCAGACGCCGTCCAGCGTCTTGGCGAGGAAGTTGCCGCCCGAATAGATGGTGAAGTCCGGCCCGGCGAGCACGGGGATTTCGCCCTCGGTGGCGAACGACATGCCCTCGACAAACGGCCCGCGCACGCTCCACGGCGCGCCGGCGGTCTTGTAGTCCGGCCGGTCGAGAATGGATTTGCGCGGGGAGGCGCCGCGGCCGACCGTGGTCCACAGGAAGCTGTTGTCCGACAGCCACTTCACGGCCGCCATCGTCGCCTCGTAGCGGCCCTTGTCGGCCTGGGCGTAGAGTTCCAGCCCGCCGATCTCGCTATAGGTGCGCAGCGTGCCGCCGATGTTCGGGAACAGCGCAGAGGTGAAGTTCAGCTTCTGGCCGAGATAGCCGTTCAGCGTCCACGGCCCGGTCCAGAAAATGCCGCCCTGCCCGGTGCCGAACGCCTTGTAGCGGTCGGTGACGTCGCGGGTTGAGACCTTCTCCTTGTCGAACAGGTCGAGCACCCACTGCATCGCCTTCTTGCCGGCCTCGGGGTTCACCGCGGCGGTCTTCAAGTCGTCGCTGGCGCGGCGGAAGCCCATCTGCGCGGCGACGATGCCCCAGGTCACGGTCGGCTGCACCGCCGCGCCGGTCATCATGATGCCGGACCGCGTGACCTTGCCGCCCTCGCGCTTGGTCATGGCGCGCGCCCATTCCAACAGGCTCTTCTCGTCGGTCGGCGGCTTGGAGCCGTCGAGGCCGGCTTCCTTGGCGATGTCGAGATTGATCAGCGGCTGCAGGCTCATCAGGTCCATCGGGACCATGAACAGGCCGTCGCCGTATTTCGGGTAGCGCGAAGCCTTCAGCGAGGCGGCGGAGAAATCGGCGAGATCGAGGCCGACCTTCTTGGCCGCGTCGTCGAGCGGGACGATCACTTCGTCGCGGGCGAGCGCGGCTTCCTTGCCGGCAGTACCCCAGCCGAAGTCCGGCGCCTTGCCGGTGGCCACCGCGGCCAGCACCTTGGTGGTGTACTGCTCCTCCGGCACGATCTCCATGCGGATCTGCACGCCCTTGGCTTTGTGAGCTTCGTTAAAGGCGGCGATCATCTTCGCCCACACTTCCCCGTCCGAGGCCGCCAGCCAGCTCCAGTGCACGATTTCGATCGGCGCGGCGATGGCCGGACGGACGGGGATGAAGGGACCGCCGGCGGCCAGAGCGGCGGCACCGGCGAGAAAGCCGCGGCGGCTCGTCCCTTTACGGGACGAAGGATCCGAATTCGAAATCGAAGTCATGTGATTCCCCTGTCCGTCTGGAACGGCCCTTGGTGAGCGCGCATATACCGTGAGTTCTTGCGTCGATCCTGGATCCAGAACACGAATGCCCGTTGCACGGAAACATTGCTTCCGCGCTGTTCTACATAGATTTTGCTTTACGGATCGCCTGCCGACCGAAGCCGGTTGCACGTTTAGTTCAGACCGCCATGCCGATGCTTCATAGTGGACCAGTTTCGCATCCGGACTTGACTAAAAAGGACAGTTTATTTGCCGTGAGGGACAGAAAGCCGGTCTGCCGGCGGCTCGGCCGCAGGCTGGGCGATCGACAGCCGGCGCACTTCCGGCCGGTAGGCCTGGTTCTGCTGGCGCCGCAGCGAGGCGCGGAACTCGCGGGGAGTCATGCCGAACTGGGCATGGAAGGCGCGCGACAGCACGCTGGGGTAGGAGAAGCCGCAGGCGGTGGCGACCTCCTTGATGCCGAACTCGTCGTAAAACAGCATGTTGCGCGCCGCTTGGAGCCGAATGCGCAAATAAAGCCGCATCGGCGTCTCGTCGAAACTGCGCCGGCATTCGCGCAGAATGGTCTTGGGCGAAACTTCGAGCTGGTCCGCAATGTCTTCGAGCGACAGCGGAAAATCGAGATTGCGTTCCATCAGGCCGACCGCGCGGTCGGCAAGCCCCGGCTTGGCGGCGGGCCGCGGCCGGTCGTCCAGCCGCTGCGGGGTGGCGGCGGCGCGGGGGGTGTGAACCAGCGCGTTGGCGACCTCGCTCGCCAGCGTCGGGCTCTCCAGCCGCCCGATCAGATCCAGCATCAGATCGAGCGTGGCGATGCCGCCGGCGCAACTGATGCGCTGGCCGTCGATCATGTAGATCTGGCCCTTGACGTCGATCTCCGGGAAGCGCTCGCGAAACGAGGGCACCGCCTCCCAGTGCAGCACCGCGCCGCGCCGGTCGATCAGGCCGGCCTGCGCCAGCGCGAAGGCCCCGGTGTCCACCGCGCCGATGGTGGCGCCGAACCGCGCCGCCGTGCGTAACTGATTGAGCAGCTTCGAGGAATTGCGCTGCATCGGCAGATTGCCTTCGAACACCAGATAGAAGTCCGCCGGCGGCATGGTTTGCAGGCTGGCCTCCGCCGACATCCACATGCCGTTGCTGGCGCGCACCGGATTGCCGTCCTCGGAGACGAAATGCCAGCGGAACAGTTCGCGGCCGCTGTACTGGTTGACGATGCGCAGCGCCTCGCTGGCCAGCACCGCCGCGTTCAGCGGAAACTCCGGCTGGAGAATGAGGTTGAACGTCGGCGCGACGCCCTCGCGGCGCTCGGACGGCGGCATGGACGTCACCTTGGGCACATCGGTCATCGGTCGCAGGCTCCGGAACGTCCAGCCGTCGATGCACGGCGTTGTCCCAAATCGTCAACTTTAAGTCCAAATGTGTCAATTCATTTGCCGCTTTGGCAGGAAGTATGGCGCATCGAGATGCGTGGCGGGCCAAGCTGAGCCTCCTGGGGCACCGACCCGGTACCGCCGCCCGTCGACACACGCAGAACATGGGTACGCGACGCTGTCGTCCGCGATCGCCCTCGGCATAAAGCCGGGGCGGGATGCTGCGCGCCGCCCGCAAGACGAGGTTGGTCAGGTGCTGACGGATTTGGCTCGGGCGGAACCGTCCCGGACGGACATACTGAAAAAGAAGCTGGAAGGCTGCTACGTCACGGTGCCGACGCCGTTCCGCGACGTCGAAGGGTTTCCGGTCGACGAGGAGGCGCTGCGCCGCTATGTCCGCTTTCTCATCGACGGCGGCCTGACGGCGGAGAGCGCGGTGTTCCTCGCCGGCGGCGCGGCCGGCGATTTCTCCACCATGACGTTCGACGAGCGGGTGCGGGTAGCCGAAATCGTCATCAATGAGGTCGGCGGGCGGGTGCCCGTCGCCATGGGCGCGCAGACCACCTCGACGCTGGAACTGGTGCGGCTCGCCAAGACGGCGCAGCGCATCGGCGCCGATTTCATCCAGGTGTCCTGCCCGTTCTACTTCACCCATACCGAAGCGGACTTCGAGGAATTCGTGCGTGCCGCGGCCGAGGCGGCGCCGGATATCGGCCTCATCATCTACAATACGTTCTGGACCACGACGAACATCTCCTTCGCGATGGTCGAACGGCTCGCCGAAATTCCCAATGTGGTCGGGCTCAAATGGGCGACGCCGCGCACCGACGCCATGGAATTCGAAAGCGTCACCTCGCGCTTTTCCAAGCGTTTCACCATCATCGACAACAATCTGTTCTTCGCCTTCAGCCCGATGCCGGCGCTCGGCGCCCGCGCGTTCGAGGTGCACCTGTGCAATTTCTGGCCGGAATGGGGCCTGAAGCTGGTGCGCGAGATCGGCGACGCCAATTATTCGGAAGTCGCCCGCATGCTGGTGGCGGAGGCGATGCCCTTCTACAAGCTCTGGGTCGAGATCGAGCGGGATTTCACCAGCGGCGACGGCTATCTCGACAAGCTCTGCATGGAACTGGTCGGCCTGCCCTCCAGCCGCTGCCGCCCGCCGACCCGCGACGTGCGCGCCCGCTACCGCGCCGCCACGCTCGACATGATGCGCGCCATCGGCGTGCCCAACCTCGTGCCGGCTTGAGGGGCGAGGACGCGATGGCGGGCACGGTGAACGACGGGCAGGTGCGGAGCGCGGCGAATCTCGTCGTGTTGGCGGGCGCGGACAATGTCGGCATCGCGCTCACCGACATCGCCGCCGGCGACACCGCCCGCACGCTCGACGGTGTCGCGCTGATTGCGCAGGACGCCATCCCGCAGGGGCACAAGATCGCGCTCCGCCCCATATACCAGGGTGCGGACGTCATGCGCTTCGGCATGCCGGTCGGTCTCGCGCGCGCCGACATTGCGGTCGGCCGGCTGGTGCACGTCCACAACGTCGCCAGCCGCTACCTCGACAATAACGAGGACCACTATGAGTGATCCTACCGCCTCGCTCGCTTTGCCCGACGCCGCCGCGATGCGCGGCTTTCCGCGCGCCGACGGGCGGCGCGGCATCCGCAATTATGTGCTGGTGGCCTATCTGGTCGAATGCGCCCACCATGTCGCGCGCATGATGGCGGCGCCGTTCCAGGACGAGGGCGTGCAGCTCATCGGCTTTCCCGGCTGCTATCCCAGCGATTACGCGCAGCGGGTGATGGAGGCGTTCGCCACCCATCCCAATGTCGGCGCCGTGCTGCTGGTCTCGCTCGGCTGCGAGGAATTCCAGCGCTCCCGCTTGAGGGATGCGGTGGCCGCCAGCGGCCGCCCGGTGGAACTCATCACCATACAGAGCGCCGGCGGCACCGCCGGCTCGGTGGCCAAGGGCCGGGCCTGGATCGCGGCGCAGCTCCCGGCGCTGGCTGCCATGGAGACGGTGCCGATTACGCTGTCGGACCTCGTCATCGGTACCAAATGCGGCGGCTCGGACGGGCTATCGGGCGTCACCATCAACCCCGCGGTCGGCCATGCCAGCGACCTTCTGGTCGATGCCGGCGCCACGGTGATGTTCGAGGAGACCTGCGAGCTCATCGGCTGCGAAGAGCACATGGCCGCCCGCGCCGTCACCCCGGAACTGGCGCAGGCGCTGCGCGGGGCGGTGCTCAAGGCGGATACCTATTACACCGCGCTCGGCCACGGCAGCTTCGGCGGCGGCAACATCAAGTACGGCCTGTCGACGCTGGAGGAGAAGTCGCTCGGCGCCTATGCCAAGAGCGGCTCGCGGCCGATCCGCGGGCTCATCAAGCCCGGCGTGCAGCCGCCCGGCCCCGGCCTCTATCTGATGGACACGGTGAATGACGGGCCGGTGCGCTTCGGCATTCCCAACATCAACGACACCCAGACCATCACCGAGATGGTGGCGAGCGGCTGCCATCTCATCCTGTTCACCACCGGCGCCGGCTCGGTGGTCGGGCAGGCGGTGGCCCCGGTGATCAAGGGCGTCTCCAATTCGCGGGTCTATCGCCGCATGGAAGGCGACATGGACGTCAACGCCGGCACCATCGCCGACGGCGTCGAGAGCGTCGCCGATGTCGGCCGCCGCCTGGTCGCGGCGATCACGGACGCCGCATCCGGCCGCCTCACCAAGTCGGAGGCGCTCGGTCATCAGGAATTCGTCCTTGCCTACAAGACCTACGAACCGCTCGGGCCGAGCTGCCTTCCGGGCTGAGCGCACCAAGCAACCAGACGGGAAAACGGGGATTGTCATGATCAAGTCGGGACTCTTCGGCAAACGGTTCGCCACCATGGCTTTGGTGGCGGCGAGCCTCGTCGGCGCCAGCCAGGCGCAGGCGCTGGACGATGTGCGGCTGCGGCTGAACTGGATGTGGTACGGCTCGCACGCCGCCTTCGCGCTCGGCAAGGACCGCGGCTATTTCAAGGATGCCGGCATCAATCTCGACATCCGCTCCGGCAACGGCTCGGGCTCGGCGCACCGCCTCGTCGCCAATGGCGACAGCACCTTCTCCTACGGTTCCTGCGCCAGCATGACCAACCTCGTCGCCAAGGGCGCGCCGCTGATTTCGGTCGCCGTCATCGACGCCATGGGCACGGAAGCCATCATCGTGCGGCCGGATGCCGGTGTCGCCAAGATCGGCGACCTCAAGGGCAAGAAGCTGCTCACCACCTCCAATGCCGGCGTCAACACCTTCTTCCCGCTGGTGCTGAAGAATGCCGGCCTGACTGAGGGCGATGTCGGCATCATCAATGTGCCGGACGGCGCGCTGGTGTCGAGCTATCTGCAGGGCGCCGGCGGCACCGTCGGCCTGCTCGGCGGCCTCGACGACAAGCCGGCCGAGATCAAGGCGGCGGGCGGCGCGGCCCCGGTCACCTTCCCCTATTCCGAATTCGGCGTGAACCAGGTCGGCTATTGCATGGTGGCAAGCCGTGACACGGTGGCCAAGAACCCGGACCTCGTGAAGCGCTTCCTCGCGGCCGTGGTGAAGTCCTACAAGGCCGCCGAGGCCGACCCGCAGGCGGCGGTGAACGCCATGGGCGACATCGTCGGCGGCACGATGAACGAGGAGGCCGGCAAGAAGCAGGCGGCCGAGGTGCAGAAGGTCACGCTCGACGTGCTGTATTCCAAGGCGAACACCGGAAAGGTGCTCGGCATGAATGTGCCGCAGGATTGGGCCGACATGCTCGACCTGATGAAGAAGTACAACGGCCTCGAGACCAAGGAGCCCGCGACGTACTTCTACACCAACGAGTTCCTGCCGAAATAAGCACCGACCCACGGCAGGGGCTGCGGACCGGCGGGCTCGTCCCGCCGGTCCCTGGATTGATCGAGGCGAACGGAAGAGCAATGGGCGCGACCATCGAAATCAGCGCGTTGAGCAAGACCTTCGGCGCCGGGCCGCAGGCGGTACACGCCTTCGGGCCGGTGGACCTGACCATTGAGGCCGGCAGCTTCGTCTCGCTGCTCGGCCCCTCCGGCTGCGGCAAGTCCACGCTGATGCTGATGGTGGCCGGCCTGTTGGAGGCCACCGAGGGCGTGGTGCGCTTCGACGGCGAACGGGTGGCTGCGCCGCGCACCGACATCGGCATCATGTTCCAGGACAACACGCTGGTGCCCTGGCGCACGGTGGAGGGCAATGTCGCGCTCCAGCTCGAACTGCGCGGCATTGATCCGAAGCCGCTGGCCGGGCGCATCCGCGAGCTGTTGCGTTCGGTGAAGCTGGAAGGCTTCGCCGGCCGCCGCCCTTACGAGTTGTCCGGCGGCATGCAGCAGCGCGCCGCCTTCTGCCAGGCGCTGGTGCACGAGCCGGACACGCTCTTGTTCGACGAGCCGCTCGGCAAGCTCGACGCCATGACCCGCGAGGCGATCCGCACCGATCTCCAGGCGCTGTGGATGACGCGCAAGCCCACCGTGGTGTTCGTCACCCATTCCATCGAGGAGGCGGTGCAGCTTTCCTCCGTGGTCTGCGTCGTCACCCCGCGTCCGGGGCGCATCGAGCGGGTCATCGAGATCGACCTGCCATGGCCGCGCGACATGGAGGTGAAGGCAAGCCCAGCCTTTACCCGCTACGTTCACGAGATTCAGGGGATTTTCCGTGACTATGGCGTCCTCTAGCGTGCCGGGCGCGCCCGCCCCACGCACACCCGGCCGCATCATAGGGCTTGCCGGCGCCGCCCTGCTGCGGCTCGCCAGCTTCTGGCCGTTCCTCGCCTTCTTCACCGCGTTTTTCCTGGCCTGGGAATATGGCGTACGACTGTTCGGCGTGCCGGCCTATATCGTGCCGACGCCCTATGAGATCGTCACCAAGGGCTGGGCGGACATTCCGCGGCTGATCGACTACACGCTGATCACCGGCTCCGAGACCTTGATCGGCTATCTGCTGGCCATCGCCATCGGCCTGCCGGTCGGGCTCGCCATAGCCTTTTCGCCCATGCTCCGGCGCACGGTCTATCCGTTCTTCGTCAGCCTGGAGATGGTGCCGAAAATCGCCTTCGCGCCGCTGTTCATCTCCTGGCTCGGCTTCGGCCTGTTGCCGAAGGTGATCATCGTCGTGCTGGTGTGCTTCTTCCCGGTGGCGCTGAATTCCATCCACGCCTTCGGCTCGCTGCCGGACGAGATGACCCGCTTCTGCCGCTCCACCGGCGCCGGGGCCTTGCGCACCTTCTGGAAGGTGCGGCTGCCGGCCGCGCTGCCGCAGTGCTTCGTCGGGTTCAAATACGCCGCGCTGAACGCCACCGTCGGCGCCACCATCGCCGAGTTCATGGGCTCGGACCAGGGGCTCGGCTTCTACATCCAGATCGCCACCGGCAATATGCGGCCCGACCTCGCCTTTGCCGGCATCTTCTTTCTGACGCTGCTGGGCCTTGCCTTGTTCGGCGCGGTGACGCTGGCCGAGCGGCTGTTGATCCCCTGGCACATCACCCAGCGCCGGCACTGAACCGAACGAGGACCTTTGATGCCGCTGCGCTACGCGCCCGCCGATCTGCTTGCCTTCACTGAAGCCACCCTCGCCGCCGCCGGCCTGCCGGAGGAGCCGGCGCATGCCGTCGCGCGCGGGCTGCTGGAGGCCGATCTGCTCGGCCACACCACGCACGGCCTCGCTTTGCTGCCGGACTATGTCGAGGAACTCGACAACGGCACCATGGAACTGGCGGGCCGGCCGGAGGTGGTGGCGGACTTTGCTGCGGTGGCGACCTGGGACGCGCGACGGCTGCCCGGCGTATGGACCACGGCGCTTGCCGTCGAGGAGGCCGCCCGGCGCGCGGCCACGTTCGGGCTCGGCGCCATCGCCATCCGGCGCAGCCACCACATTGCCTGCCTCGCCGCCTTTCTGGAGGCGCCGGCGCGGGCGGGCACCCTGATCCTGGTGCTGAGCTCCGATCCGAGCGACGCCCATGTCGCCCCGTTCGGCGGCCTCACCCCGGTGATGACGCCGAACCCGATCGCCGCCGGCATTCCGGCCTCGCCCGACCCGATCCTGATCGACGTCTCGACCTCGATCACCACCGCCGCGATGTGCGGTCGCGCGCGAGCTGCGGGCACCCGCCTGCCCGGCGCCTGGCTGAAGGACGCCAACGGGTCGGCCACCGACGATCCCGGCGTGATGAAGGCCGGCGGCTCCATCCTGCCGATCGGCGGGCTCGACCACGGCCACAAGGGCTACGGCCTGTCGCTGCTGGTGGAAGCGATGACGCAGGGCCTGTCCGGCTATGGCCGCGCCGATGCGCCGACGCAGTGGGGTGCCGGCGTGCTGGTGCTGGCCTTCGCGCCTGCTGCGTTCGGCGGGCTGGAAGGCTTTACCCGCCAGACCGGCTGGTTGGCCGATGCCTGCCGTGCTGCCGCCGTGCCCGAGGGCGCCCCGCGCGTGCGCCTTCCCGGCGAGGCCGCGCTGGGGCGCAAGCGCGCCGCGCTGACTGAGGGCGTCGTGCTGCATTCCGGCATTGCCGAGGGCCTCGCCACGCTTGCCGCCCGCTTCGCGCTGCCCATGCCCTCACCCATCGCCACAACCGCCTGAGATCGGAGACCCGCTCATGAGCGCCTACAAGTCCGCCAGCGCCTATCGCGACATTGCCAGCCGTCTCGTTCCGCCCACGCGCGCGTTCATCGACGGAGACTGGTGCGCGGCGGCCTCGGCCCAGGTGTTCGAGAACATCGATCCCGCGGCCGGCACCCCGCTCGGCCTGGTCGCAGCCTGCGACGTGGCGGATGTCGACCGCGCCGTGGCGAGCGCCCGCCGGGTGTTCGAGGCCGGCACCTGGTCGCGCGCGGCGCCGGAGGAGCGCAAGGCGGTGCTGCTCAAGCTGGCGGATCTGGTGCGCGCGCATGCCGAGGAACTCGCGGTGCTGGAGAGCCTGGATTCCGGCAAGACCATCAAGGACTGCCTGAACGAGATCGGCCACGAAGTGCCGCTGTTCTTCCAATGGTATGCGGAGCTGATCGACAAGAGCTTCGGCAAGGTCGCGCCCACCGGGCAAGCCAATCTCGGCCTCATCATCAAGGAGCCGATCGGCGTCGTCGGGCTGGTGCTGCCGTGGAACTTCCCGCTGCTGATGGCGGCCTGGAAGCTCGCCCCGGCGCTCGCCGCCGGCTGCTCGGCGGTGCTGAAGCCGGCCGAGCAGACCCCGCTCACGGCGCTGCGCCTCGCCGAACTCGCCATGGAGGCCGGCCTTCCGGCCGGCGTGCTGAATGTGGTGCCGGGCTTCGGCGAGACCGCGGGCCAGGCTATCGGCCGGCACATGGATATCGACGCGGTGTCCTTCACCGGCTCCACCGAGGTCGGCGCCTATTTTCTGAAATATGCCAGCGAGAGCAATCTCAAGCCGGTGGGGCTGGAGATGGGCGGCAAGAGCCCGATGATCGTGCTCGACGATGCCGAAATCGACGACACGCTGGTGTCGTCGGCCATTTCCGCCGCCTTCTGGAATGGCGGGCAGAACTGCTCGGCCAATATGCGCCAGATCGTCCACGCCAAGGTGAAGGACGAGTTCCTCGACGCCGTCGTCGCCAAGGCGAACGCGCTGGTGGTCGGCGATCCGCTGGACCCGGCCACCGACCTCGGCGCCATGGTCACCGCCGAGCACAAGGCGCGGGTGCTGTCCTATATCGAGATCGGCAAGAATGAGGGCGCCAAGCTGCTGACCGGCGGCGGCGCCACGGCGGGGCTGGCGGGTTCGTTCGTCGACCCCACGGTGTTCGACGGCGTCGACCCCGCCATGCGCATCGCCCGCGAGGAGATTTTCGGGCCGGTGCTCGGGGTGATGACGGTGGGCAGCATGGAAGAGGCGCTGGCCATCGCCCGCGACACCGATTACGGCCTGCACGCCACCATCTTCACCCGCGACATCGACAAGGCGTTTCACCTCGCCAAGCGGCTGCCCTGCGGCACGGTGGCGGTGAACGGCTTCAGCGAGGGCAATGTGACGACGCCGTTCGGCGGCTACAAGCGCTCCGGCTCGCTGTCGCGCGACAACGGCACCGAGGCGATCGACCAGTATCTCCAGACCAAGACGATCTGGATCACCCTGCGCTGATCGCGGCCGCTTTGGGTCGGCGCCGGGTCTCGCGTCCGGCCCGCGACTGACCTACCATCGCTCGTCACATCGGGAAACCGTCATGAGCCATGGGTCGACCGACACCACCTGGATCGACGCCACTGAGACCGCCGAGCGCATAAGCGCCGGCCGCCTGAGCAGCGTCGAGGCGGTGAGCCAGGCGCTGGCGCGGATCGAGGCGCTGGACCCCAGCCTGAACGCCTTCGTGCTGGTACTGCGCGAGGAAGCTCTGGCGACCGCCCGCCGGCGCGATGCCGGGCCGGCGGGCGGTCCGCTGCACGGCGTGCCGGTGGCGGTGAAGGACCTGTTCGACATTGCCGGCCAGCGCACCGGCGCCGGATCGCTGGTGTTTCCCGATCATCGTGCCGCCGAGACCGCCCATGCGATCCATCGGCTGGAGGCGGCCGGCGCGGTCGTGCTCGGCAAAACCCAGCTCGTCGAGTTCGCCTTCGGCGGCTGGGGAACCAATACGGTGCTCGGCACGCCGCGCAACCCTTTCGACCAGCGCCGGCACCGGGCACCGGGCGGTTCGTCCTCCGGCTCGGCGGTGGCGGTGGCAAGCGGCATGGTGCCGCTTGCGCTCGGCACCGATACCGGCGGCTCGATCCGCTATCCGTCCGCCTTTTGCGGACTGTTCGGGCACAAATCCTCGCTGGGGCTGATCGGGCGCAGCGGAACGCGCTATCTCTCGCCCTCGCATGACACGGTGGGTCCGCTGGCCCGCTCGCCGCGCGACCTGCTTCGGGCGATCGAGGTCATGGCCGGGCCGGATGCCGGCGATGCCGCCGCGCCGGTGGGTCTCGCCACAGCGACCGCCGGCCCGCCGCGCCTCACAACGCTGGCCGATGAGGCGCTGGCACTGATGGAGCCGGAAGTCGCCAGCGCCTTCCAGCGCCTGCTCGACGGCCTCTCGGCACGCTACGGCGCGATCGGCCGCATCCGGCTGCCGGCATCGATGCGCACGGTGTGCGAGGCTGCCGGACGTCTGATGGCGGCCGAGAGCTATGCCTCGCTGCACGAGGTGACGGACGACCTGTCGCTGCCGATCGCAACGGAAATCCGCGCCCGCATCAATGCCGGCCGCTCGGTCACCGCGGATGAGATGAGCGCCACGCTCGATCTCAAGCGAAGCTGGAAAGCCGCGTTTGCGGCAAGCTTCACCCCGTTCGACATTCTGGTGATGCCATCCGCGCCGCTGCTGCCGCCGGCGATCGAGAGCATAGACCAGTCGAGCCTGGCGCTCGCCACCTTCGGGCGCTTCGTGAATATGCTCGATCTGTGCGCCACCTCGGTGCCCATGGGCCTGGCTGAGGGTGGCCTGCCGATGGGCGCCCAGCTGATCGGCAGGACCGGCGCCGACCGTACGACGCTGCATCTGGCCGACGACATGGTGCGGTGCGGCCTCACCGGCTTCACTCCGCCGCCGGCTTGACGCCAGCCCGGCTCAGCCGTTGCGATATAGATAGCTGTAGCCGTTGATCGCCGGAACGCCGCCCAGATGGGCGTAGAGCACCTTCGAGCCGGCCGGAATCTCGCCGAGCCGGATCATGTCGATCATGCCCTGCATCGATTTGCCCTCATAGACCGGGTCGGTGAGCATGCCTTCGGTGCGCGCGCACAGCCGCATCGCCGCATTGGTTTCCTCGGACGGGACACCATAAGCCGGATAGGCGTAGCGGGTGTCGAGCACCACGTCGTCGGCCGCGATGTCATGGCCGAGTTCGACGAGATCGGCGGTGCGCCGGGCGATGCGCAGGATCTGCGCGTGGGTCTCTTCCGGCTTGGCGGAAGCGTCGATGCCGATGACGCGCCGGGCCCGCCCGTCGGCGGCAAAGCCCACCACCATGCCGGCCTGGGTGCTGCCGGTGACCGAGCACACCACGATGTAGTCGAAGGAAAAGCCCAGCTCCTTTTCCTGCTGGCGCACCTCTTCGGCGAAGCCGACGAAGCCGAGCCCGCCATATTGGTGATCCGAGGCCCCCGCCGGAATCGCATAGGGCGTTCCGCCCTTGGCGCGCACGTCGGCCAGCGCCTGCTCCCAACTCTGCTTGAATTCGATGCCGAAGCCCTCGCTGACCAGGTCGATCTGCGCGCCCATCAGCCGGCTCATCAATATGTTGCCGACGCGGTCATAGACGGCGTCGTTCCAGTCGACCCAGCTTTCCTGCACCAGCCGGCATTTGAAGCCGAGCTTGGCTGCCACCGCGGCCACCTGCCGCGTGTGGTTGGACTGCACGCCG
Source organism: Xanthobacteraceae bacterium (assembly GCA_041287585.1). Lineage (GTDB taxonomy): Bacteria > Pseudomonadota > Alphaproteobacteria > Rhizobiales > Xanthobacteraceae > Ancylobacter. The sequence continues at coordinate 45,398 of JBGGNI010000008.1, forward strand.
CCGATGGTCACCAGCGTATCGCACTTCTGCGCGATGGCCTCGGGAATCAGATACTCCAGCTTGCGCACCTTGTTGCCGCCGAAGGCGAGCCCGCTGTTGCAGTCTTCCCGCTTGGCATAGATCTCGACGCCGCCGCCGAGATGCTTGGACAGATTTGCCAAATGTTCGATGGGGGTCGGCCCGAAGGTCAACTTATAACGCGGGAAACGATCGAGCTTCACGTCAACCTCCGGACTTGCCGATGCAGTGCGCGCCGGACAGGCTCTCGGCGCTTTTGTCGGTGGCAATCTTGAAGCCTTTCGGCGGCAGGATTCAATATCGTTCTAGGGTCACAAAGCGCTCTAAAATTGTGTACACGACAATGAAGGGGCGCTAAAATTGCGCATCTGGACAAAAACTCGCAACTTGGCGCCTCCCGACCGATGACCGACCGAGCCGAACCGAAACTCGACCGCATCGACCGCAACATCCTGCGCCACCTCCAGGCGGACGCGACCATCCGCAATGTGGAGCTGAGCGAGAAGGTCAATCTCAGCCCCGCCGCCTGCCTGCGGCGCGTCGAGCGGCTGCGGGAGGCGGGCGTCATCCGCCGGACCGTCGCCCTGGTGGAGCCGGCTCATGTCGACCTCACCACGCTGGTGTTCGTCGGCATCGTGCTGGACCGCTCGACGGCGGAGTCCTTCGCGGCGTTCGAGGCGGCAGCGCAGAAGATCAAGGGCTGCCTTGAATGCCATGTGGTGTCCGGCGACATGGACTATCTGCTGCTGCTGCGCACCAAGGACATTGCGGCCTTCAACCGTCTCCATGCCGGCGAGATATTGAAGCTGCCCGGCGTGCGGCAGATCCGCACCTTTTTCGTGCTCAAGGAGATACTTTCCACCACCGCTTTGCCGGTCTGACGCGCCTAAGGCGCATCCGGCCAGTCGGCGAGCTTGGGCGTCGGCATGTCGAAGCGGTCGCGTATGGTGGCGCAGGTGTCGCCGCCGAGCCGGGCAATGGCATCGAGACCGGCCGGGTCGATGCGCAGGCGCTCGGCGTCCACCACGTCGGCATGGTAGTGCGCATAGACGATCTCGCCGAGAATGATCTGGCGCGACTTGCCCAGCTCCAGCGTCAGATGCCGGCGGCACTCGAAGGCGGCCGGCGCCTGCCGGATCCAGGGCGAGGCGACCTTGGTGCCGGGCACGGCGGTGAGCCCCGCCGCTGCCAGTTCATCCGTGCCGTGGGGAAAGCCGATGGCGCACACATGCATGGCCTCGGCGATCGCGCGCGACACGATGTTGACGGTAAACACCTCGGTGAGCCGGATGTTGAGCGCGGTGTCCTTGAACGACATGTCCGGGTGGTTCTCCACCCCCAGCGCCAAAATCGGCGGATCGGCCGACAGACAGTTGAAGAAGCTGAACGGCGCGGCATTGATGCGCCCGTCGAGGTCCACCGTCGTCACGAGCGCGATCGGCCGCGGCACGATGGTGCCGATCATCAGCTTGTAGCGCTCGCGCGCGGACAGCGCGGCGAAATCGAAGGCGAGCGTATCCCCCGCCATCAGCGGGCACCCCGCGCCGGGGCGAGCCGTGACGCCCCGGACGCGCCACGGGCGGATGTCTCTCGATTCATGCGGCAGGCTCCCCTTCCCCGCGGCCGGCCCGGCCGCGCACCGAGTGTGGCACGGCACGCCGCCTGCTGCATGCCCGCTCGAAGAGACGGGCATGCAGCCTACCGTACCGGGAACAGAGGTGGAAACTGCCGCGGGCGCGCAAGCCGCTCTGAAATGAGGCCGATCGCCGATAGCGACGCCGCTCACGGCTGGATGATGGACGGCACGCCAGGCCCGACCGCCGCTTCGTCGCGGATCAGCCAGACGATAAGGACGATGACCAGAACCAGCACCACAGCACCGAGCAGGCCCCGCGGTCCATAGGCTCGATTTCCGGCATAGCCGCCGCCGAGCAGCACCACCAGAAGCAGCAGGAGAATGACTGTCATCACCTCGCCTTGTCGCTCAAGTTCTCAGCGGACCCGGTCAAACCGGCCGGTCCAGATCGAACACCGCGTCCTCTATCTCCTTGGCGGGCTCCTCGGCTTGCGCTTCCGGCGGCGGCACGATTTTTTCCTTGCCGCGTAGGCCCGGCGCATTCTCCGGGTCGCCGAGCGAGGGCTGAACCTTGGTCGGGATGTCCGGCGCCGTGCCGACCACCTTTCGTGCATCGCCGGTCGAGCGCAGATCGTCGTCGATGGTGCTTTCGGTCTTGGTGTGCGTTTCCGTCATGGGGGCCTCCCTTGTGCACGAACCCAACGGCCCCGTACCCCCGCTTGTTCCGTTCGCGCCGGAAACGGGGGCTCAAGCCCCGGAACCGTCCGACCCGCCACCCGGCTGGAAATCGATCGGCGGGGCCTGTTCCAGCGCGGCGCGCTCGGCGAGCGCCTTGAGATTATTGAGCCCGGCTTCGAAATCCGCCCCCACGATGCGATCCATATTCATCAGCACGCCCATCAGCTTGGACACGAACCGGCTCGGCCCCTCCATCGCCCAGCTCAGATTGGTGCCGCCTTGCCGCCGTGTCAGGGTGAACTCCGCCACATTGCTGGCCTTGAACGGCTTGAAGAAATCGAGCCGGATGCGCAGCAGCATAGGCGGAGTGACTTCCGTGATCTCCATGCGCCCCTGCCCCACCGCGGCATTGCCGCTCCATTCATAGACGGCGCCCGGCCCGGATTCAGGGCCGCGATACGTCCGGGTCAAGGCCGGGTCTTTCTTCTCCCAGGGCGACCAGGCCCGCCAATTGCGGAAATCCTCCAGCCGGGCGAACACCAGCTCCGGCGGTGCCGCGATGAAGGCGCTGCGCACGATGCGGAAACGCCCCGGTCGCGTGGCGACATAGGCGAGAAACGACGCGAGCGCGGCGGCCAGCACCGCCACAACGAGGATGAAGGTGTTCGGCATGCGGGCCTCCCGGAGGCATTATCGTTGGCGCGCGGCCCGCTCGCCATCGCGTGACAGGCGGTCGAGGTGCAGCCTGATATGCGCCGCTTCCGCCGGAGTGTGGGCCAAAGCTATGGCGCTGTCGAAGGCAATGCGCGCCTCCGCATCGCGGCCGAGCTGCATCAGCAGCCCGCCTTTGACGCCGAAGAAGTGGAAATAGCCGGAGAGGCGCGAAGCCAGCGGCTCGACCAGCGCCAGCGCCTCCTCGGGTCCGCGCACCTTGGCGAGCGCGACGGCGCGGTTGAGCGTCACCACCGGCGAGGGCTGCACCTGTTCCAGCGCCGCATACAGCCGCTCGATCTGCGCCCAATCCGTATCCTGCGGCCGCGCCGCGCGGGCATGCAAGGCCGCGATGGCGGCCTGGATCTGGTAGGGGCCGGGCCGGCGGTGGCGCATCGCCTTGTCGATCAGCGCCAGCCCCTCGGCGATCAGGCTTCGGTTCCACCGGCCGCGGTCCTGATCCTCCAGCAGTATGATCTCTCCGGCGTCGTCGAACCGGGTGGCGGCGCGGGCGTGCTGAAGCAGCATCAATGCGGCAAGACCCATCACCTCGGGCTCCGCCGGAAACAGCCGCAGCAGCAGCCGCGCCAGACGGATCGCTTCCTCGCACAGCGGCCGGCGGCCGGCCTCGGTTGCCGCCGAGGAATAGCCCTCGTTGAAGATGAGATAGGCCATGGCGGCCACCGCGGCGAGCCGGGTCGCACGCTCCACCGCGCCCGGCGCCTCGAACGGCACGTCGGCACCCGCGATCCGCGCCTTGGCGCGGGTGATGCGCTGCTCCATCGCGCCCTCGCCGACCAGGAAGGCGCGGGCGATCTGCCGCGTGGTCAGGCCGCAGACGATGCGCAAGGCGAGCGCGATCTGCTGGGTCGCCGGCAGTTCGGGATGGCAGCAGATGAACATCAGCCGCAGAATGTCGTCGCGGTAGTCGGCGCTGTCCAGCCGCTCGGCGAGCGAGGTTTCCGCATCGTCGAGATCGGAGATTAGCTCCTCCGGCGGCAGGCTCTGCTGGCGGCTGCGGCGGCGGGCCGCATCGATGGCGGCGTTGCGCCCGACCAGGATCAGCCAGGCCGCCGGATCGCGCGGCGGCCCGTTGCGCGGCCAGGCGCCGAGCGCCCGCAGGCACGCCTCCTGAAACGCTTCCTCCGCCGCGTCGAGATCGCGGAAATAGCGCAACAGCGCCGCCATCGCCTGCGGCCGCGCCGAGGCCAGCGCAGCTTCGATCCAGGCCGGATCGCTTGCCGGATCGGTCACGGGGTCGAGCTTTCGGGCGGAAAGAGACTGCCCGGCAGATACAGGCTCACCGGGCGCAGCTCATAGGCCCCACCGGGGTTGGCACGGGCAAGATCGCGCGCCGCACTCAGCGCCTCGTCCAGCGAGGCGCAATCGAGCACATAGAAGCCGAGCAATTGCTCCTTGGTCTCGGCGAACGGGCCGTCCAGCACCAGAGGCGGGTCCTGGTCCTTGCGCAACGTGGTCGCCGCGGTGGTCGGCAGCAGCCGGGCGGCGGGGCCGAGGCGGCCCTGGCCGGCGAGGCGCTCGTGCACCACCGCGAGCCGCGCCATCACCGCGTCGTCTTCCTCCTTGGTCCAGGCGCCGACGACGTCTTCCCGGTGGTAGCAGAGAATGGCGTACAGCATGTTCTATCGCTCCTCCCGTTACGAGGACGAACGATAAAGCCGGTTGACGACAGCGCGTCGGTAAAATTGGTGTCGCGCTATTCGGCCGCCAAGCTCATCTCGGCGCGCATCTGGGCGCGCAGCGTATCGATCGGGCGCAGGCCCTCGGCGGTGGCAAGGTGCCAATAGGTCCAGCCATTGCAGGCTTCCAGCCCCTGCGCCACCGCCCCGGCGCGGTGAATGGAGCCGACCGTGCCCAGCCCCGGCGCGGTTTCCAGCGACAGCGTGCCGTCCGCCCGCACCAGCGCGCTCGCCGCCTTGCGGGAATCGGTCAGCCGGGTGCCGGCGGTCACCAGCCCGCGCTCGACAAGGGAGGAAAAGGCGACGCGCGGCGCCTCGCGGGCGGAGGGCACCGGCGCCAGCGCCTCCTGCGACAGCGGCACCACCGCATCGATGCGGGCCTGCGCCGCCGCGGCGTAATCGGAATCGCGCTCTATGCCGATGAAGTGCCGGCGCAGGCGCTTGGCCACCGCCGCCGTGGTGCCGGAGCCGAGGAAGGGGTCCAGCACCACATCGCCCGGCTTTGAGGCCGCCAGCAGTATGCGGGCGAGCAGTGCTTCCGGCTTCTGGGTCGGGTGCGCCTTGCGCCCGTCCTCGTCGCGCAGCCGCTCGCCGCCCGAGCAGATCGGAAACAGCCAGTCGGAGCGTACCTGCACATCCTCATTACCGGCTTTCAGCGCCTCGTAATTGAACACATAGCCGCGCGCGCCCGGCTCGCGCGCCGCCCAGATCAGCGTCTCATGGGCATTGGTGAAGCGCCGGCCGCGAAAGTTCGGCATCGGGTTGGCCTTGCGCCACACGATGTCGTTCAAAATCCAGAAATTCAGGTCCTGCAGCATCGCGCCGACGCGGAAGATGTTGTGGTAGGAGCCGATCACCCACAGCGTGCCTTCTGGCTTCAGCACCCGGCGCACCGCCAGCAGCCAGGCGCGGGTAAAGGCGTCATAGGCCTGGAAGCTGTCGAACTTGTCCCAGGCATCGTCCACCGCATCGACCGTGCTGTGGTCCGGCCGCCGCAGTTCGCCCTGGAGCTGGAGATTGTAGGGTGGGTCGGCGAAGACGAGGTCGACGCTGTGCGCCGGCAGCTTCGACAGCTCGGCCACGCAGTCACCGCGGCGAACGGTATCGAGCGGCAACGCCGGATGCGGAGCGGCAAACTTCGCGGCGGCCCGCCGGGCCGCTCCGTTACGCACGACATTCATGGACAGACCCGGTACGCTTGACGCCACACACCCGCGCACTGTCCACCCGGTACGGTAAAAGCGCGGTAAAGGCCGGGCGACCTCCAAGCCGCGCCGCGCCTTTTCGCGCAGAACCCGCTCCGCGGCCCCGGCAGCGTCCCTCAGTGTCGCTTTGCCGTACCGCAAGCGCCCGAGCGCACCCAACGGATGGGTTGGCGGGGGCTCGGTGAAAAAGCTGTAGCGGGTCGAGGAGACGTCATCTCCGGCACGGTTTCCGGCACCGGGCATATGGACAGCGCGCCGCCGACCCCCTATAAACCGCCCGCTCCGCACGGCCCCGCGCCGTCGTCGGCTACGCCCAGGTAGCTCAGTTGGTAGAGCATGCGACTGAAAATCGCAGTGTCGGCGGTTCGACTCCGTCCCTGGGCACCATTTCCCATCTAAAGACCCCCATGCCTAGTTTCGATCCACGCCGCCGCAGGGCAGGCGACGTCCCGCCTACCGTTGTGGACGGCCCCACACGGGAGGCGGCCGTGAATTCCGGCAGGGTCGGTTAATCGCGGTCGTTTCGATCCAGCCCCACATGGGGGCGACCCGGCGCGTTGAGCGGCGGCGGTGTCCCCCGCTTGCCCGCCATGAAGGCGCGCGGCTCCGGCGGAGGAATGGTCGTCGCCGTATGTTCGCCGGCCGGCGATGTCGTCCTGGAACTCCGGCGCCAACTTGCCGCTGTCATGCAGCCATCCCACGAGCCACAACGCCTCACTCCACCCCAAGGGTTCGGCGAACTTGGCCGCAAGCACCGCTACGGTCGGGGTGTATGCTGGCGCCGGACCGTCGTTTCTGACACGGGAGGACCTTGATGCCGAGCAAGCCAGAAGAATGTCTCGATCGCCGCGACTTCCTGATCGGGTCGGTTGCCGCGATCGGCACATCGGCTGCTGTCATGGCCAATGCCGGTCATGCGAACGCCCAGGACGCAGCCGCTTCTTCCGTCGGTCGGCCATCCGCAACAGTCTATACGGGCGAGGAAATCCAGGGGAAAAAGGTCGTCAGCGCCCTCGACGTCAACGAGCTGGAGCCGGGGCTGAAGCACCATCTGTATTTTCAGGGCGTGGCGATGCCAACCGGTCAGCACTGGTATGTGTCCGTGACCGTCGCCAAGGGGGCAATGCCGGGCAAGCGCGTTGTCCTGGTGAGCGGTGTGCATGGCGACGAGATGAGTTCCATCCACACGGTCCAGACTGTGATGAACCTGCTGGATCCGGCGCAGATGTCCGGCACGGTGATGGCGGTCACCGACGTGGCCCGCCCGGCCCTCGAAGGCATGCAGCGCCGATGGCCCAATTTCGGCAGGGGCACTGATCTGATCGACATGAACCGGGAGTGGCCCGGCAATGAGAACGGCGTGACCGCACCCAGCCGGCACGCCGGGCTGCTGTTCAACCGGCTGCTGCGGCCGAACGCCGACGCGGCCATCGACTTCCATACCGGAACAACCGGCTTCGATGTTGCGGCATTCAATATCGCCGGCATGGACGTGCCCGAGATCGAGGCGATGGTGGAACTCTATCCAGTCGGCCAGATCTTCGACAGTCACGTGTATCCCGGTGTCTTGCACAATGCGTTTATCGACGTCGGCATCCCGGCCTTCTGTGCGGAGATCGGCGCCGCCCGCGTCCTCGACCTCGCGATGATTTCCCTGTTCGTGGAGGGCACGATGAACGTCCTGAAGCATTACGGCATCCTGGCGGGCCCGATGGGGCGAACCGGCAAGGATGTCGGCGTTTTCATCGGCAACAGCGCGTTCCCGATCCTGGCGACGCAGGGCGGGATCGTGGAGCATTTGGTGAAGCTCAACGACAAGGTCGACGCCGGACAGAAGGTGGCCATCCAGCGCAACAGCTTCGGCGAAGTGGTGGCGGAATATACCAGCGGCGTGACCGGCGAGGTGACCGGCCAGCGCAGCGACGCGATGGCCGAGCCCGGCAACCCGCTGGCGTTCATACTTTTTCACATGGCCGCACCGGGCGGCGGCGAGACCTATCCCGAGTAATCCCAGCGCTGGCAAATCGTCGGGGCCAGCTCCTGCGAGCCATGCGCCGGGGTGGTCAACCGCAAAGATGCGGCATGCGTCGCGCACCGCAGACCGATGGACCGCGTCCGACTATTCGCCGACAGGCTCCCAGCCTGGACCGGGATCGAAGCTCTTGATCCGTTTGGCATGCATGGCGGTGCGGGGGCCGAGATTGATCTCGTAGACCTGCCCGCGCTGATCGCAGAGGAAGGTCATCACCCCGGTCTCCTGCCAGCGTTCGGGATAGGCAAGCATGGCGAAGCCTGCGAGCAGCCGTCCCTTGACCATGTAGTCATACGCGCCGCCGGGTGCGTCGGCACCTTGCCGGGTCAGGATGCGGTAGATGTAGCCGTGATAGGCCCGCGGCTCGCCGGCCTCGCCGACGCTCTCCCGTGCTGCGGCGGCGATGCGGTCGCCGAGGGGACTGCGGTCGCCGGGTGCCCGGGGCTCCCAGTACAGCCCGTCATGAAGGCCCGGCGCGCTGATGAAGCGCTGGGCGTATTGCTGCACCGGCTGGTCATCGTGCAGAGAGTTGAAATATTCGCGCTGGGCCGCGACATAGTCGGCGCAGGCCGAAATGGCGGCGACTTCGTTCCGGCCCACCGCACGATCGGCGATCTCCTGCTTTCCGGCAGCCAGGTCGAACACCCATGCATCGCCCTGCTTCGCCAGCGGGACCGGGAAGCGCCAGCCGTCGGTGCCGAAGACCAGCACCTTGCGGCCGTCGATTCCATCGGTGACAGTGCTGCGCTTGCCGGCGAGCGCCAGGAAGTCCTCCAGGCGCTTACGGTCGGTCGCCTCGTCGCCGGAGATCAACAGGTCCTTTGCTTGCGGACCGAAGATGCGGTCGAGCGCGGCGGTCCCCGGTTGACGTGCCGCCTCGACGATTGCGGCCGCGGCGGCCTCGGGCGTCGGAAAACGCTCCTGCGCCGCTGCAGGCATTGCCGCGGCGAGGACGGCGCCGAGGAGAAGAGCCGGAACCAGCGATTTCCTGAATCTGTGCATGATAACCTCCCCGCTCAACGCCGACCGCCGCCGCCGCCACCGCGACCGCCGCCCCCACCACCACCGCGTCCCCCGCCGCCGCCGCTCATGGGCGGGCGGGATACGGATTGCCGGCTCGCGCCGCCGCGCTGGCTGAAATTGTGTGCGCCTGCGCCCTGGCGGACGTCGCTGAAAGCGCTCGCGCTCGGCGGCCGAGACGGCGACGGCCGCTGTACCGCCGGCTTCGATGGCTTTGCCGCGGCAGGCTTCGACGCCGGTCTCGCTTGTGCAGGTCTCGCTTGTGCAGGTCGCGATTCCGGCTTTCCAGCGCTCGGTCGCTCGGGCCGGCTGCCGCCCCCGACATTGGGGCGATCGCCGCCGCCCGGTCCTGTTCCGACCGCCGGGCGGTCACCGCCCGGCCGGGCACCCGGCCGCGTTCCCGGATTGGCAAGTCCCGGCTTGGTGCCCTGACCGGGGCGGTAGCGGTCCGAGTCGGGACGCCATGGCCGGGTGTTGCCATTGCCGTTGCCGATATTGATGTCGTTGCCGATATTGATGTCGCCGCCCGGACGGTAGCCCGGATATCCGGGTCTGTAGCCGGGATAACCCGGCCACCGGGGCGGGTAGACCCAGCCGCGCCCCCAATCCCACGCATTATCGATGGCGATTCCGACCGCCACGCCGAGGCCGAAGCCGATAACGCCCGCCGCAACCGTCGAGCTGTCGTCATAGACCACGACGGGATCGTAGGTCGGCACATAGATCACGCCGGGTTCGGTCGGCTCGATGATGATGTAGTTCGTGCCGTTCTGGCTTTCGGTTGCAACCCGCTGCTGCGGCGTGGACGTCAGCGCGCCGGACTTCTCGGCCTGCCGGCGCAGTGTCTGGATCATCGCCGCGACATCGTCGGGCTGATTGACGAAGGCGTCCCCGAGATCGGTGGTCGCATCGAGATCGCTATTGAGTTTGGCGATCACATCGGGAAAGCGGGCCAATGCCTTGATCGCCGGATCCCAGGACAGACCGTCGAGACCGGAGAAATCGCCCTTGGCCACCGTGGCCTTGTTCTTGTCAAGCCAGCGAGCGGCCTGCACGATCTCGATCGGGTAGGCACAGGCCGGCAGCAACTGCGCCAGCAAATCATCGGGATAGAGCGCGAAGGGGCCGAGCAGCTTTTGCAGCTCCTCCCGCGTGAAGCTGGCGTTCGCCTTCGCGTCGGGAGACGCGGCAGCGGTGACCGGGGCCGGACCGGGCGCGGGCGTTGGAGCGGGTGCCTGGGCGATGGCGCTTTCGCCCAGAATGAGGCTCGCGACAAGCGAGACGGTTGTGGCGGCGAGGCCGATGGAGCCCAGCCGGAAGCCCAAAGCGTGTTTCATCGTGCGCGCCCTCCGGCGGCTGTTGCCGTCATGATGCCGGCAGCCGAACACCGCGTACTGCCGGCGTCGCTGATGTCCAATTTCGGCGTGGGACCGATCATAGCGTCGTCCTTCCATCGCGCGCGGGAATGATGTCCTCAAGATCCTCAAACACCATCGAAGTCCCGATTCTCTGAAGCACACCGGCCCGCTCGAGAATTTCCCTCGGCTCCTTGTGCAGCTCCGCGATGCCGAGCGCGATGCCGCGTTCGGCGAAGTCCTCGCGCGCTTCGTCCAACATTGTCGCCGCCGTCGAATCGACCTGCGCAATGGCGCTCGCATCGACCACGAACCGCTTCGTGCCCGCCGGCAGCTCGTCGGCGAGGCTCTTCAGCCGCTCGCGGACATAGTCGACGTTGAAAAAGAGCAGGCTTCCCTGAATCATGCACACGGCAAGACCTGGAAGCGGCCGCGCTGACGGCGTGCGATGCAATTTGTAGAAGCCGAGCCGGCCGGGAATGCGGCCGAGCATGGCGTCACGAGGGCGCATTTCCTTCAAGAGAACATAGGCGAGAGTCGCCGCGACGGCGACGATGACGCCGTTCAACACGCCCAGGCTCAGCGCGCCCCACATGCTGATGAGCGCGAAGGCGAACTCCACCCGGCTGATGCGCCAGAGTTCGACGAAGCTCCGCGGATTGAGCAGGCCGAGTGCTGCCGCAACGAGAATTGCGCCGAGCGCCGGCACCGGCAGGATGCGCAGCGCGTCGTTCAGAAACAGCAGCAGCGTCGCGAGGTAAAGAGCGGCGATGAGACCGGCGGCCTGCGAACGGCCCCCGACGGACAGGTTCACGGCGGTGCGGGAATCCGAAACGGTGACAGGAAAGCCGCTGAACAGTCCGGACGCGATATTGGCGGCGCCAAGTCCCGCAAGTTCCGCATTTGGATCGACATTGAACCGGCCACTGGCGCCGAAACTGCGGGCGGCGACGATTCCCGAGCCGAAGCTGACCAGCCAGACCGCGGCGGCTCCCAGCAGCACCTCCCGGATCGGCAGGTCGGAGGTCAAGGGAAGGGACAAGGACGGGAAACCCACCGGGATGGCGCCCACCACCTTGATGCCGCGTTCTTCAAGGCCAAACGCCATCGAGGTGAGCACCGCAAGGGTGACGACCACCAGTGGCCCCGGTATCGGCGACCGCCATCGGCCGAGCAGAAGCAGGACGACGAGCAGGCCGCAGCCCATGGCGACGGACGGCCAATGAATGTCGGCGGCCTTGCCGATCAATTCCAGGATCGGTGCAAGGAAGCCTTCGGCCTCGATCTTCAGTCCTGTAAAGCGGCCGATCTGGCCAACGAGGATCGAAATCGCGACGCCGCTGATGAAGCCGAGCAGAATTGGCTTAGATAGGAAGGCAGCCACGATCCCGAAGCGCAGCCGGCCCGCGAAAAGGCACAGAACACCAACGGTGAGGGCGAGCAAGGAGGCGGCGGCGACCCGGTCTGTACCTGCCGCCAGCGGCATCCCCGCCAGCACGGCAGCCAAAACGGTCATCGTGGGCGCGTCGGGCCCGACGATGAGCTGACGCGACGGGCCGAAAATGGCGTAGCCGATCAGCGGAAACAAGCTCGAATAGATGCCGACTTCCGGAGGCAGGCCGGCGATCGCGGGATAGGCGATCGCGCTCGGCACAGCGACGGTCGCGATGGCGAGACCAGCCGGAATGTCGCTGCGCAGCCATGCCATGCGGAAGCCGGAGAAGCCTTTCAGGACAGGGAGCGCAAACAGCGTCGAGACATGGGATGCAACCGGCATCCTGCTGTCTTTACGCTGCACCTCATCAATCTCGGGCATGGGACACCAGGGACGCTGACGGTCCTCCACGGCGAAGCGAGACACCGCATCGCGGCCAAACGTTACCATGCACGGCCGCACCCGTGCATTGATAATGCGCAATGCAGGCTACCCGAAACTACGCTAATATACCTCAATAAGAATTCATCGCGGGCTAGCGCGATGACGGACGGCGCTGTTCTGCGCGGTTCGATGACGAGGGATGTGGCGGTGCAGCAAAATCCTCGCAATTTACATTCGAAAAAGCACGCCCCAGCCATCGATAATGGGAGACCCCAGATGGATGCCACGGTGGAAGTGATCGAATCCGACGCCAAGGGTAGCGACGTCAAGGTGAAGAATCTCAAGCGCAAGCGCTACGAGCAAAAGCTGCATGATCTGCATGTCGAGCTGGTGAAGCTGCAGGAGTGGGCCAAGCAAACGGGCGCCAAGGTCTGCATCCTGTTCGAGGGACGCGACGGCGCCGGCAAGGGCGGCACCATAAAGGCGATCGTCGAGCGGGTCAGCCCGCGCGTGTTCCGGGTGATCGCCCTGCCCGCGCCGACCGAGCGCGAGAAGTCGCAGATGTACGCCCAGCGTTATCTTCCGCATCTGCCGGCTGCCGGCGAGATCGTGATCTTCGACCGCAGCTGGTACAATCGCGCCGGCGTCGAGCGGGTGATGGGCTTCTGCACCGAGGCGCAGGCAATCAAGTTCCTCGAAGGCATTCCCGCAGTCGAGAAGTCGATCATCGAATCCGGCGTGATCCTGCTGAAGTACTGGCTGGAAGTCAGCCCGGAAGAACAGACGCGCCGCATCGAGCAGCGCATCAATGACGGCCGCAAGATCTGGAAGCTGTCGCCAATGGACCTCAAGTCCTACAGTCGCTGGTACGATTATTCGCGGGCGCGCGACGAGATGTTTGCCGCCACCAGCAGCGGCTGGGCGCCCTGGTACATCGCCCAGTCCGACGACAAGAAACGGGCGCGGCTCAATATCATCGCGCATCTTCTGTCGAAAATTCCCTACGAAGAGATGCCGCGTGACAAGATAAAACTGCCCAAGCGCCAGAAGGCCAAAGATTATACCGAGCCGGACCACAGCCGGTTCCTGATCCCAGATGCTTATTGAAGCCAGATCGAACCGGAGCCGCCCGTGAACATTCTCCCGGTTCCCGCCGCTCGCACGCCGCACGAGAACGATGAGCGCCTCGCCAAGCGGCTCGCGGTGCGGGAGGTTTGAAATGAGCCGGGTCGTGCTGGTCCTCAATGCGGGTTCCTCGAGCCTCAAGTTTCAGGTGTTCGAGGCGGAGGGCGAGCGGCGACGCATTTATCGCGGGCTGTTCGAAGGGCTGGGCGGCAATGCGCATTTCATCGTGCGCGACAGTGCGGACGTGCAGCTCTCAAAGGTCGATTGGCCGCCCGGCGAGGGCCTCGGCCATGAGGGCGCGCTCCGGCACCTCACCGAATGGCTGAGCGACCACCGGGAGGGCTACCGGATGGTCGGCGTCGGCCATCGCGTGGTGCATGGCGGCGCCGATTTTTCCCGCCCGGTCCTGATCACGCCGGAGGTGATTGCCGCTCTGGAAAAGCTGGTGCCGCTGGCGCCGCTGCATCAGCCGCATAATTTGGAGCCTATCCGCATCATAGCGAGCCGAAGGCCGGACTTGCCCCAGGTGGCGTGCTTCGACACCGCCTTCCATCACGGCCAGCCGGAAATCGCCACCCTCTTCGCGCTGCCCAAGGCGATGCATGAGAGCGGCGTGCGGCGCTACGGCTTTCACGGCCTGTCCTATGCCTATGTCGCGTCCGCCATGCCGGACTATGATCCGCGGCTCGGCAGCGGACGGGTCGTGGTCGCCCATCTCGGCAATGGTGCCAGTCTCTGCGCCATCAGCGCCGGCCGCAGCATCGCTTCCACAATGGGCTTCTCGGCGATCGACGGGCTGCCCATGGGCACGCGCTGCGGTGCGCTCGATCCCGCCGTGGTGTTCTACATGATACGCGAGATGGGGCTCAGCCCCGAAGAGGCCGAGCGGACCCTCTACACCCAGTCCGGACTGCTCGGCGTGTCCGGTCTGTCGAACGATATGCGGAAGCTGCGCGCTGTCGAGGCCACCAACGCGGATGCGCGTCGCGCGATCGACCTGTTCGTCTACCGCATCGCGCGCGAAATCGGCTCGCTCACCGCCGCGCTCGGCGGGCTCGATGCGCTCGTGTTCACGGCCGGCATCGGCGAGAACGACGCCACCACCCGCGCCGCGGTACTGCGGGCCAGCGCCTTCGCCGGCTTCGAACTCGACGAGGCCGCCAACGCCTCCGGCGGCCCCCGTATCACGGGCGCCGCCGGTCCGTCCGCCTGGGTGATCCCGACCGACGAAGAACGGACCATCGCCCAAGACATGACCGCCATGCTGGATCGCATGCCGCTTCCATCCGCCTCCTGAACGTTGGAGCCTGACCATGCCGAGCGACACCAAAGCCACCGCCAAATCGCCGGCCGAGCAAGAGCTCGGCGACGAGAGCTTCATGACTGCCGATCAGCTGCGCGAATATATGACCAAGATCGCCATGGCGAAGGCCTCGACGGAGATCGGGGCGATGGACAAGGCGCATCGTGCCCGCGACGAGCTGGTCAAGACGCTTTCCGCAGAGATCGACCTTACACCCGCAAAGCTGGAAGAGATTACCCGGAACCTGCTGGTCAAGCTCCGCGGCGCGGCCGAGCGCGGCGACACCGAAATCCTGGTGATGCGCTTCCCCAATGCGCTCTGCACCGATCACGGCCGCGCCATCAACAACGCCGACGCCAACTGGCCGGACAGCCTGACTGGCCGTCCGCGCCAGGCCTATGAGCTGTGGCGCGATCGGCTGAAGCCGGCCGGCTACAAGCTCAAGGCGATGATCGTCGACTGGCCGGGCGGCATGCCGGGCGACGTCGGTTTCTTCCTCGAATGGGAAGGCGTTGCACGATGAGCCCAGTCGCCCGTGCCCGGTAGCGGAGTTGTGCCGCCGCCGATGTGTGACGCCGTCCATGGTCGTGTCGACAGGCTGCGGACAGGTTGGGGCGTCTAGGGTCCGTTCGATCGCGGCACGTCGCCGCTCTCGATCGATGAACCCTCACCCTGTCCGCGCGGCACGGGCATCGGGTTTCATCTGAATCTGTTTGATTTCGGATAAAGCGGCGGCGCTTGAACAGGCGCACGCTGTGGCGCAGGGTGGCTCGCGTGGCATCACGGTCCCTCGCGTAGGACGCTGGCGCCGTTCTGCGCGTCGCTGGATGTCGGTTCGCGCGCTTGCCTCAGCACAGACCTGGCCGCGCACCCAGAACTCTCCCCGAGGAGGCCCTATGACCGCATTCGCAAAGCCGCAGCGCGACACGTCCGGTGTTCTGCCGCCCGATGAACTGCACCTGATGCACGCCTGGTGGCGAGCGGCGAATTATCTTTCGGTCGGTCAGGTCTATCTGCTCGACAATCCGCTGCTGCGCGAGAAGCTGAAGATCGAGCATGTGAAGCCGCGGCTGCTCGGTCATTGGGGCACCGTGCCGGGGCTGAACTTCATCTATCTGCACCTCAACCGCGCCATCAAGGCGCGCGGGCTGGACGTGCTGTTCATCGCCGGTCCCGGCCACGGCGCGCCCGGCGTGGTGGCGAGCACCTATCTCGAAGGCGCCTATAGCGAGGTCTATCCCGATATCTCGCAGGATGCCGAAGGGCTGCGCCGGCTGTTCCGGCAGTTCTCGTTTCCCGGCGGCATACCCAGCCACGCCGCGCCGGAGACGCCGGGATCGATCCATGAGGGCGGCGAACTCGGCTATTCGCTGGCCCACGCCTTCGGTGCGGTGCTCGACAACCCCGAGCTGATCGCGGCCTGCGTGGTCGGCGACGGCGAGGCCGAGACCGGACCGCTCGCCGCCTCATGGCACGCCAACAAATTCCTGAACCCGGCGACCGACGGCGCCGTGCTGCCGATCCTCCACCTCAACGGCTACAAGATCGCCAACCCGACCGTGCTGGCCCGCATCTCGCCGCACGAGCTGGAGGCGCTGTTTCGCGGCTATGGCTATGCGCCGATCTTCGTCGAAGGTGACGCGTATGATCCGATGCATCAGGCCATGGCGGCGGCGATGGATCAGGCGTTCGACGCCATCCACGCCATCCGGCGCGCCGCCCGCGCCGGCAATCTGGAGCGCCCGCTCTGGCCGATGATCGTGCTGCGCAGCCCCAAGGGCTGGACCGGGCCGAAGACGGTGGACGGCCTCAAGACCGAAGGCTCCTGGCGCTCGCACCAGGTGCCGTTCAGCGATCTCAAGAAGCCCGGCCATCTCCAGCTGCTGGAAGACTGGTTGCTGAGCTACCAGCCGGACGAGCTGTTCGACGAGGCCGGCCGCCTGCGCCCGGAGATCGCGGCGTTGGCGCCTGTCGGCCAGAAGCGCATGAGCGCCAGCCCGCACGCCAATGGCGGCACATTGCGGCGCCCGCTGCGGCTGCCGGATTTCACCGATTATGCGGTTGCGGTGCCGGCGCCGGGCACTGTCGACGGCGAGGCGACCTTTGTCGCCGGCACCTTGCTGCGCGACGTCATGCGCGCCAATGCCGACAGCCGGAATTTTCGCGTGTTCGGCCCGGACGAGACCGCTTCGAACCGGCTCCAGGCGCTGTTCGACGTGACGGACCGCGCCTGGGACGCCGACACGCTTGCCGACGACGTCCATCTCGCCCCCGACGGTCGGGTGATGGAGGTGCTGAGCGAGCACCTCTGCCAGGGCTGGTATGAGGGCTATCTCCTCACCGGCCGGCACGGCTTCTTCTCCTGCTACGAGGCGTTCATTCACATCGTCGATTCGATGTTCAACCAGCATGCCAAATGGCTGAAGACCGCCGGCGAAGTCGAATGGCGCCGCCCCATCGCCTCACTGAACTATCTGCTCACCTCCCATGTCTGGCGGCAGGATCATAATGGCTTCAGCCACCAGGACCCCGGCTTCATCGACCATGTGGTGAACAAGAAGGCGGACATCGTCCGGGTCTATCTGCCGCCGGACGCCAATACGCTGCTCTACGTCACCGACCACTGCCTGCGCAGCTGGGACCGCATCAATGTCATCGTCGCCGGCAAGCAGCCATCGCCGCAATGGCTGGACATGGATGCCGCCATCAAGCATTGCCGGCAGGGCGTCGGCATATGGGAATGGGCAAGCAACGATCGGGACGCCGAGCCCGACGTGGTGATGGCCTGCGCCGGCGACGTGCCGACCTTGGAGACCATCGCCGCGGTGGACCTGCTGCGCGACTTCTTTCCCGATCTGAAGGTGCGCGTGGTCAATGTCGTCGACCTGATGACATTGCAGCCGCAAAGCCAACATCCCCACGGCTTGACCGATGCGGATTTCGACGCGCTGTTCACGGTGAACAAGCCGGTGATCTTCGCCTATCACGGCTACCCCTGGCTGATTCACCGGCTGGCCTACAAGCGCGCCAACCACGACAACCTGCATGTGCGCGGCTTCATCGAGGAAGGTTCCACCACCACGCCGTTCGACATGGTGGTGATGAACCGGCTCGACCGCTTCCATCTGGTCGCCGACGTCATCGACCGGGTTCCGGCGCTGGGCGCCAGCGCGGTCTATGCCAAGCAGGCGATCCGCGACAAGCTCGTCGAGCATGAGCGCTACATTCGCCAACACGGCATCGACATGCCGGAGGTCCGCGACTGGCGCTGGTCGCGATCGTAAGGCGGCGCACCGTTGCCCCGCCTGCGCGTGCAACGGTGCGGATCTGCGTCAGTTGGCGGTGATCCCCGCACTCTTCACCACCTGCTCCCATTTCGTGGTTTCGCGGGCGAGCAGGTCGGCGAGCGCCTGCGCGGTTCCACCGGCCACGGTAATGCCGAGTTCCTTGTATTTGGCGGCGAGCGCCGGGTCCGCCAGCGCCGCATTCGCCGCCGCGTTGAGCTTGCCGACCACGTCGGACGGCAGCTTGGCCGGGCCGAACAGGGCGAACCAGGCGGTGGCCTCGAAACCCGGCAGGGTCTCGGAAATGGCCGGCACATTCGGCGCCGCCGGGTCGCGTGCGATGCTGGAGACGCCTAGCGCCTTCAGGCCGCCGCTCTGGATCTGGGCGCGCTGTCCCGGCAGTCCGTCCACCCCGAGCATCATGTGACCCGCGATCAGGTCGGTGGTGGCCGGCGCGCCGCCCTTATAGGGAATGGCGACCATGTCGATACCGGCGGTGTATTCCACCAGTTCCATGGCGAGATGACCCGACGTGCCGATGCCGGGCGTGGTGTACTGGATCTCGCCCGGCTTGCGCTTCGCCAGCGCGATGAGTTCGGCCAATGTCGAGGCTTCGAAGCGGGGATTGGCGACGATGACCGCGGAGGCCGTGGCCACCTCGGCAATCGGCGTGAATGCGGTATCGGCCTTGTAGGGCAGGCTGGCGATGGTGAACTGGTTCACCACCTGCGTCCCGACGGTGCCGAACAGCAGCGTGTAACCATCGGGCCTGGCCTGAGCGACCTTGGTCGCGCCGATGGTGCCTCCGGCCCCGCCGATGTTTTCCACCACGAGCGATTGGCCGAGCGACTTGCCCATATGCTCGGCCAGCAGCCTGGCCATGACATCGGTCTGGCCGCCGGCCGCGAACGGCACCACCAGCCGGATGGGCGCACTGGGATAAGGCTCGGCAGAGACGGCCGGCGCGGCGTGGGCCACCGCAGCCGCGAGAGCGATCGACAATAGGGAGATGATCTTCATTCTTTCCTCCTGATCTCAGTTTTATTTTTGTTCTATTGCATCGTCACGCCGCTCCGCTTGACCACCGACGCCGCTCTTTCAATTTCTGACGCCGTGAACTTTCGAAGCTCCTCCGGCCCGCCGAAAATATTGAGCGAACCGCCGGCAGCGAGCTTCTTCGCGATTTCTTCGTCCTGCATCGCCTTCTCATAGGCAGCGGCAATGATCTTGACCTGCTCGTCCGCCATGCCCTTCGGCCCATAGACGGCGAACCAGGACGACATGACGAAGTCCGCATAACCCAGCTCCACCATGGTCGGAACCTCGGGAAGCCACGGCACGCGCTGGGGCGAGGTGCTGGCGAGAATGCGCAGCGTTCCCTGGTCGATGTGCCCCTTGAGCGGCAGATAGGGGTAGAACATGAAGTCGACCGTGCCCGACAACAGCGCGGTGATCGCCTCGCTGCCATTATAGGGCACATGAACCATCGTGCTCTGGGTCGAAAGGGCGAACAACTCGCCGGAAAGGTGCGCGCCGGTGCCGATGCCGGTCGAGCCGAAGCTGAGGCCGTCGGACTTGGTGCGCGCCAGCGCCGCCAGTTCGGCCACCGACTTCGCCGGCACCTGCGCATTCACCACCAGAACCTGCGGCTGCATCACCAGCCGGGCGATGGGGGTGAAATCGGCGACCGGATCGTAGCTCAGCTTCGGGTAGAGGCTGGCATTGGTGGCATGGGTCTGGTTGGCGGCGAAGATCAGCGTGTAACCATCGTTGCTTGCGCGGGCGACATATTCCGTGCCGATGATGCCGCCCGCCCCGGCCCGGTTCTGCACGACGATCGGCTTGCCCAGCAGATCGCTGGCCTTGGTGCTGATCAGCCGGGCCAGCGCATCCGTGGTGCTTCCGGCCCCGTAGGGCACCACCAGGTTGATCGGCTTGGTCGGATAGTCGGCGGCGTGCGCGGCGCCCGCACACATCAGGAAGGCAGCGGACAGCCCGACGCGAATGAAAGATGGCATGGCGTTCTCCTCCGGCATTCTTTTTTAGATATCGATATCTAGAAAAGGCGAGACTATGTCGCCTGTCAAGACCGCGAGCGACGACACTGCCAAGAAGGCAAGGAACCCGGCCGGTGCGCAAAGTCAGCCGTCAAGCGACCAGAATTTCTTTTATATACTTGATTTTACAAGATATTTTCTCGTTCAACACTCCAGATAGATCAGGTCTCGGGCGCCAGCCTGACTTGACGTCACCGCTTCGATTGGAGTAGATAACGATATCTCACGCGATCACGACACCAGGACGCCCCGATGTACAGCGCACCATTCGCCAGCGGATCCCTCGCCAACAAGCCGCTGAAAATGACCGGGCTCTACCCCGCCACCGTGACGCCCTTCACCGCGGACGGCGCCTTGGATCCCGAAGCCCTGACGCGCCATCTCGCCGAGGCGCTGCAGGCCGAAGGCGTCAATGGCGTGGTGGTCAACAGCGGCATCGGCGAGCTGCTGCAATTGCAGCCGCACGAGCAGGTCGAGGGCATCAGGCTGGCGCTCGCCCAGCGCCGGCCCGGCCAGATCGTCATCGCCGGCATCGAGGGACACAATCCCGAGCGGCTGATCGCCTCCGCTCTTGAGGCAAAGCAGGCCGGCGCCGACGCCTTGCTCGTGCTGCCGCCGTTCGACCGACGCGCCTATCGCCGGCTCAACGCCGACGTCGCCTCGGTCTATGGCATTTTCGAGCGGCTGGACCGCGAAGTCGACCTGCCCATGGTCATCTTCCAGTATCCGCTATCCTCCGGCAGCTCCTATTCGATCGACGTGCTGGTCGCGCTGTCGGCCCTGCGCAACGTGGTGGCCGTCAAGACCGCCACCGAGGGTCATCTGGCCTCGTACCAGGAGATGTGGGATCGCCTGAAGGATCGTATCGCCGTTCTCGTCGGGGTGGACTCCCCTCCCCTCATCGACATGCTGCGCTACGGCTCGCACGGTGCGCTGATCGGCATCAGCGCCATCGCGACGGAGAACTGGGGCCGGCTGCTCCGGTTGGTCCGCGACGGCGATACCGAGGCCGCCGACCGTCTCTACAGCAAGGCATGCCTGCCGCTGATGGCCTCGGTGTTCCAGAACCAGCAGCCCAGGAGCCTGATGAACGAGGCGGCCGCCACCAAGGAAGCCCTGTTCCAGATGGGCAGGATTCCCAACGCCACGCCGCGCTTCCCGGCGGTGGCTCCGAGCGCGCAGGAGCGGGAGACGATCCGGCAATCGCTGCTCGCCGCCGGGCTGATCGAGGCCTGACATGGTGGCTGCGCAACGCAACGGGGATCTGCCGCACGCCGCATCCGCGGACGTCATCGTCGTCGGCGCCGGCGGCGCCGGAATGGCGGCGGCGCTGACCGCGGCCGAGGCCGGCGCGAAGGTGCTCATCCTCGAACAGCTCAGCGGCCCGGACGGCACCACCTCGCGCGCCGTGGGCTCGTTCGCGGCGGCGGCAACATCCCTCCAGCGGCGCGCGGGTATCGCGGACACGGCCGGCGACTTCGCCGAGGACATGGCGAAGGCGCATGCGCTGGCGGTCGGGGCACCGGAGTTGCGGGCGATGTATGCCGAACACTCCGGCGAGACAGTAGATTGGCTGGAATCGCTCGGCGTCGCGTTTGTCGGCCCCTATCCCGAACCGCCCAACCGGGTGCCGCGCATGCACAATGCGGTGCCCAACGGCAAAGCCTACCTGCAGGCCATGGAAGCACGGGCCAAGCGCCTGCCGATCCGCATCGTCTATGACGCGCCGGTGACCGGCCTGATCCGGCAGTACGGCGCCGTGGTCGGCGTGAACTATCGGCAGGGCACGCAGACGCTGCCGGCGACCGCGCCGGCCGTCATCATGGCCGCCGGCGACTTCAGCGCCAGCGACGAGCTGCGCGGCCGCTATGTCTCGCCTGCGGCGGCCGCCGCGCTGCCGATCAATCCCCATAGCCTGGGCACCGGCCACAGCCTGCTGATCGATGCGGGGGCGGACATGAGGCAGATGGACATGCTGTTCGGCCCGCAATTGCGCTTTGCCGCGCCCAGCCGCGACAGCTGGATCAACCGGCTGCCGCGCTGGCGCTGGTTCCGCAAGCTGGCGGCGCTGGCGGTGGCGTCCGCCCCGCGTTGGGCGATCGCGCCGGTGGTGCGCGAATTGCTGATCTCCAACATGTCGCCGGTGCCGGCGCTGTTCGAGCAGGGCGCCCATCTTATCGATAAGGCTGGCAACGACCTCGGTTCCGGTCCCGGTGCGGTCGATGCCCTCGCCATGGCTCCGGGTTGCGCGGGTTATGTCTTGGGGTCCGGCGCGCTTGCCGATCGCTTCAACCGTTTCCCCAATTACGTGTCGACCGCTCCAGGCATCGCCTTCGCCTATTTTCGCGATTATGAAAGCGGCCGGCCGGACCTGGTCCATCGTGCGCCTTCGCTCGCCGATCTGGCGAGGCGCCTCGGGCTCGATCCGGCAGCGCTTGCCCGACGTTTCCCGCAATTCGCGCAGGGGCCGGTCTTCGCGCTCGGCCCGGTCATGGCCATGCTGACCGTGACCGAAGGCGGCGCCGCGGTCGATACGCAATGCCGCATCCTCACGGCGGACGGCACGCCGATACCGGGCCTGTTCGGCGCCGGCGGAACCGGCCAGGGCGGGCTGGTTCTCAAGGGCCACGGCCTGCATATCGGCTGGGCGATCACCTCGGGACGCATGGCGGGGCGCACGGCCGCCGGCCTCGCGCTGTCGGCCAAGTAAACGGCGAAGTAGACGGGTAGGACACATGTACGCTGCGCCACCGCTGATCGAGGCCGAAATTCACACCCGCCTGCCGGATGCGTTGCGCCGGCTCGGCCAGCCTTCGGAATGGATCGCCTCGCGGGACGGGGCGCCGATGCACTCGTTTCTTGAAGGGCCGTCCTTCGACCGGCAGGGAAATCTCTACTGCGTCGACATTCCCTTCGGCCGCATCTTCAAAATCAGCCCGTCAGGCGACTGGAGCGTGTTTGCGGATTATGACGGCGAACCGAACGGCCTGAAGATCCACCGCGACGGCCGGATCTTCGTCGCCGACAACAAGCTCGGGCTGCTGTGCTTCGATCCGGAGACGGCACACTACATCGTCCTGGTCGACCGGCCGCTCCATGAGCGTTTCCGCGGTCTCAACGACCTGGTTTTCGCGTCCAATGGCGACATCTACTTCACCGACATCGGACAGAGCGACCTGCGCAACCCGAACGGGCGGGTATTCCGGCTGCGCGCCACCGGCGAGCTCGACCTGCTGCTGGACTGCATTGCCGGCCCCAACGGACTGGTCCTGAACCGCGAGGAGGATACGCTCTACGTCGCGGCGACCCGCTGGAACCAGATCGTCAGCGTTCCGCTGCGGCGCAACCATGCCGGGCTCGGCAAGGTCGGCGTCTTCATCCAGCTGTCCGGCAGTCCGGTCGGGCCGGACGGCATGGCGATGGACGTCGAGGGCAACCTCGTGATCGTCCATGCCGGTTTCGGCACGGTCTGGCTGTTCTCGCCCATGGGCGAACCGCTGCTGCGCATCAAGTCGACCGCCGGGCGGCGGACCACCAACGTCGCCTTTGGCGGTGCAGACGGCAAGACGCTGTTCATCACTGAGGCGGAGCACGGCGTGATCCTGAGGGTGCCGATGCCCCATGCCGGCCGCACGCTGTTCTCGCATATGTGAGGCTGCTTCATGCCGCTCAAGAAAGACACGCTCGCCGGCCTGGCCTTCATCGGCTTCGCACTGCTGTTCGGCCTGACGGCGGCCACCACGCTGCCCGCCGGCACCGCCACGCGCATGGGGCCGGGCTATTTTCCGATCCTGCTCTCCGGCCTGCTCGGCCTCATCGGGCTTGCCATTCTGGTCACGGGTATCCTTGCCGGCTCCCAGACGGTGGGAAGCGTTCCCCGGCGGGGCCTCGCCGCCATTCTCGCCACGCCGATCGTGTTCGGCGCCACCGTCGCCGGCCTCGGCATGGTCGCGTCGCTGCTGCTGACCACCATGGTCGCGTGCCTTGCCAGCCCCACCATCCGGCCCCGCACCCTGCTCGGCGTCACCATCGGCCTCACGCTGTTCAGCGTGGCGGTGTTCCACTATGCGCTCGGGCTGAACCTTTCGCTGTTCGGCCCATGGCTGCCGGTCTAGGGGGCCCCGCGTGGATCTGTTCTCAAATCTCGCTCTCGGACTTTCGGTCGCCACCGATCCGTCGAACCTGATCTACTGCTTCATCGGCGCATTGCTGGGGACGCTGATCGGCATATTGCCGGGCGTCGGGCCGACGGCGACCATCGCCATGCTGCTGCCGATCACCTTTTCGCTCGCCCCCGAGACCTCCATCATCATGCTGGCGGGCATCTATTACGGCGCGCAATATGGCGGCTCGACCACCGCCATCCTGCTCAACCTGCCCGGCGAGAGTTCTTCCGCCGTTACCGCGATCGACGGCTATCAGATGGCCCGCAACGGCCGCGCCGGCAGCGCGCTTGCCATTGCGGCGATCGGCTCGTTCGTCGCCGGCACGCTGGCCACCTTCGTGGTGGCGGCGTTCGCCCAGCCGCTGACCCGGCTGGCGCTGCAGTTCGGCCCGGCGGAATATTTCTCGCTGATCCTTTTCGGGCTCATCTCGTCCATCGCCCTCGCGCACGGCTCGTTCCTCAAGGCGCTGGCGATGATCGTGCTCGGCCTGCTGATGGGCATTGTCGGCACCGATCTCTACACCGGCACGCCGCGTTTCACCTTCGGGATACTTGAGATATCCGATGGCATCGACTTCGTCGCCGTGGCTGTCGGCCTGTTCGGCGTCGCGGAGATCGTGCGGAATCTGGAAGCCGGGGTCAGCCGCGAAGGGACTGTGAGCGCCATCACCTCGCTGATGCCGACGCGCGAGGAACTCGCCCGCTCCGTCAAGCCGATCCTGCGCGGAACCGGCCTCGGTGCGGTCCTCGGCATCCTCCCCGGCGGCGGTGCGCTGCTGGCGTCGTTCGCCTCCTATGCGCTGGAGAAAAAGCTCTCCGCCCATCCCGAGCAGTTCGGCCGTGGCGCTGTGGAGGGCGTGGCCGGCCCCGAGAGCGCCAACAACGCCGGCGCGCAGTCCTCCTTCATCCCGATGCTTACCCTCGGCATTCCCTCCAATGCGGTGATGGCGCTGATCATCGGGGCGATGGTGATCCAGGGCATCGTGCCGGGCCCCACCGTCATCACCCAGCAGCCCAAGCTGTTCTGGGGCATCATCGCCTCCATGTGGATCGGCAATGCCATGCTGCTGGTGCTGAACCTGCCGCTGGTCGGATTGTGGGTGAAGATGCTGCGCATCCCCTATTCCGTGCTCTTCCCCGCCATCATCGTGTTCTCCGCCATCGGGGTCTATTCGGTGGAGTCCAACAGCTTTGCGGTCTACACGATTTCCGTGTTCGGCCTGCTGGGCTACGCGCTGGCGAAACTCGATTGCGAGCCGGCGCCGCTGCTGCTGGGCTTCGTGCTCGGCCCGATGCTGGAGGAACAATTGCGGCGGGCGATGATCGTCGGGCGGGGCGATCCCGCCATCTTCGTTCAGCGGCCGATCAGCGCGGGCCTGCTTATTGCGGCGGCCGCACTGCTTTTCATCATCCTGCTGCCTTTGGTACGACAAAAGCGTGATGCCGTCTTCGTGGAAGACTGAGCAACGCCGGAGGTCCTGTGAAACTGCCGAAGTCTTCCGCACCCACCCTTGCCGATGTCGCGCGCGAAGCCGGCGTCTCGGTCAGCACGGCGGCGCGCGTGCTGCGGGACGACAGCTACCCGGTCGACAAGGGGCTTGCCACCGCGGTGCGGGAGGCCGCCGGACGCCTCAGCTATGTGCGCAACATCCACGCGCGAAACCTGCGCGGCGGACTGCCGACCATGGTCGGCCTCATCGTCGGCGACATGCTGGATCCCTATTACGGAGAAATCGCGGAAGCGGTGACGTTGCGGGCGGAGAGCGAGCACTCGCTGTCGGCGATCGTCTGCAACATGCAGCGCGATGCGCTTCTGGAAATCAAATACTGCCAGCAGCTCTGGGAGCATCGCGTCGGCGGGCTCATCCTGGCCGGCGGCGGCTTCGACCAATGGTCGCATTTCGACAAATTGGCGGAACTGGTCGGCCAGCTCCAGGCCGCCGGCGTCGTGGTGGTCTCTCTCACCCCGCGGGGCCTCAACGTGCCCACCTTCGCGGTGAACAACGAGGATCTCGGCCGGCTGATGGCGGAAGAGCTGGTGCGATGGGGCCATAAGAGGATCGGCATCCTGCTGGGCTCCTCGCATAGCGAAGCCACGCAGCAGCGCCTGCGGGGCGCGATGCAGGAACTGGCCCGCGCCGGTGCCGGCTTCATCATCGAGCATTCCGAATACAATGCGCGCGCCGGCGCCGAGACCATCGAGAAGATGCTGCGCAAGCATCCCGATCTCACCGGCGTGCTGGTCGGCTCCAGTGCCATGGCGGTCGGCGTGCTGG
This sequence comes from Xanthobacteraceae bacterium, assembly GCA_041287585.1. Lineage (GTDB taxonomy): Bacteria > Pseudomonadota > Alphaproteobacteria > Rhizobiales > Xanthobacteraceae > Ancylobacter. Next base: position 71,722 of record JBGGNI010000008.1, read on the forward strand.
GCCGGCTGACCGACCTCGGCATTTCGGTGCCGCGCGATTTTTCCGTCATCTGCGCCGGCAAGACGATGATGACGACCTGGAGTTCGCCCAAGCTGACCACCGTCGACCTTTCGCTCGCCGTATCCGGCCGGAAGGCGATCGACTACATCGCCGCGGTCACACGGGGCGATGCGGTGGATTCCGACCCGGAACCGATCCCGATCGCGCTCGTCAGCGGCGAATCCGTCGCCGCGCCCCGGCGATCCGTTCTGAACATCTAACGCACCCGACCTGTCGATGTCGCTCAACAATCAAAGACATCGTTGCCTGATCTGGAGGACCCAATGACGCCAAATCCGAGCCAAACCCTGACCGGCGCCGCGAAAGGCCGCCTGACAGCGCCGAAAAGCGTAGCGATCGTCGGTGCTTCGCGGCTGGAAGGCGGCAGCTATTATGGCGGCCGGCTTTTCGATAACGTTATCAACGCCCATCCGGCCGCGACCATCTATGCCATCAATCCCCGGCTGGCCGGCGAAGAGATCAGCGGACACAAGGTCTATGCCAGCGTCCGCGACCTGCCGGCCGTCCCCGATCTCATGGTGGTCACCACCCCGGTCGGCACGGTGCTCGACATACTGGAAGACGGGGCGAGCCTTGGCGTGCACACCGCGGTCGTCATCAGCGCCCATCGCGGCGAGAGCGAGGGGCAGCGCGCCTTCGACGAGGCCATCGCCGAGCTTTCCGGGCGCACCGGCATGCAGATCATCGGGCCGAATTCCATGGGGGTGATGAACGCCCAGGCCGGCCTCAATGCCAGCTTCACCTCGGCGACCCACGGCATCGGGCTGGTGCCGGGACCGATCGCCGCCGTGGCGCAGAGCGGCGCGGCGATCGCCTACATGCTGCAGGTGTTCCGCGGCACCAAGACCGGTTTCTCCTGGCTGATCAGCAGCGGCAACGAGGCCGCGGCCTCGATCGAGACGCTGTTCATGGATGTGATCGACGATCCGAACACCGAGATCATCCTGCTCTTCGTCGAGGGCATCGCCGACGGGGTCGCCTTCCGCAAGGCGGCTTTGCGGGCGCAGATCGAGGGCAAGGCCGTGCTGATGCTCAACTCCGGGGTTTCCGAGGTCGGGCGCGAGGCGGTGCAGTCCCACACCGGGCGCATCGCCGGGAAGCCCGAAATGATCCGCGCATTGGCGCGCGAAGCGCATATTTCGATGGCCGCCAGCTATGCGCAGTTTTTCGATGCGGCAAAGGCGCTGTCGGAGCAGGGCATAAAACGGCGCGCGATACCGCACGGGCGCCGCGCCGTGATCATCACCACGTCGGGCGGCGCGGGCACGGTGACCAGCGACCAGCTCAGCGCCTGCGGCTGGACGCTGCCGCGCCTGCCCGAGGACATCGCCCACGAACTGGCGGCCATTGCCAAGCAGAGCCATGTCGGCAACCCCGTCGATGTGACCGGCGCCTTCGCCGACACGACCATGCTGCCCCGGCTGCTGCGGGTGCTGTCCCGCTTCCCGGAGGTGGATGCGGTGTTCATCATCACCGGCGCGGGCGGAAGTCTCGCCGTCGCGGTGGCGGACGCCATCCGGCAGGCGGCGGCCGATTATCCGGCCGAGCTTTATGTCGGATGGGTCGGCCTGACGCCGGAGGTCGCGGACGTGTTCGACGGCTCGAGCGTCTCGGTATTCGCCGATCCGCTGCGTGCGGTGATGGCGGCGGAAGCCTGCGCGACCTTCCGCGGCGGCCAGGCGCTGAAGCATCGATCGGAGGCGCTGCTTGCCGCCCTCGACCGCCCCGCGACGGCGCATCGGCCGCGGCCGGGCCTGTGGACCGCCGCTGAAACCATTGCGGATGTCGGCAGGTTCGGGGCGGTCACCGCGCCGGCCGAGCGCGTCGCCACCCTCGACCGTGCCGGCGTCCGCGCCGTGGCGGAGCGCATCGGCTACCCGGTGGTGCTGAAGATCGATTCGCCCGATCTCAACCACAAATCCGATGCCGGTGGTGTCCGGCTCAATCTGAAATCCGCCGAGGCGGTCGACGCCGCGGTCTCCGATTTCCAGGCCATCGCCACGCAGCAGGACATCCGGCAGGCCGGCGTGCTGGTGCAGGCGATGATGTCCGGCGTGGAAGTGCTGGTCGGCGTGAAGGCGGACGATGCCTTCGGCCACCTGCTGGTGGTCGGCCTCGGCGGCATTCACGCCGAACTCCATGCCGACAGCGCGGTCTCCATGCTGCTGCCCGCGGACGAGGAGGCGATCGAACAACTCATCGACCGCCACAACACCCTGTCCATCCTGCTGCAAGGCTATCGCGGCGCGCCCGCGTGCGACACCGAGGCGCTGGTCGCCTCGATTGCCGCCATCGCCCGCTGGGCCGGCAGCTACGGCGCCGCGCTCCAGGAGGCCGATTTCAATCCGATCATCGTCAACGCCAAGGGCGCCTTCGTCGTCGACGGACGCGCCGTCATGGCGGGTGACGTGCAGGAGGCGCTGTGATGCCGGAGCCCCGATCAGTCATCAGCGGCGTGGGCAATACGCTCTATTCGCGAAAGCACGAGCGCAGCGCCGAACTTCTTGCCATCGAAGCCATAACGGAAGCCGCCGCCGACGCCGGCATCGCGCCGAGCGCGATCGACGGCTTCATCAACTATCCCGGCCATCTGGCGGACGATTTCTTCATCGTGAATTTCGAGCCGCCCCGCATGCGGTTGCGGGCGACCGTGGACCTCGGCGGCGCCAGCGCGGTTTCCGGCCTGCGGCTCGCCGCCATGGCGGTGCTGTCCGGGGCCGCGCGGCATGTGCTGCTGCTCAGGGCGATCAAGGGCAGTTCGGGTTTGCGCAAGGCCGACCGGCCGTCCTTCCTGCCCGGCCGCCGCTACCGGCAGCAGCTGGAATTCACCCAAGGCTGGAACACGCCGGCGCAGCGCTACGCCATGCTGTGCCGGCGCTACCAGGAAGAATACGGGCTGGCGCGGGAGACGCTCGGCGAAATCGCGCTCGCCATGCGCGCCCATGCCAACCTCAATCCCAAGGCCCAGATGCACGGCCGGCCGATGACCATGGCGGACTATCTCGCCGCCCGGCCGATCGCCGAACCCTATCATCTGCTCGATTGCTCGCAGGAGACCGACGGCGCCTGCGCGGTCATCGTCTCCGCGCCGGAGGCCGGGCAAAGCCGGGGCGTGCGCATTCTCGCGGTCGGCGAGGGCATCGGTGCGTCCGCCATGGACATTTCGAACCGCGACCCTTTCCTCAGCACTGGCATTGCCAGCGCGGCGCAGGAGGTGTGGGAGGCCACCGGCCTTGGCCCCAAGGACATGGATGCCGCCATGATCTATGACTGCTTCACCTTCGAGGTGCTTCACCAGCTTGAGGATGCCGGCTTCGCCGCACACGGCGAAGGTGCCGCTCTGGTTGCCGGCGGCAACATCCGGCTCGGCGGCGCTCTTCCGGTCAACACCCATGGCGGCCTGCTGTCCGAGGGACACATGGCGGGGCTGAACCATGTCGTCGAAGCGGTCCGCCAGCTCCGCGGCGAGGCGGAGGGACGCCAGGTGGAAAAGGCGAGGCATATCGCCGTGAGCGGCTGGGGCAATTTCGGCGACGGCTCGTTTACGGTTCTGGAGGCCGCCAATGCTTGAGATCGACGCCATCGCCGTTCCGGACCTTGCCGACCCGCTGTTCGCGCCGTTCTGGCAAGGCACGCGGCACGGCGAACTGCGCATCCAGTATTGCGCCGCCTCCGACCGCCTCTATTGGCCGCCGCGCATTCGCTGCCACATTTCCGGGTCCACCGACATGTCGTGGGTAGCCGTGGCGGCGAAGGGCACGGTGTACTCCTATGTCGTGGTCGGAAAGTCGATGATCAAAGGGTTCGAGGCGCCCTACACCATCGCGCTGGTCACGCTCGACGGGCACCCGCACATCCGCGTCGCCGGCGTACTGGGCGATGGCGGCACGGCTGCGATCGGCGCGGCGGTGGAAGGCGTGTTCCGGCCGGCCGGCCCGGCGGGCGAGTTCGTACTGCTGAACTGGCGGCCGGTAGCGGGCGTGTGACGAACACCGCGAGCCCGATCAGGCTCGCGGTGCTGCCACGACCTTGCCGCCCAGCACGAAGTCCGCGCAGCGCTCGCCGATCATGATGGCGGGCGCATTGGTGTTGCCGCTGACGATGCTCGGCATGATGGAGATGTCGGCAACGCGCAGCCGGGGCACGCCGCGCACCCGCAGGGCGGGATCGACCACGGCAAGCTCGTCCGTCCCCATGCGGCAGGTGCCGGAGGGGTGGTAGACCGTCTTGGCGACAGTGCGCACATGATCCTCGATCACATGGTCGGGCGCCTCGTCCTCGCGGGAGGGGAGGATCTCGTGGCTGACCAGCCGCGCCAGCGAGGGCGCCCGCAGGATCCGGCGGGCCAGGCGCACACCGCGCACCAGCGTCGCCAAATCCTCCGGCGCGCTGAGATAGCGCGCATTCAGCACGATCGGCGCCTCGGGCGCGCGCCCGCCGAGCCGCACCGTCCCGCGGGATTTCGGGCGGAGATCGCACGGGTTGATCGAAATGCCGTGTCCCGCCGGCGCCAGCCGGTCGACGTCGCCGACGAGGTTGGGCACGACATGGAACTGGATGTCCGGCCGGCCCTGCCCCGCGGTGTCGACGAAGCCGCCGCTTTCCACCACGTTGGAGGTGAGCAGGCCGCGCCGGAAGGCGAGATAGGCGAGGCCGTGGCGCAGCGCCTTCAGACCCTTGTCGTTGCCCAGCAGGCTGATGTTCTCGCGGGTCTGGCCATAGACCGAGGCCGCCAGATGATCCTGGAAATTCTCGCCGACGCCCGCGAGGTCACGGACCACCGGAATGCCGAGTTCGGACAGATGCGCCGCCGGGCCGATGCCGGACAGCATGAGTATTTTCGGCGTCGAGAGCGCGCCGGCGGAGAGGATGACCTCCTCGCGCACGCGCGCCTGCGTCTCCTGGCCGTTGTCGTGGCGGGTGCGCACGCCGACGGCCGCGCCGTTTTCGAGGATCAGCCCCAGCACATGGGCGTTGGTCACCACGGTGAGCCGCGGATTGCCGCGCACCGAGCGCAGATAGGTCGCCGCCGAGCTGGCGCGCCGCTCCGCGAAGGTCGTGGTCTGGAAGTAGCCGACGCCGGCCTGCGCCGCGCCATTGAAATCGTCGTTGTAGGGAATGCCGGCTTCCTGCGCCGCCTTGACGAACGCCGCGCTCAGCGGGTGGCGGTGGCGCCCGTCGCTCACCTTCAGCGGCCCGTCGGTGCCGTGCAGCGGGCCGGCGAGGCGTTCATTGCCTTCCGACCTGCGGAAGAACGGCAGCACGTCGTCGAAGCCCCATCCGGTGCAGCCGGCGCGACGCCAGTCGTCGTAATCCTCCGCCTGGCCGCGAATATAGATCATCGCGTTGACCGAGCTGCCGCCGCCGAGCGTGCGCCCCTGCGGCACATAGACTTCGCGCCCGTTCAATTCCGGCTCGGGCGCCGATTTGTACATCCAGGTCCGCGCGCTGCCGTGCACGCGGATGAAGGTCGCGGGGATGTGGATGTAGGGATGGTTGTCCTTCGGGCCGGCTTCCAGAAGCAGCACGGACTTGCCGGCCTCAATCAGGCGGCAGGTCACGGCACAGCCGGCGGACCCGCCGCCGACGACGATGTAATCATAGACCTCGCTCATCATCGGCGCGGCTCGGCGCCGATCTGGCTGATGAACTTGGTCGAGAGGTAGGCATCCAGCCCCTCCGAGCCGCCTTCCGAGCCATAGCCGGAATCCTTGATGCCGCCGAACGGCGTCTCCGGGGCGGCGATGCCGAAATGGTTGATCGAGACCATGCCGCTTTCCAGCTCGTCGCCGAGCTGGGTGGCGCGCGTCACCGAACTGGTGAAGGCGAAGGCGGCAAGGCCGAAGGGCAGCGCATTGGCCTGCGCGATCGCCTCGTTCAGGCTGCCGAAGCGGTTCACCGCAGCGATGGGGCCGAACGGTTCGTCGAACATCAGGCGGGCGGCGTCCGGCACGTTGGCGAGCACGGTCGGGGCATGGAAGAAGCCGAGATTGCCGGGGCGCTCGCCGCCATGCGCGACATCGGCACCGGCCTCCACCGCATCGCGCACGAAGCCCTCAATGGCATCGACCCGCCGTGCATGGGCCAGCGGGCCCATCTGCGTGCCAGCCGTCGCGCCGTCGCCGACCTTGAGCGCCTTGGCCGCCTCGACGAAGCTGCCGAGGAACTCCTCATAGACGCTGTCCTGGACATAGAACCGCGTCGGCGACGCGCAGACCTGCCCGGCATTGCGGAACTTCAGCCCGGCGCCGATCTTGGCGGCCGCCGTGACGTCGACGTCGTCGCAGACGATGAACGGCGCATGGCCGCCGAGTTCCATGGTCGCCCGCTTCACATGGCGGGCCGCCAGCGCGCCGAGATGGCGGCCGACCGGCACCGAGCCGGTGAAGGACACCTTGCGGATGATCGGCGAAGCGATGAGGTGCTCGGAAATCTCCGCCGGTACGCCGAAGACGAGATTGACCACGCCGGCCGGCACCCCGGCATCGTGGAAGGCGCGGATCAGCTCGATGCAGGAGGACGGCGTCTCCTCCGGCGCCTTGGCGATGATCGAGCAGCCGGCGGCGAGCGCGCCGGCGACCTTGCGCACCAATTGGCCGACCGGGAAGTTCCACGGGCTGAACGCCGCGACCGGACCGACCGGCTCGCGGATCACGATCTGCCGCGCGCCATATTGCCGGGGCGGGATCACGCGGCCATAGGCGCGCCGGCCTTCCTCGGCGTACCAGTCGATATGATCGCCGACACCGCCGGCTTCCATCCGCGCCTCGGACAGTGGCTTGCCCTGTTCGCGGGTGATGAGCTGGGCGATGGTCTCGGCCCGCTCGCGCGTCAGGTCCGCCGCGCGGCGCAGGATCTTGGAGCGGTCATAGGCCGAAACCTTGCGCCAGATCTCGAAACCCTTCTGCACAGCGGCGAGCGCAGCGTCGAGATCGGCGATCTCGGCGAACGGCACGTCGCCGATGGTCTCGCCGGTCGCCGGATTGAGCACCGCGCCACGCCGGGTGCCGGAGCCGTCGGACCAGACGCCGTCGATGAGGAAGGATGGCATGAAGTGTCTCCGATACTCGGTTCGGCGGATGGGATCAGTGGGCGGCCGTGGCAAGGCCGGCGAGATCGGCGGCGTTGCGCGACGTCATCAGGCGGATATCGGCGTCGGAATATCCGGCCGCGATCAGAAGGGCGACGATCTGCTCGAAGCCCTCGACCGGCGTGGGATTGTTGTTCTGCCCGAGGTCGGACCCGAACAGCGTGTTCTCGACGCCGGCGGCGGCGATGACCGACTTCAGATGGTCGACGTCGAACAGATAGAAAGTAGAAGGCACGAACATGCAGATGGAGTGCTCCATCTTCACGCCGAGCGAGACCAGGTGGCTGACGTCCTGCAGCGTGCACTCGTTGACATAGGTCGGGTGGTTGAGCAGCAGCCGCTTCACGCCGCGGGCCTTGGCCTCCTCGTAGAAGGGCAGCAATTCGCGGGCGTGATGATGGCCGCCCGAGATCACCGCATCGGCGGCGGCGACCAGATCGAGTATCGCCTTCACCTCGTCGGCGACCTGCCCGTCCGGCCCGAGCAGCGACAGCGCAATCGGCTCCAGCACCTTCTGCGTGGCGGTGGGGAATTTGGAATCGAACTTCGCGTCGGTCTTGTAATGGTCGAGATGGTTGTTGGCATGCGCTGTCGGCATCCAAACCACGCGCGCGCCCTGCTTGAGGGCGTAGTCCACCGCTGAAGGATTGATGCCGCCGAGCGGGTTGTTGAGCACGATCGCGCTCAGCACCTCGGTGTCCGAGGGGTAGTGCTTGTTGAGGATGTGGGCGAGCGGCATGGTCGGGTAGTAATGATCCTTCAAAAGGATCGCCCGGAACCCGGCGGCGGCGGCCTGCTGGGCCGCCTCGACATGGTCGATCTTGCGCGGCATCAGCGAGGGGCCGCTGTGCACATGGAGATCGACGGCACCCTTGAGCAGATCCTTGATGCGCACGCTCTCGTCGGCCTGGACGGTCTCGGTCATGTCATTCTCCTGGTAGCGACGGCCGCGGCACGTAGTTGCGCCAGTTGTCCGGGCGCGGCGGCATGTCGGCGAAAGACTTGCGGTGCTCGACCGCGATGCCGATCAGGTCGGCGGCGTCGATGTTCTTGGCGTCGAGATAGGACTGGAACTCGGCCAGCGCCTCGCTCAGCAGGCCGAAGCCGCGCAGCATCACCGGCGAGGCGATGCCCACCGCGGAGGCTCCCGCCAGCATCATGCGGGCGATGTCGAGCCCGCTCTGCGCGCCATTGATGCCGATCAGCGGCCGGCCCGGCCCGAGCGCGAGACGCGAGGTCGCCAGCCAGTGGCAGGTCAAAGGCAGGTTCCAGAACCCGCCAATGCCCAGGCTGGTGCCGAGGAAGGGGCGCATCGTCTCCACATCCGGCAGGAAGCCCAGCAGGCGCCCGGCCATCACCACGGAATCGGCGCCGGCATCGAAGGCGGCGCGCGCGAGTTCGGGAACGCGCTCGCTCTGCCCCGTCACCTTGATCCACAGCGGCAGCGACACCGCCCCGCGCATCGCCGTGACCAGATGGGTGATGCGCTCCGGCAGCAGCTCGGTGGAAACGGCGCCTTTCGCTGCCTGGCTGGCATAGGGCGTGCCGATGTTGAATTCGAGCACCCGCAGCCCGGCCTGCTCGATCTGTCGGGCCATGGCGACGGCGCGGTCGAGGTCGCCCAGTATGAGGCTCGGCACGGCGTAGGAGTCCTGCGCCTGCGCCTCGCGGTCCAGCGTCGCGGTCTGCTCCAGCCATTGCTCGAACGGCTGCGGCGTCAGGCCGGAGCGGCAGGCGATGGTGGCGCCGCGCGGCGCGTCCGGCCCCCAGGCGACCGGCCGCCACGCCTCGTCGAGCACCATGTATTCGGCGCGCTGGAGCTGGTCCTTGGCGGCCTGCACCTCGTTGGTCGACTTGACGACGACCGCGCCGACACCGGCGGCAAGCGCCGCCCGCACGCCCTGCGCATCGATGAGATGCTCGGCGGAAGCGGCGATCAGCGGGTTCTTGAGGGCGATGCCGCCGATACGGGTGGCGAGGGAGCGCATCACTTCACCAGCAGGTTCGGCAGGAACAGCACGGTCTGCGGCACGAAGGCGATCAGCATCAGCAGCGCGATCGCGATACCTATCATCGGCAAAGCCTGCATCGTCACCTTCTCGATCGGCGTCTTGGCGACGCCGGCGACGATGAACAGGCACAGGCCCAGGGGCGGGTGCACGAAGCCGATGATGGTGTTGAACGTCACCATCACGCCCAGATGCACCGGATCCATGCCGATCGCCGCGCCGATGCCGACCAGCGCCGGCACGGTGAGGATGAGCACGCCCGCGACATCGAGGAACATGCCGAGCGCCAGCAGCACCAGATTGACCATCAATATGATCAGGATGCGGTTGTCGGTGATCTCCTGGATGCCGGCGACGATGGCCTGCGGCAGGCGTTCCAGCGCGAACACGAAGGCGGCGATGTTGGCCATGGCGATCAGCAAATAGATCGCCGAGGAGATCACCGCGGTGGCCAGCAAAGCGTGGCGCAGATGCGACCAGCTCAGCACGCGATACCACAAACCCGCGACCAGCAGCGCATAGATCGCCGCCACGGCCGCGGCCTCGGTGGCGGTGAAGACGCCGCCGCGAATGCCGACCACGATCAGCACCGGCAGGAACAGCACCGGCAGCGCGGTCAAGGTCAGCCGCGCGATCTGCGCCGGCGAAGGCGGGACGAGGCGCGGGTAGCCGCGCTTATGGGCGATGAAGACGGCATAGGCGGTGAGCGAGAGCGCCAGCAGCAAGCCGGGCACGATGCCGCCGATGAACAGCTTGGCGATGGAGGTACCGCTGAGCGCGCCATAGATGATCATGGTGATGCTGGGCGGAATCAGCGGATCCATCAGCGAGGCCACGGCGATGAGCGCGGCCGCATAGTTCACGTCATAGCCCTGCTTCTTCATGTCCGGGATCAGCACCGAGCTCATGGCCGCGGCGTCCGCGGCGGCCGAGCCCGAAATGCCGCTGAACATGAAACTGCCCCAGATCGCGGTCAGCGAGGTGCCGCCGCGAAAGCGCCCGACGAAGGCATTGGCGAATTCCAGCAGGCGGCGCGTCAGCCCGCCGGTGTCCATCAGCGCGCCGGCCAGCACGAACAGCGGGATGGCGAGCAGGATGAACTGGTCGACGCCGGCGAACATGCGCTGCGGGATGACGATGAGATAGTGCGTCTGCCCGGTCAGGACGAAATAGGTCAGCGCACTGATGCCCAGCACGAAAATGACCGGGATGCCCATCAGGATGGTGATGAGGAATGTCGTCAGCAGCCAGACCATGGCGGGCGATCCTCAGAGCTGATGCGGCGCTTCTTCCTTCGGCAGCGCCGAACGGAAGAGGCCGGTGAAAGCGACATGAAGCGCGAGCAGAAAGCAGCCGACAGGGATTGCCGCATGCAGCCAGCCCAGCGAAATTTCCAGCGAGACCGCTTCCTGCTCGCTGGTGCGCAGCGTGAACTGCAGGCCGTACCAGGTGACCACCAAAAGGAAGATCACCGTCAGCGCACGCCCCACGGCGTCGACCCGGCGGGCGAACCGCTCCGGCAGGGCGTCGACGGCGGAATGCATCCCCAGCATCTCGCCGCGCGAATAAGCGATGCCGGCGGCCAGGAACGCGATCCAGACCATGATCGAGCGCATCAGCTCCTCGGACCAGTACAGCGAGTCCCCAAGCGCGTAGCGGAAGAACACCTGGAGCGCGGCCACCACGACGAGCGCGGCGACGCCGAACATGGCGAGGAAGTGGAGCACGCTGAAATAGATCGCGATCACACGCACCAGGCGCGGATTATGGGCCGGCCGACCGGACGGGTTCATCGTTCGCCTCGCCATGACAGGGACAGGCAAGCGCGTGCGCACCGGCGCCGCGCTTGCCGGAGGTTTTGCGATCAGGGCGCCAGGCGCTCGGAAGCGGCGACGAAGGCGCCGATCTTCGGGCTTTTCTTCACATAGGCGTCCACCACCGGCTTGGTACGCTCCTTGAGCGTGTCGAGCAGCGCCTTGGACGGCTCGATGATGTTCACGCCGCGCTCCTTAAGCTGGCCGATGATCTTCTTGTCCAGCTCGGCCACGGCGGCGACCTGCGGCGCGACGATCTCGTCGGCGGCCTTGCGAATGGCGGCCTGCTGCTCGGGCGTGAGGCTGTCGAGCTTCGCCTTGTTGACGAGAAGGTAGCTCGGCCAGAAATAATGCCCGGTCAGCGTCACGTTCTTGCCGACCTCATAGTATTTCTCGCTGTCGATCGAGGTCAGGTTGATCTCCACCGCATCGAGCGCGCCGGTCTCCAGCGCCGAGTAGACCTCGCCATAGTTGAGTGGCGTCGGATTGACGCCGATGGCCTTCCAGGTGTCGAGGAACAGACGGTTCGGCGCGACGCGCGTCTTGAGGCCCTTCAGGTCCTCCGCGGCCACCACCGGCTTCTTGACCGACAGGAAATGGCGCCGGCCGCCATCATAGACGCCGAGCGCGACCATGCCGTGCTTTTCGAGCCCCTCATTGATCGCCTTGGCTTCCGGCGAGACGGCGAGCTTGGCGAAATGGTCGTAGCTGTCGATGACGAACGGAAGCTGGAACGCATCGACGGCCGGCTCCAGCGTGGCAAGGGCGGAGGTTGCGTTCACCGTCATGTCGACGGTGCCGAACTGCACGCCTTCCATCAGCTCCTTGACGTCGCCGAGCTGGCGCGAGGGATAGATCTGGATCTTGACCGAACCATTCGACAGCCGCTCCACCGCTTCCTTGAAGCGCACCGCGGTATCGTGGTTGGGGTGAGTCTGGAACACGGCGTGGCCGAGCTTCAGCGTAACGTCCGCCGCCCCGGAAGGGGTTGCCCCGGCCATGCCGAGAACGGCGGCGAGGCCGATGCCGGCGATGATGTGGTGAAGATGGTGGCGCATAATTCCTCCTTGCTGGGTATCCGGCCCAGGGTGTCGTTGCGAGCTACCTGTTCTCGACAGGAATACCCTGTTCTTTTATCGTGAACACGCTTCTAGCCAGCGACGCGCCGTCGGTCAATCCAAAAACGCTGAAGGCGATGATGCGGCGGCCTGCGAGGAGCACGGAAGGTGAAACCGCTTTGACTGCCTCTCGGAAACGACGTACGCTAGCCGCGAACAAGAATAAGCGGCCACCGCGCCGCGGGGGATGAAGCCTTGAGCAAGAAAGAGCCGGAGCGGCAGGGGCGTTCGGAGCAGGGCGTGCGGGCCGGGGAGATCACCCTGCTCGTGCTCGAAGCGATCGCCTTCGCCGACGAACCGCTCGGCGTCACACAGGTAGCCAACCGGCTCGGTGTCGCCAAGAGTGCCATCCACCGCCATTTGCAGGGCCTCGCCGAGCGCGGATACCTGACGCAGAACCAATCGAACGCGCGCTACACTCTGGGGCCGAAGGCCTATCTCATCGGCCGCCTGGCGCCCGGCATCGACGATGTCGCCGCCGCCGCCGACGGGCCGATGCGCGAGGCGCGCGACCGGCTCGGCCTGACCACGGTGCTGACGGCCCCCTCGATGAGCGGCGTTCTCGTGCTGAAGACCGTGCACGGAACGACCTCCATCGCCATCGGCGCGCGGCCGGGCAGCGAGCTTCCGATGCATGCCTCCGCACAGGGCTATGTCGCCCTCGCCTTCGGCCCCGCGACCCATCGCGAGCGGACGCTGCGGCAGCCGCTGGCGGCACTGACGCCCCATTCCATCACCGATCCCGCCGCGCTCGACGCCATGCTGCAGAAGGTGCGGGAAGACGGCTATGCGCTGGCACCCGAGCATGCGCTGCTGGGCATCAACGCGCTGGCGGCGCCGGTCTTCAATGCCAATGACGAGTTCGTCGCCGCCGCCGCGATCGTGAGCTCGATCCAGTTCATTCCGGCGACGCCGGATGCCGCCATGATCGCCGCCGTCGTCGCGATGGCACGGCAGATCTCCCGCAATCTGGGCCACGGCTATGGCGCCCAGCGCTCTGCGGGCTAATTCGTCAATCGAGAAGGAAAGAGCCTGCGATGACCGTTCATAACGTCGATTGGGAATCCATGGAGTGGAAGACGATCCGCCACGGGGTCGAGCAGAAGGCGTTTTCGGGCGAAGGCGCAACCATGGCGCTGCACCGCCTGTGGCCGGATCACGAGCCCAGGCCGCATTCGCACATCCATGAACAACTGGTCTACATCCTGTCCGGCGTGGTCGATTTCCATGTCGGCGACGAAGTGGTGCGGCTGACCGGCGGCGGTCTTCTCGCGGTGCCGCCGAATGTCGTCCACTATGCCGTGGTGGTGGGCGACGAGCCGGTGCTCAATCTCGACGTCTTCACCCCGGCCCGGCCCGAATATGCCATGCTTCCGTCGTCGGCGCAGGGAGCGGCGGCGTGACCGCCTTGCGCGCGCCGGCGTCCGACGTACGGCCGAAGACCGGCACCTTCATCAAGACGCCGCACCCGGTGATCGCCGAGATTTTGGGCGGCGCAGGGCTCGATTTCGGCGTCGTCGATGCCGAGCATGCCCCGTTCGACCGCGCGGCCGTGGACCTGATGGTGATGGCCGGGCGCTCCGGCGGGCTGCCGCTTCTCGTGCGCGTGCCCGACACCTCGCCCGCCTTCATCATGGCCGTGCTGGACATGGGGGCGCACGGCATCGTCGTTCCGCGCGTCGACAGCCTGGCCGATGCGCGCTCGGTGGTCGCCAGCGCGCGCTTTTCCGGCGGCAAGCGCGGCCTTTCCAATTCGCCGCGCTATGCCTCCTACGGCAGGCTCAGCCCCGCTGAGGCCGCGCGCCATGGCGACGGGGCGATCGTGATGTGCCAGATCGAAAGCCGCGGCGGGCTCGATGAGGTCGACGCCATCGCGGCCCTCCCCGGCGTCGACGGGCTGTTCATCGGCCGGGCCGATCTGGCGCAGGCGCTGGGCGTGGACAGCCTGCGGCACCCGGCCGTGGCCGATGCCTGCGCGCGGATCGTCGAGGCCGCGCTGCGCCACGGCAAGCAGGCCGCCATCTTCCTGCCGAACAGGGAGGAACGCGACGCCTTCGCCGCGATGGGGGTGGCGTGGTTCGTCATCGGCTCGGACCAGAGCCTGCTCAAGACATCGGCGGCTGCGCTGCAGGCGGCCTAATTCGGCCCGGTCCTGTGCTCGGCCGCGATCAGCATGTCGACGAAGGCGGTCACCTTGGGGGGCCGGAACCGCGCGGCGGGGTAGACGGCGTAGATGCCGCCGGACGGCAATTGCCATTCCGGCAGCAGATGGACCAGCCGCCCCGCGGCCAGAGCGTCCGCCACCAGGAAATCCGGCAACACCGAAACGCCGCCGCCGGCTGCCACCGCCGCCAGCACACCGGGCGTGGTGTCGATGGCGATGCTGCCGTGCATGCGAACGGTCCGTCGGTTGAGATCGCCGCGCGAGAAATGCCACAGCAGCGGCTCGCGCAGTGCCAGATTGGCGACGAACGGCAGGCGGGCCAGGTCTTCGGGTTCGAGCGCGGCCTCCCTGCGCTCCGCGAAGGCCCCCGCCGCAACGAGTATCTGGCGGAACGAGCCGATCTTGCGCGCCTGCAGGCCGGAATCCGCCAGCCAGCCGACACGGATCGCCATGTCGACCGCGCCGGACGACAGATCCAACGTCTCGTCGCTCAGCGTCTGCTCCACACGGCACGCCGGATAGCGCTCCGTAAAGGCGGCGACCACCGGCGCGACCACGGCGGTGCCGTAGTCGTTCGGCGCCGTGATGCGCAAGGTGCCGGTCGGCGCGGCGGCGGCCTGGGCGAGTTCGTCGAAGGCATCCTCGGCCTCGCGCAGGATCATCACGCACCGCGCATGAAACATGCGGCCGGCTTCGGTCGGGTGAACGCGCCGCGTGGTGCGCACCAGCAGGCTGGTTTGCAGATCACGTTCGAGCAGCGCCACCTGCTGGCTCACCACCGCCTTGGTGATGCCGAGCCGTTCGGCCGCCCGCGTGAACGAGCCGGTGTCGACGACGGCGGCGAAATAGGCCAGTCGGTTGAGGTTCATATAAGCCTCGCGGCGGGTTCGATCGTTTCTCGATAGCATACAGTGTGTCTACTTTGTCGGCCTTCTGCGGTCATTCCTGCCATGCCATGGTCTGTCATGGAGATGGACATGCCCGACGCGATACACATCGACTATCTGTTCGATCCGCTGTGCGGCTGGTGCTACGGCGCCGCCGCCACGCTGGAGGCGCTGGCGGCCCGGCCGGATTTCGACATCCAACTGGTGCCCACCGGCCTCTTCGCCGGCGCCGGCGCCAGGCCGATGGACCAGGGTTTCGCCGATTACGCCTGGAGCAACGACCAGCGCATTGCCCGCCTCACCGGCCAGCCCTTCAGCGAGGCCTATCGCCGCGACGTGCTCGGCGAGCGCACGCGCCTGTTCGACTCCGGCCCGGCGACGTTGGCGATCGTCGCGGTCGCCCTCATCGCGCCGGATCGGGCGTTCGAGGTGCTGAAGGCGATCCAGGGCGCCCGCTATGTCGATGGCCGCGACATCACCGACATGGCGGTTCTCGCTCAGATCTTGCGGGCGCTCGACATGCCGGGCATCGCCGACCGGCTGGCCGTGCCCGACGACGCGCTCCTCGCCGCCTATCGCACCCGCATCGAAGCCGCACGCCTTGAGATGCGCCGCCTCGGTGCAGAGGGCGTCCCGGCCCTGATCGTCGGCAGCGGGACCAGCCGCCGGCTGCTGCGGGCCAATGCCCTGTTCGGCAGCACCGACGTTCTTGTGGCGGGGCTTCAGGCGGCCTGAGCCCGATCGATCCGCCGGAGCGACCCCGGCACCCGACCTTCACGCAACGCGACACCACCAGGAGAGACCCATGTTTACCCGGAGAACGCTCATGAAGACGGCCCTCGCCGCTGCCGTGTTTGCTCCCGCCGGCCTCGGCCATGCCGCGGGCGGCCTGTCCTGGAAGCATTTCCCCGCCGGGGAAAAAGGCTTCTTTCGCGCGCCCGTGCTCATCACCGGCGCGTCCGAGGCTCTGCTGATCGATGCCGGCTTCAGCTATCCGGACGGCCGGGCCGTCGCCGAGGCGATCAAGGCGAGCGGCAAGAAGCTCACCGCGATTTATATCAGCCAGTCCGATCCCGACTATTATTTCAGCCTCAAGCCGATCAAGGACGCCTTCCCCGACGCCAAGGTGATCGCCGCCTCCGAGACGGTGGCGGCTATCAAGGCCAGCGTGGACAAGAAGCTCGCGGTGTGGGGGCCGCAGCTCAAGGAAAACGGCCCGCAGACGCTGGCTGATATCGTCATCCCGGAAGCCTTCGACGGCAAGACGCTGACCGTCGACGGCGAGACCGTCGAGATCGTTCCGGCGGAAGGGCTGGCCAACCGGCGCTACGTGTTCGTGCCGTCGCTGAACGCGGTGTTCGGCGGGGTGATGATCTTTTCGGGCGTGTATGTCTGGACCGCCGATACCCCGACCAAGGAACAGCGCGCCGCCTGGATCGCCAATCTCGACGCCATCGCCGCGCGCAAGCCGGCCGTTGTCGTGCCCGGCCACATGACGCCGGCCGCCGCCACCGACCTCTCCGCCGTCGCCTACACCAAGGCCTATCTCCTCGCCTTCGAGGAAGAACTGGCCAAGGCCAAGGATTCGGCGACCCTCAAGGCGGCGATGATCGCCCGCTTCCCCGGCCTCGGCATGGGCGTTGCGCTCGACATCGGCTCCAAGGTCGCTACCGGCGAGATGAAGTGGGGCTGAGATGGGCGCCAATCTCGAACTGATCCGCGCGACCTATGAGGGATCGTCGGAAGAGAACGGCCGCAACCTGATGGCCGCTCTCGCCCCGGATGTGCGCTGGACCGAGGCCGAAGGCTTCCCCTATGCGGGAACCTATGTCGGGCCGGAGGCGATCATTGCCGGTGTGTTCAAGCGCCTCGGCACCGAATGGACCGGCTACCGCGCCGAGGTTCACACCTTCCTGGAAGACGGCGACCGCGTCGCGGCTTTCGGCGTCTATTCCGGCACCTACAACGCCACCGGCAAGTCGATGCGCGCCGCCTTCGCCCATCTCTACCAGGTGAAGGACGGCAAGATCGCGACCATGACGCAGTATGTCGACACTCTGATGGTTCACCAGGCGCTGAGCTCGGACGCCTGAGCAGGACACCGGAGCCGGAGCGCCGAATGGCGCGCTCCGGCTCGACGGTCCCGCGCGTCGGTGGTGCAGAGGCCGGCTGCCTGGCGACGGCTGTCCAACAGGGTGCTGCCCGACAAAGTCCGAATTGACCGAATTTGTGTCAAACGGGCGCTTATTTCGACATCAATGGAGAGCCCACGCCCCACTATATGAATTAAATAATTGATTTATAACATTTTATGTTTCTGGCACGTCTTCTGCATTGCACTGCGGTACGCCGACAAACCAACAATTCGGTCAGATCGGTCACACTCTTACGAGGCAGCGCAATGACAAAGTCGCCGACACTCCTCACGCGTCGTCACGCCCTCAAGGCCGGAGCCCTCGGCGCCGGGCTGCTGGCGACACCCGCACTCATACGGCGCTCCCTTGCCGCCGAACCGCCCATCAAGATGGGCAGCCTGCTGGACGCCACCGGGCCGCTGGGCCTCGAAGGCCGGCGCATGATCGAGGCCACCAAGTACGCCGTTCAGCAGATCAACCAAAAGGGCGGCCTGGTCGGCCGGCAGATCGACCTGAAGTCGTTCGACACCCAGAGCGACATCAAGCTCTACACCCAGTATGCCCAGCAGCTCGCCCTGCGCGACAAGGTGGACATCATCCAGGGCGGCATCACCTCCGCCTCCCGCGAGGCCATTCGGCCGATCTTCGACCGCAGCAAGACGCTGTATTTCTACAATACCCAGTATGAAGGCGGCGTTTGCGATCACACCGTGTTCTGCACTGGCACCACGCCGGCGCAGACCGTCAACCACATCGTCAAATACGCCACCGACAATTGGGGCAAGAAGACCTACATCATCGCGGCCGATTACAATTACGGCCACATCACCGCCGACTGGATGAAGAAGTTCGTCACCGACAATGGCGGCTCCGTCGCCAGCGTCGACTTCTTCCCGCTCGACGTCACCAACTTCTCCTCCACCATCAGCCGCATCCAGCAGGCGGCGCCGGACTTCGTGCTCTCGGCGCTGGTCGGCGCCAACCACACCGGCTTTTACCGCCAGTGGGATTCGGCCGGCATGAAGTCGAAGATCCCGATCGGCGCCAGCGTGTTCGGCCTCGGCGACGAGCTGGAGGCGATGGAGGTTTCCACCACCGACGGCATCGTCACCTGCTACGGCTTCTATCCGGATCTCGACATGCCGGCGGCCAAGAGCTTCGTCTCCGGCCTGCAGGCGTTCATCGGCGGCGAGCCCGCCAAGGACATTTCGGAACTGGCGGCCGCGACCTATGACGGCGTCATGCTGTGGGCCAAGGCGGTGGAGAAAGCCGGGTCGGTGGAAGCCGAGAAGGTGATCGCCGCCCTGGAGACCGGGATCTCCATCGACGCTCCGGGCGGCCATGTGACCATGGACCCCAAGACCCATCACACCATCCGCCCGACCTATCTCGCGCGCCCGAAGAACCGGCACTGGGAGGTTCTCTCGACCTTCGATGCGCAGTATCCGGCCGATGCCGGCGGCCGGTGCGACCTGGTGGCGAAGCCGGACATGAAAACGCAGTTCACACCGGAACTCTGAGTCTCCCGTGTCGAGGGACGGCGGCCGGGTGCCCGGCGGCCGTCCCCCACTCCCCGCCTCAAGTTCACGGGATTGCGATGGACCTCATCTACCTGGTTTCCTTCAACGTGCTGACCGGCATCGCGACGCTCGTGCTGATAACGATCGGGCTCAGCGTGATCTACGGAATGATGCGCATCATCAATCTCGCCCATGGCGAGTTCATGATGCTGGGCGCCTATGCCGCCGCGGTCGCCAGCGATGCGGGCATCAACATCTGGATCGCCATCCTCATCGTACCGCCGCTGGTGGTCACCCTCATCGGCCTGGTGCTGGAGCGCACCATCATCCGCTTTCTCTACGGGCGGATGATCGACACCATGCTGGCGACCTGGGGCATTTCGCTCGGCCTGATGGGGCTGGTGACCACCCTGTTCGGCAACGTCATCCGCGCCGTGCCGACGCCGGTCGGCAGCATTCCCATCGGCAGCTACAGCGCCAGCGGGTACAGCCTCGTTCTGGTGTGTGCCAGTATCCTGCTGCTCGTCGCCCTGTCCCTGCTGCTGCAACGCACCAGCTTCGGCCTCGTCCTGCGCGCCACCATGCAGAACCCGCGCATGGCCGCCTCGCTCGGCATTCACCCGCCCACCGTCTTCATGTCCACCTTCGCGTTCGGCGCCGGCCTGGCCGGCCTGGCGGGCGGACTGCTGTCGCCCATTTCCGGCGTATCGCCTTCGATGGGCGTCGCCTATGTGGCGCGCGCCTTCATCACGGTGCTGGGCGGCGGGCCGGCGATCGTCACCGGAACCGGCCTCGCCGCAACCTTGTTCGGCTTCATCAACGAGGTCGCCTCGTTCCTCTACACGCCGGTGATCGGCGAGGTGGCGCTTCTGGTCGCCGCCATCGTGCTCATCCGCAATCTGCCGCAGGGCATTACCGGCCGATACTTCAGGAGCGGCCTATGAGCACGCGGACATCGTCCATCGCCGGCTTCCTGCTCACCAGCGGTCTCGGCCTCGCCGCCCTCGTGCTGCTGCCCTTTTGGCTCGACAGCTTCAGCCTGATGCAGGCGACGCTGTTCGCCGCCATCGGCATCTTCGCCCTCAGCCAAGGGTTCCTGTGGGGCTATGCCGGCATATTGTCGTTCGGCCAGGCCTCCTTCTTCGGGCTGGGCGCCTATACCTATGCGGTGGCGGCGATCAATCTCGGCGACTCGACCGGCGCCATCGTGCTCGCGGTGCTGATCCCGGCCGGCTTCGCCGCCCTGCTCGGCTACTTCATGTTCTTCGGCCGCATCAGCGATGCCTATGTCGGCGTCATCACGCTCACCGTCTCGGTCATCCTCTACGAACTGCTGAACAGCACCTCCGGCAGCCAGTACCGCATCGGCAGCGCCCAGCTCGGCGGCTTCAACGGCATTCCGGCGCTGCCGCCCTTCAACGTGCCCGGCGAGCCGGAGGAGTGGCTGACGGAATCCGGCATGTGGAGGGTCGCCATGGGCGCGCTGCTGCTGGTCTATGTGACGATGCGCGCGCTGCTCGCCACCCGCTTCGGCCGCATCCTCGTCGCCATTCGCGAAAATGAGACCCGCGCCATGCTGGTCGGCTACGACGTGCGCGTCCACAAGGTGCTCGCCTTCGCCTTCGGCGGCGCGGTCGCCGGGCTCGGCGGCTGCATCTATGCCTGCTGGGGCGGGTTCATCAGCCCCACCGTCTTCGCCCTCACCATGTCGGCCCAGGCCATCGTCTCGGTGCTGCTGGGCGGCATCGGCACCCTGGTCGGCCCGATTCTCGGCGCGGTGGTCATCCAGTCGCTGGTCAATGTGTCCGGCACGCAGAACGTGGTCGATCCCAATCTCGGTCTCGGCATCGTGCTGGTGACCTTCGTGGTGCTGGTGCCGCAGGGCCTGCTGCCGGCCGCCGCCGCCATCCTCTCCTGGCTCATCATGCGGGTGCGCCGCACCCGTTCCACATCCGCAAGCGAGGTGCAGTCATGACGCTGGTTCCGCTGCTGGAAGCCAAGGGCATCACCATGCGGTTCGGCGGCGTGGTGGCCGTGCGTGAGGTGGATTTCACCCTGGCGGAGGTCGAGCTGCGCTGCCTCATCGGCCCGAACGGCGCCGGCAAAAGCACCTTCTTCAAGATACTCACCGGCCAGCTTCATCCCACCGCGGGCAAGGTCGCGTTCCGCGGCACCGACACCACCACCGCCGAGCCGCACGAGATCGCGCGCCTCGGCGTCGGCATCAAGACCCAGGTCCCCAATGTGTTCGACGGCCTGTCGGTCCACGACAATGTCCTGGTGGCCGCTCAGCGCGGCCGCAGCATGCCCACCGCGCGCCGGAAGGTGGACGAGGTGCTGCAACGGCTGCAATTGACCGGGGTCGCCCGCCGCCTCGTCGGCCAGCTCGCCCACGGCCAGCGCCAATGGGTGGAGATCGCGACGGTGCTGTCGCAGGAGCCGGACCTCATCCTGCTCGATGAACCTGCGGCCGGCATGAACAAAGACGAGGTCCGGCGCACCGCCGACCTCATCCGCGAGATCAACCGCACCCAGGCGGTGATCGTGGTCGAGCACGACATGGCCTTCATCCGCATGATCGCCAAGACCGTCACCGTGTTCTCGCAGGGCGCCGTGCTGATGGAGGCCGATGTCGCCACCGTGCTGGCGGATCCGCGGGTGCGCGACGTCTATCTGGGGAGGCACGCGGCATGACGACCGGTTCTCCTTCGCCCGCGCTGCTGGAGGTTCGCGGCCTCGCCTCCGGCTATGGGCGCATTCCCATTCTCCACGGCGTCGCGCTCCAGGTCGCCGCGGGCGAGCGGGTCGGCATTCTCGGCCATAACGGCATGGGAAAATCCACCCTGCTGCGCACCCTGACCGGACACCTGCCGGCGACCGCCGGCACCCTGCAGTTTGCCGGGACGGACGTGACGCGCGCCTCGCCCACCACGCGGGCGCGGCTCGGCATCGGCTACGTGCCACAGGGCCGCGAGATTTTTCCCGCGCTCAGCGTGCGGGACAATCTGCGCGTCGGCTGCCGGCTGTCGAAGCGGCCGGAGGCGGAAAGCCTGGAGACCATCCTGGAGCTGTTTCCCCGCCTCAAGACCTATCTGGACCGGCGCGGCGGCGCGCTGTCGGGCGGCGAGCAGCAATTGCTGGCGCTGGCGCGCTGCCTGTGCGGCGATCCGCGCATCGTGCTGCTGGACGAGCCCACCGAAGGCATCCAGCCCTCGATCATCGACGAAATCGCCGACACGCTGAAGATCGCCGCCGCCCGGCGCGGTCTGGCGATCCTGCTAGTCGAACAGAATCTGGGGTTCATCGCCTCGGTGTCGCAGCGGATCCTGATTCTGCAGAAGGGCGAGATCACCCGCGAAATTCCCGCCGAGGCGCTCGGCGATATCGAACGCCTCGAAGCCTATGCCGAGCTCGCCTGACGTGCCGACCAAGACCGCCGCCAACCCGCCTTGCAGGAGCCTTGCCGTGCCGCATGCCACCGCATTCGAACTCGATCTGGTGGAGATGACCGTCGAGACGGCCGCCTCCGGACTTGCCTCTCGCGCCTTCACGGCCGAAGCGCTGGCGCAGGCCTTCCTCGCCCGCATCGACCGTTTCAACGCGACCTACAACGCGATCGTGTTTCTCAATCCCGAAGCGATCGAAGACGCGCGGGCGATCGACCGCCGGCGGGCCGCCGGCGAAGCGCTCGGGCCGCTTGCCGGCATTCCGGTCGTGGTCAAGGACACCATGGACATGGCCGGTTTTCCCACCACCGGCGGCTGGCATCTGCTGTACAGCGGAGCCGGTGGCACCGATCTGATGCCCGACACGGATTCCCCGGTGGTGGCGCGGATGCGGGCGGCCGGCTGCGTCATCCTCGGCAAGACCAACGTCCCCGTGCTCAGCGCGACCGGCAGCCACGCCAATGACAGCTGGGCCGGACCGACGCTGAACGCGGTCGACACCACGCTGATGCCCGGCGGCAGCAGCGCCGGAACCGCCACCGCCGTCGCCGCCAGCCTCGCCGTCCTCGGCCTCGCCGAAGAGACCGGCGGCTCGATCCAGAACCCGGCCTCGGCACAGGCGCTGGTGGGGCTGAAGCCGACTTTCGCACTGGTGCCCAATTCCGGCGTCATGCCGCTGGCCGGCAGCACCCGCGACGTGGTCGGCCCCATCGCCCGGTGCGTGCGGGACGCCGCCTTGGTGCTCGATGCCATAGCCGGCTACACGCCGGAAGACCCGAAGACCGTCGCCGGAATCGGCCGCCGGCCGCCCGGCGGCTACGCGGCGGCGTTGACGCCGGCGGCGCTCACCGGCGCGCGTCTGGGCCTCTACGGTCCCGGCTGGCGCGACCAGCCGCTGTCGGAGGAGTTCACGGCGCACTATGCGCGCGCGCAGCAGGAGCTTGCCGCGCAGGGCGCCGAACTTATGGCGGATCCCTTCGCCGGAACCGGCTTCGCCGCTCTCGCGGAGCCGGTTCCGGCGCTCGATTTCTACGACGCGCGCGGCATGGAGTGCGTGCCTTACGACATGGAGCGCTATCTGCACAGGCTGGGCAAGGGCAACCCCTTCCCCACCTATGCGGCCTTCGCCGCAGCCACCGCGGCCGAAGATCCGTTCGCCCCCGCGGGCGTGCTCGCCTTCATGAACCAGTTGCCCGCTCTCGCCGCATGCCTGGCGGACCCCGCCGCGCCGCCGCCGCTCTCAGACTTCATCGCGCTGCGCGAGGCCTATCTGTCCATCTTCGACGCGGTGATGGCCCGCCATCGGCTCGATGCGCTGGTCTTTCCGCAGATGCGCGATGCCGTGCCGCCGCGGGAGGGCGATGCGGGCATCCACGAGACGACGGTGTGCGAGATCAACATCGCCGGCCTGCCGGCGCTCACCATTCCGGCCGGCTATTGCGCAGGCGGCGCACCTTTCAACCTGGTCTTCGTCGGACCGCTGTGGTCCGAGGCCCGGCTGCTGGCGCTGGCGGCCGACTATGAGGCCGCAACACGCCACCGCCGTGCCCCGCAACTGCAGGCCAGTGCATAGGCGTCCCGACCATGAAAATACGTACCGCCTCGAAGACACCTGCCGACGCTGCGGCTAAATGGTGCACACGGCAAAGCCAGGGGGGCGCAGATGGCGGAGCATCGATTCGAGGAGATCATGCGCACGCTGCGCAGCGAGGAACGCCTCGCGGTGTCCGGTCTCGCCAGATCGCTGGACGTCTCGGAGGAGACCATCCGGCGCGACCTCGCCGAACTCGAACGGCGGGGCATGCTGCGGCGCGTGCATGGCGGTGCGGTGCCGCTGCGGCTCGATCAGGAACAGCCTTTGATCGATCGCGGTCGCTACAATCTGCGCGAAAAGGCGCGTGTCGCCGAACGGGCACGCCTGCTGCTGGCGGACGGCATGTCGATCTTCATCGACACCGGCACGACGACGCTGGCCTTCGCCCGCCGGCTGATCGGGCAGAACGTCACCGTCACCACCAACTCGGTGGACATCGCTTTGCTGCTCGGCAGCAGCCTGCCGCGGGTGCATCTCGCGCCCGGCACCTTGCGGACCAAGGACAACGCGCTGGTTGGCTACGAGACGGTCTCCTATGTCGGGCGCTACTTCTACGACATCGCCTTCATGGGCATCGCGGCCTGCGACGCGACGCTGGGCTGGATGGATTACGAGGAGCACGAGAGCGCGCTGCGCCAGGCACTGCGCGGCCGCGCGCGCCGCTCCGTCATTCTGGCCGACCACGGCAAGTTCGACCGCCAGGCCTATCTCAAGACATTCGCGCTGAACGAAACCCTGACGGTGGTCTGCGACCGGCCGCCGCCCGCCCATTTCGTTCAGGAATTCGCGCGTCATGAGGTGGAGGTCCTCTATCCCTGACGGGATCGCGATCGAGCCCGGCAAAATCAGTGCTCTGGTCGACGCCTTCGCCGCATTCGGGCCGCTGCCCGGCGGCGGGGTATCGCGGCTGTGCGCCTCCCCCGCCGACGGAGCGGCGCGCGACCGGCTCACAGCGCTGCTGCGCGAGGCCGGCGCCGAGATCCGCATCGACCCGATCGGCAACCAGTTCGGGCTGTTTCGGCTGAGCGGGCCCGAGGGCGCCGACCGGCCGCCGGTGATGATGGGTTCGCATCTCGACAGCCAGGCCCGCGCCGGGCGGGTCGACGGCACGCTCGGCGTCGTCGCGGCTTTCGAGATCGGGTGCCGGCTGATGGAGGCGCGCCGGCGCGGCCACCTCTTCGCCCGCGATTTCTGCGTCGCCAACTGGACCAATGAGGAAGGCGCGCGCTTTCGGCCGAGCCTGCTCGGCAGCGGCGTCTTCACCGGCGTCCATTCCATGGCAACCGCGCTCGACAGCCGCGACGACGATGGCATCCGTCTCAGTGAGGCCCTTGCCGCGATCGGCTATCTGGGGGTCGACCCGGCCCCGCCACCGCCTTTCTGCTATCTCGAACTGCACGCCGAGCAGGGCGAAGTCCTCGAAGCGGCGAACCAGCGCATCGGCCTCGTCACGCGCAATTGGGGGGCGGCGAAACTCGATTTTCTGTTCGAAGGCGAACAGGCGCACACCGGCCCCACGCCTATGGCGCGGCGGCGCGATGCGCTGCTGGCGGCCGCGCGCACGATCTGCGAAGTGCGCTCCCTCGCGCAGGGCCGGCCGGGCCAGCTTCACACCTCGGTCGGGCGGATCGTGGTTTCGCCGAACTCGTCCAATGTGGTCGCCGACCGGGTGGAGGTGACGGCCGAACTGCGCTCGCCCGACGACGCCATCCTGGTCGAGGCTGAAGCCGCCGCCCAGGCGGCGATCCGGGATGCGGCGGCGCAGGCGCAGGTCGATCTCACGCTGGTCGGCCGCACGCTGCGAAAAGCGCGGGACATGCCGCGGCATGTCGTGTCATTCCTCACGCAGTGCGCGCAGGCGGCCGCGCAGCCGGTGATGCCGATGGAAACCGTCGCCGGTCACGATGCGCTGAGCTTCATCGGCGTTCGCCCCACCGGGCTGGTGTTCGTGCCGAGCATCGGCGGCGTCGCGCACAATGAGGCCGAGGCGACCCGGCCCGCGGATATGGACGCCGGCGCGTTCCTGCTGCTCGAAGCGGCGTTTCGGCTCTGCGCCGAGACCGCACCTTTCTCCAGTGAAGTCGATATGGAACTCCAGCCATGACCGTCACGATCGAGACGCCGGACCGTCTGCTCGACCGCACGCTGGCCTTCGTCGCCGATCGGTTCGGCGGCCCGATCGAGGCCGGCGAGCCGGTCGCGGCCGTGATGTCGCCGATGCACCGGGCGGTCGACGCCGACTGCCGCGTCATCCACGCCGCGGGGCGCACGACCTCCTACTTCCTCAAGATCTGGCACGACGACCTGGTCGCCCCGCCCGACCCCACCGCGGTCTTCACGGCGGCGCAGGCGGCCGCCGAGGCCGGCGTGGCGCCGGCGGCGCTGCTGCTGACGCCGGATCAACGCGCGGTGCTCTACGAGCATCTGGGCGCCGGCTGGCGCACGGCGCGGCTCAACGAACTTGCCGAGCCCGCCACGCTTGAAGCCCTCATCGTTGCGAAGGCCGCCATCCATCGCCTGTCGCCCTTCCCGCGCGATCGCGACGTGTTCGCCGATATCGAGGCGCTGGCGCAGACGGCGCCTCGACGCGGCGCCTATCTGCCCGCCGATTTCGCCAATCTTCTTGCCGCGGCGGCGCATCTGCGGCTGGCCGTTGCCGCCTCCGGCATCGATCGCGTGCCGGCGCATGCCGACGGCGTCGCCAGCAATGTCATGCTGGGGCCCGGCGGCGCGGTGCGGCTGGTCGATTTCGACGAGGCCGGCAACACCGATGCGCTGTTCGATCTCGCGGTGACGCTGAACGAAATCTTTCCGCTCGACGAGCCGCGGCAGGCCGAGGTGCTGGAGGCCTTCGCCGGCACGGCGAGCCCGGCGGCGCTGGCGCGGCTGCGCGCCTATGGCTTGGCCGACGACCTCAAATGGGCGCTGTGGGGCTTCATCATGGACGCCACCTCGCCGCGCCGCGACATCGAGTTCTTGAAGTACGCGCAATGGCGCTGGCTGCGCGGCAACATGGCGCTGTCCCGCTGGTCGCTGGACGCCACGCTGCGGGCAATCTGAGATGGGAGATCACGCCGTGACAGCTTTCGAGACCATCGAAGACGTGGTCGGCGCCTTCCCCGACTGGCAGGGCAGGACCGCGCGTTACGCCCCGGTCGGCGGCGGCATCAGCAACACCAATTGGCGGGTCTGGATCGACGGATCGCCCGGCAGCTTCTTCGTCAAGATTCCCGGCCGCGGCACCGAAATGTTCATCAATCGTCGCGCCGCGGTGGAGGCCAGCCGCCGCGCGGAGGCGATCGGCATCGGGCCGCGGGTCTACCCGTTCGAGGACGGCAACGGCATCGAGATCGCCGATTTCATCGAGGGGCGCCGCACCGCCTCCAATCGCGATTTCCTGCGCCCGACGGTGCGCGCGGCCGTGGTCGATACCTACCGCACGCTGCACGGCTCCGGGCCGTTCTCGCTGACCAAGACCGCGTTCGACATGATCGACGAGCATCTCGCCCAGATCGGCGAGGTCGGCGCCACGGCACCGGACTGGACGGCGCCGCTGCTAGCGCGCTACGGCGAGGCCCGCCGCGCCATCGAGGCGGCCGGGCTCGACCTGGTGCCGTGCTTCAACGATCCCATGCCCGGCAATTTCCTGCTCGGCGCCGCCGACGATCTCATCCTGATCGACTATGAGTACGCCTCGAACAATGACCGCTGCTATGATTTCGCCGCCTGGAGCACCGAAATGTTCTTCGATGCGACGGTGGAAGCCGAGATCGTGGAGCGCTATTTCGGACGGCCGGAACCGCGCGTGCTGTGCCGCATCACCGCCTACAAGGCGCTGGCCGATCTCAAATGGGGGCTCTGGGCGACGATCCAGAACGAGATTTCCAGCCTGGATTTCGATTTCTACAAATACGGCCTCTGGAAATTTCTGCGCGCCCGCTCGGTGTTCGAGGCGCCGTCGTGGCCGGCGGTTCTGCGCGGCCTGTGAGGCTTAAAGCCAGGAGGTGCTGCCGCGTCCCGGACCAGCGGCAGTACCTAAGCGCCCGAACCTTTCGTCAGCCACAGGAGGTTGGAGCGTGCTGGTCCAGCACATCGAGATCGAGAAAATGCCCGGCGCGGTCGCGCTTTGCCGCGAGGTAGCGAACGTTGTCGGCACCGCGCCGGCCATAGATGCGCTCGACCCCGGTGACATCGAGCCCCGCCAGGCGAAGCGCTTCGACCTTCTCAGGATTGTTGGTCATCAACACGATGCGCGAATAGCCGAGCCGCCGCAGCATGTCGGCGGCGAACTCGAAGCGGCGGCCGTCGAGATCGAATCCGAGCGCCTCGTCGGCCTCATAGGTGTCAAGGCCGCCATGCTGCAGACCATAGGCGCGGATCTTGTTGGCGATGCCGGTGCCGCGGCCTTCCTGGTCGAGATAGAGCAGCACCCCGCCGCCGCCCTGCGCCATGGTCGAGACCGTCGAGCGCAATTGGTCGCCGCAGTCGCAGCGCAACGAGCCGAACAGATCCCCCGTCAGGCAGGCCGAATGCAGGCGCACCAGCACCGGCCGCGCCGGATCGGGATCGCCGACCACCACCGCCACCTGTTCGCGCATGCCCTCCCCCCCGCGGAACACCACGAACTCGCATGACCGTGCCGCCAGCAGCGGCACGGGCGCGCGCGAGACGATCTCCACCCGCGTCGCGCGATGTTCGCCGAACCGCGTGATGGCGTCGGCATCGACGGTGATCGCACCCGTCGGCATCGCCGCTGGCGCCAGCGGCGCCATCAGCACGGCGGGCAGCAGCAGGGCGAATTTGGCAAGTTGAAGGGCGGCCTCACCGGCGCGGTCCACCGCGACCAGCGGTTCGCGCAGGTGGGTGCCGGGCTCCGCGGTCAGCGCCATGAGCCGATCGCGGTCGAGCCCGGCGGCCTCCACCGCCATCGGGCCGTCGAGGCCGAGCCGGCCGAGCGCACGCAGGCGGCTGGGAGTCAGCACCAGCGTCACGCTGCCGTTCGACACGCTGCCCATGGCCGCGATACGCTCGACCGAGGCGGTTTCCGCCGCCGACACAAGAAAGACATCGCCGTCGCGAGCGACGATCACCGGTCGCCCGGCGCGCAGTTCTGCGATGGCGCGATCTACCTCCGTCAGCGAGGCATCACCGAATAGGTTTGAAATCTTGCTGGCGGCGCGCGCGCGATCGGCCATTTGAGCCCTCTTTCAGTGCACCGTTTTGGGGGTTCGCACGTAGTGGATACGGATGGCACGCCGGTACGGACCAATCGTGGCGGCGCATGTCATCGAAAACGGCCGAATTTCGAGCTGCGGGAGCTTCTCTTGAATCGACGCGAGGCACCGATCGATCCGCTTTCCGCCCTTTACGAGCCGATCCTCCAGCATCGATGCTCGCCGTTCGTGGTGGCCCAGCTCGGACAGTCGCTGGACGGGCGGATCGCGACCCCAACCGGCAAGTCTCGGGACATCAACGGATTTTCCGGCCTCGACCATCTGCACCGGCTGCGCGCCATGGCCGATGTGGTTGTGGTGGGGGTGGGCACGGTGGTCGCCGACGACCCCCGGCTCACCACGCGGCGCATTGCCGGCCGCAGCCCGGCGCGGGCCGTTATCGACCGGACCGGCCGGTCGCCGCGCGATGCCAAATGGCTGGGGGAGGATGGCTGTCACCGGATCGTGTTCACGGAAAACGTGAACGGGTGGCCGGAGCAGGTCGAGCGCGTCGGCTCCGAATGCGATCCCGACATCTTCGAGCCGGCCCGGCTGGTCGCCGCGCTGGCCGCGCGCGGCTACCGCACCATACTGATCGAGGGCGGCGCTTCGACCATTTCCCGCTTCATCGATGCCGGGCTGGTCGATCGTCTGCATATCTGCCTCGCCCCGATCATTCTCGGCTCAGGGCGGCCGGGCCTCGACCTCAAGCCGATCGACGGGCTCGACGACGCGCTGCGCCCGCGCTCCTACACCTATCTTCTCGACGACGGCAACATTCTCTATGATTGCGACCTGCGCAGCGCGGCCCGAGCAGGGGCGCGCGCGGGCGCGCAAGGAGGGTCGCATGTCGTCCTCTGAACCGAGCGGCGGCATATCGCCCCGCTACAGCTACCCCGCCCGCCTGCTGCATTGGGGGGTGGCCGCGTTCGTGGCGGTGCTGATTCCTCTGGGCCTCTATATGGTCGCCCGCGGCAAGGCGACCGATTTCGACGCGTTGACCGGATCGCTCTACAGCCTGCACAAGCTGCTCGGCTTTCTGGTGCTGTGGCTGATCGTCGTGCGCGTGCTGGTGCGGCTGACGCGCGGCGCCCCGCCGCCGGTGGCGACCCTCACGCCCTTCGAGCGCATCGCCTCCCGCGCGGTTCATTTCGCGCTCTATGTTCTCCTTCTCGTAGTGCCGCCGCTCGGGTGGGCCGGGGTCTCGGCCTATCCGGCGCTGGACGTGTTCGGGCTGTTCAACCTGCCCGCCATCCTGCCGCCCAATGAGGCGCTGGCGAACCGCATTCTCGGCCTGCATGGGCTGGCGGCTCAGATTCTCGGCATTCTGGTGCTCCTGCACATCGCGGCAGCGCTGCACCACCGCTTCATCAAGCGCGACGGCGTGCTGCGGCGGATGTGGCCGCCGGGCTGACGCGGCAACTCAGGCCAGCGCGAAGATATCGCGATGCCCGATCGTCACGGCCCGCGCGGTTGAGCGCGCCAACGCCCAGGCGCCCAACGCCGCCCGCCGCTTCGGCTCGATCTCGCCGGCCGCCTCTGCGAAACCCGCGGCCAAGGCGGCGACGAGGCCGGCGTCCTGAACGGTGAGCCGCCACGGGCTGTCGCCCGACCATGTCGAATAGCCATGTTTGGACAGGACTTCGGCAAGCACCTCGGCGGCCGCCGGTCCCAGCGCCGGTCCGAAACCCTTGTCGCCGCGCTGGTGGCGGTTGAAGGCGGCAAGCACGCTGTCGTCGAGCGCGGCGGCGGGCTGCCATCGGGCCTCGCCGTCATAGTTCAGCACGGCATAGACCGGCACATGCCGCTCGGCGAGACGGCCGACGAGGCGTTCCAGCCAAGACTGCGAGACCAGATCGAACAGCGCGGCCGCCGTCACCAGCTCGGCGCCGACATCGTGGAAGCCGAGGTCGCGAACCGTCAGGTCCGCGCATTCGAACGTCACCTCGATGATGCGGCCGGGCGTGTGCAGCTCCAGACCCTCGGCGGTCGCATGTGCACGGTCGGCCCAGTCGCCGAGGCACTGGCGTGCCTGCGCCAGCAGAGCGGGGTCGCCGTCGATCAGGTGCCAGCGTTGACGGGCCGGCAGTGCCGGCGCCAGCGCGCGCAGGTTCGAACCGGTGCCGCAGCCGAGATCGACGACGGTCAGCGAGGCGCGTGCGGCGAAATGGCTGCGGACCCGCGCCGCAATCTCCGCGTTTCGAGAGGCGTGATCGGCGGCCTCGCGCAGCGCCAGCCAACCGGCATCGAATCCGCTCATCGGCTCATCTCCCGCAACGTGGTCATGATGGTCGCCGCGGTCTGCGCCCAATTCGGTAGCGTCTGCGCGTGCTGCCACGCCTGGTCCGCCATCAGCCGCCGCCGGTCCGGCTCATCGAGAAGCAGGCCGATCGCCGCCGCAAGGCTCTGTGCGTCGTTCGGCGCGGCCAGAAGCGAGGCCGCGGCCGGCACGGTTTCGGGAATGGCGCCGGCACGGGTCGCGACAATGGGCAGGCCGCAGGCAACGGCCTCGGCCAGGCCCATGCCGTAGCCCTCGAACAGCGAGGACGAGACGAACAGGTCCGCCGCATCGAATTCCTGCGCCAGTGCCTCGCCGGAGATCGCGCCCATGAGCACGATGCGTCCTTCAAGGCCGCGCGACGCGATCCGGCTTTGAAGCGCCAGCGTCTCCCGCGCATCGCGGTCGCTGGCGCCGACGATGTGGCAGGTCCAGTCCCGTCCCGTCAGCGTCGCCAGCGCGTCGACCAGCACGCCATAGGCCTTGCGCGGGATCACCGCGCCGACGCACAGCAGCCGCACGGGGCGCCCGGTGCCGCGGGCGCGCGGGCGCGGATCGGTGCCGGGCACCGCCACAGTCAGCCGCGGCCGGGCGACGCCATAGTCCCGCTCGATCAGCCCGGCGGTCGAAGCGCTGGTCGCGATCACCATGGCCGCTTCCGCCAGCGCCGCCCGCTCGCTGGTCCTGAGCGTCGCAGATTGCCGCTCGTCCAGCCCGGTCTCCAGCGCCAGAGGGTGATGCACCAGTGCCGCCAGCGGCCGGCGCAGGCCGCGCAGCAGAGCCGCCGGCATCGCGCCCATGGCGAGGCCGTCGATCAGCACCGGCTGGCCGGTCGGCACGGCATGCAGCAGGTGCGCGGTGCGGGCCAGATCGTCCGGCGCGGGAAACGGAAACCCGCTTGGGAGAGCGACATGGTTCACCGTGCACACGGCGCGGCGGCATTCCGCCATGACCCGCCGGTCATAGGCATAGCCGCCGGTGGCAAGGCTCAGCTCGCCGGGAATGGCGAAGGCGAATCCGTTCCACACCTCAGCCGACGCTCGCTTCGAAGCTGGCGCGGGCGAGATCGGTCTCGTGGAGGGTGACGCGGAGCTTCGACAGCCCCGGCCCGTCCTCCCCCAGCGCACCGGAGCGCGCGGCGGCGGCGATGGCGTCGAAAATGTACTTGGCCAGAAACTCGGTGGTGGTCAGAAGGCCGGCAAACTGCGGCAGCGAGTCGAGGTTCTGGTAGGCCAGCGGCTTCAGCGTCGCCTTCAGCACATCGAGCGCGGCGCCGATGTCCACCACCACATTCTGTGCCGTGAGCGTCTCCCGGAAGAAGGCGACATCGACGACGAAGGTGGCGCCATGCAGGCCCTGCGCCGGCCCGAAAAACGGATCGGGCAGCGAGTGGGCGATCATGATGCGATCGCGGACTTCGACACAATACATGGCACTCCCTCAGCAATAATCGAGCAGGATCGCCAAGGCGTCCTCCCCGTCGGCCAGCAATCCCGGCAGCAGCACTGGCGCCTGCGCGAACGGCACGACATGCGTAACCAGGCTGTCGAGGCGCACATCGTCCAGCAGGGCGAGCGCCTTGGCGAGCCGGCGGGCATGCGGCCAGCGCGGCCGCCGCGAAGCTGATACGGCCCCGACCTGCGAGCCGATCAGTTGCAGGCGGCGGCTGTGGAAACTTTCTCCCAGCGGAACGGTCGGCGCGCGATCGCCGTACCAGCTCAACTCGACGATGCGCGCCTCGAAACCGCCCGCCCGAAGCGCCGTCTTCAGCCCGGCGGCAGTGGCGCTGGTGTGGAACACGATATCGGCGTCGCCGCCGATGGCATCCGGCACGGCGAAACCGGCATTGAAGCGGCGCGCCGTCGCCGCCCGCTCCGGCCGCACATCCACCAGCGTGACATCCGCCCCCGGCAGCGCCGCGGCAAGGGCGGTGAGCAACAGGCCGATGACGCCGCCGCCGACGATGACGATGCGGTCGCCGGGGCCGGCACCGGAATCCCACAGCGCGTTGAGCGCGGTCTCCATATTGGCCGCCAGCGTGGCGCGCCGCGGCGGAATGCCGTCCGGCACCGGCATCGCCGACGCCACCGGCACGCGATAGACGTCCTGATGCGGGTGCAGCGCGAACACCATGCGGCCGATCCATGCACCGGGACCGGCTTCCACCACCCCGACGCTTTGGTAGCCATACTGCACCGGAAAGGGAAATTCGCCCTTCTGGAACGGCGCGCGCATCCGCTGATGTTCGCTCACAGGGACGGCGCCCTGAAGCACCAGGCGCTCCGTGCCGCGGCTGACGGCGGAGGCGAGCGTGCGCACGGTCAGCATGTCCGCGCCCGGCGGGTCGAGCGGCGCCGGCCGCAGCTCATACTGCCCCGGCCCGATGCACCAGAGTTGCAGCGCCGTTGTCGGGGACGGTTCGGGCACGACGCCTCCTCGGCCTCCCTTGTTCATAATCCGGGCGGCGGTTTGATGCTGAATGGCGTGAACCGCCGCCGTCTGGCAGCGTACAAGCGGCACGGTGCGCCGCTGTGGCGCCTGCGTTGGCGGAACAGTGTGGCCGGTATGAGTGCGGATGAAAAGCGTGCCGACACCCTCTTCGTCGCCGCAGAAGCCGTCCCGCACGGGCTGACGCCGACCGGCGTGCAGTCCTCGCGGCAGCTTTTCCGCCGGCGGGCGCTGGTGCTGGGGCTCAATGCGGCAAGCTATGCCGGGCTGGTGGCGCTGTTCGCCACGCTGCTGGCGCATGGCGGCTTCACCGTGCTGGATGGCCTGCTGCTGCTGGCCTTCGGTCTCTCCACGCCCTGGACCATCCTCGGGTTCTGGAACACGCTGATCGGCCTCTGGCTGCTTCACGGCGGCGGCGATGCGCAGCAGTCGGTCTATCCCTATGCGGCAAAGGCCCACGATGATGCGCCAGTCACAGTGCGGGTCGCCGTGGTGATGACGCTGCGCAATGAAGACCCCGCGCGCGCCGTCGCCCGCCTGCGGGCGATGCGGGAGGATGTCGAGCGCTGCGGTTATGGCGAGCGCCTCGCCTGGTTCGTGCTGTCCGATACCGATCGTGCCGATATCGCCGCGGCGGAGGAAGCCGCGTGCGCGGCCTGGCGGTCCGAGCTTGGCGCCGATGCGCCGCTGCACTACCGCCGCCGCAGCCGGAATGACGGCTTCAAGGCCGGCAATATCCGCGACTTCCTCCTGCGCTGGGGCGACGAGCACGATCTGATGCTGGTGCTCGACGCCGACAGCTTCCTCAGTGCGCCGAGCCTGCTGCGCCTGGTGCGCATCATGCAGGCCAACCCGAGGCTCGGTATCCTGCAGAGCCTTGTCGTCGGCATGCCGTCGCGCTCGCCCTTCGCCCGCATCTTTCAGTTCGGCATGCGCCACGGCATGCGCTCCTACACCATGGGGGCGTCCTGGTGGGCCGGGGATTGCGGTCCCTATTGGGGGCACAATGCGGTGATCCGCATCGCGCCCTTCAAGGCGCATTGCGAACTCCCCATGCTGCCCGGCCGCGGGCCGCTGGCCGGTGCGGTGCTGTCGCACGACCAGATCGAGGCGGCGCTGATGCGCCGGGCCGGCTATGAGGTGCGGGTGCTGCCGGAGGAGACCGACAGCTATGAGGAAAACCCGCCGCATCTCACCGAATTCACCCGCCGCGACCTGCGCTGGTGCCAGGGCAACATGCAGTATTGGCGGCTGCTCGCTCTGCCCGGCCTGCTGGCGATGAGCCGGTTTCAGATCGCCTGGGCGATGCTGATGTATATCGGGGCGCTGGCCTGGATCGTCTTCATGGTTCTCGCCGCGCTCAAGGTGTTCGAAACCGAACGGTCCGCGACGCCGTTCCCGGCCGAGCTCGGCGTCGTTCTGTTCGTCGCCACCTTCGTCATGAGCCTGACGCCCAAGCTGGCCGGGCTGCTCGACGTGCTGCTGCGTCCCGCGGAGCGCCGGCGCTATGGCGGCACGGATAAGCTGCTCGGCGGCGCGCTGCTCGAATTCGTCTTTTCCGTGCTGCTAGGGCCCGTGGTCGCGGTGCGGATCGCGATCTTCATGGTCGGCCTCGCCTTCGGGCGCACGGTGACCTGGGAGGCGCAGGCGCGCGATGCCGAGCGCCTGTCCTGGCGCACCGCCCTCGCCGGGCTGTGGCCGCAGCTGCTGTTCGGCCTGCTGATGGGCGGCCTGCTCTGGGGATTCGCTCCCGCGGCGCTGCCCTGGGCATTGCCGGTGCTGGCGGGCCTGCTCGGTGCCGTGCCGTTCGCCGTGCTGACCTCGCAGCCGGCGCTCGGCCGCGGGCTGGCCCGTCTCGGCCTCTGCGCCACGCCGGAAGAGCTGCTGCCGCCGCCGTGCCTTGCGGCGCTGGAGCGGGCGCAGACATCGCCCTGAGCGGGCTTTCAGCCCCCGGCGCTCAGAAGCGCCAGGTGACGTTGCCCTGCACCGCATTGAGCGCGACATCGTCGGCGAACTGGCCGAGATAGGACACGCCGATGCTCGCCGCCGGGCTGAGGTGCAGATCGGCGCCGATCTCGACCAGAGCGGTGTTCTCGGCCAGCGGTGCGCCGCCGACGGTGAAGTTCGCGCCGGGAATGGAGATGAAGGCCAGTTGCGCCGTAGGCGTGGTGTCGCCGAAGGCGTACTGCCAGGCGAGCGAGGCGTGCGGCTCCAGCACCATCGCGCCGGACAGCGCGATCCGGGTGGCGGCCCGCAGGCCGAGCGAGCTGTAGCCGACGCCGGCCGATGCGGAGGCGGCGGTCAGGCCCGCGGACGCCCCGGTCTCGGTGAAGCCGTCGGTGTCGAGATTGACCCAGGCGATGCCGGCAAAGGGCTCCAACGCCACCGACCCGGCGGCAAACCCATAGCCGACTTCCGCGAACAGTTGCGTGGTGCCGCCGTCATAGTCGGCGTCCGCCCGTTCGGAGTATCCCGGATAGGCGATGGTGCGGCTGGCATCGATGCTGTTGAAGGCGTAGCTGGCACCAACGCGCAGATTCCAGGGGCCGGAACGGGTGCCGGCATAGAGCGCCAGCAGCAGGCTGTCGACATCCGACGAACTCGCCAGGGCGTCGATATCGGCACTGGACCGGGAATAGCCCAGCGCGGCGCCGACCAGCCAGTTGTCGAGGCGCACATCGGCGCCGGAAACGAAGCCGCCGATGGTCTCCTTCACGCTCGCCGCATTGGCATCGCCGTCGAGGTCGGTCCAGCCGCCGAAGGCCTGCGCCCACACCGTGCCGGCAAAGCCGGGCTCCGGTGCCGGGCTGGGCGCCTTGGTCGGGAACGGGGCGGGGCTCGCCTTCTGGGCGGGTGCGGCATAGGCCAGCGCCGGCCCGCCGAAGGCCAGCGCGGCCACGGCACCGCTCGCGCCGTCATAGGCGCCCTGGCGCAGGCGGCCGAGCATGGCCTGCCGGCTGTAGAGCGTGTCGCCGATCAGCACGGATTGCTCGCTGGCATAAGCCTCGCCCGACAAGGCGTTCAGCGCCACCGGCAATTGACCCGCGCTCAGATCATAGAGCGGGTCGAGCGCTGCGGGCAGCATGGCGAGGGCGTTGCCCGGCGCGCCGTTGATGTAGCCGTCGATGGCGCCGCCGACCGCCTTCTGGTTCCGCGAAATCCCCGGCTGGCCGGCAAGGTTCGAGGCGACGTTCAGGGTGACCGCATGGGCGCCGTAGCCGAGCCCGGAGGCGAACATCGCCGGCAGGCCGTCGGTGGTCAGCGTCTGGAAGGTACCGGTGATCGCCTCGCTGGCGGTCAGCAAGGTGTAGCTCTTCAACAGATGATCGCTCTGGAAGTCCACGGCGACGGTGCCGGACAGCCGGGCGGCTCCGGTCACCTCCAGCATGTCGTTGCTGTCCGCACCGATGCGCAAGGCCAGCGTGCCGGCGGAGGTCTGGGCGAAGGTGCCGCTGACCGCGCTGGTGACGCCCGCCCCCGGCGCGCTGATGCCGAGCCAGCCGCTGTTCTCGAAGCGGCCGTCCGGGCCGGACGCCACCAGGATCCGGCCGTCGATGATGCCGGTATTGACGATGGCGGTGCCCGACGCCGTCGGCCCCGTGGTGATGGCATAGGCGCCGGGGGCGGCCTTGATGGTGCCCTCGTTCAGCAGCGTACCGTACAGCCCGTTCATCTGCACGCCGGTGCTGCCGAGCCCGGTCACGGTGATGGTGCCGGCGTTGGTCAGCACGCCGTAAGTCTCGCCCTTGATGCCGGTGCTGCCCTTGCCGGACACCAATATGGTCGAGCTGTTGATGACGTCGTCGCCGCCGGGATTGGTGGCGATGCCGGTGGCGCCATCGACGGAAACCACCAGCGGCGTCTCGTTGCGGATCGGGTTGTACATGCCCGGAATGGTGGCGACATAGCCGTTGATCTCGCCATCGGCGATGTAGATGCCGACGACATTGTCGCCATAGGCGGAGTTGGACGAGACCACCTCTCCGGGAATGTCGATCTCGTACCAGGTGGTGGTGCCGTCGGCGGCGACATGCAGCACCGCGGGATGGGTCACGCCGTCGGGCGTGATCCAGTTGGCGACGAGATTGTACTCGCCGGCGCGGCCGGCGCCGGTAATGCCTTCGAAGTGGGTGGCGATCGCACCGGGATGATCATAGGTCTTATAGGTGCCGGTGCTCTGGTCGTAGATGTAGCCGTGCTCGAAGCCCGGCTCGCCGCCCGGCCCGGCCATGGCATAGCCGCCGGCGATCTTGTCGCCATAGATGCCGTAGGCCGTGGTGCTGATGGCGCCGGGAATATTGTTGGTGGTGTAAGTACCGGTGGTGGTGTTGTAGATGAACGCATTGCCGGTCGCGAGGTCGGTATCGTAATCGCCGACCACCTGATTGCCGAAATTGCTGTGGGCAACGGTGAACAGCGTCTGGCCGCTGGGACCGCTCGGATAGATCAAAGTGGTGATCTGCTGGCCGGGCGCGGCGGCGCCGTCGTAGACATAGCTGAGATCGTACGGCGCCGATGCTTCGGTCTGGTAGGTGCCGACCACCCGCAATATGCCGGCCGGCGTCCCAAAGCTCGGCCCATAGGGCGAGGAGCCGATGGCGCCGGGAAAGTTCGCGCCGTTCTCGGTGGCGACCGGCATGGGCGACCAGGTCTGCGTCGCCATATTGTAATAGATGCCGCCGGTCTCGGTGGTGCCGGGGATCACATAGTTGCCGACAATGTTGCTGCCGCGAATGCCGGTCAGAAACGTATCGGCCGAGCCGTATTTCAACGTCTCATAAGTAAAAACCACCGGATCTTCGGCGCACGCCGTCGAAGCCAGACTGCCGACGCCCAGACCGACGGCGACAAACATCCGAGCCTGCGCGCGGCGCGCGCGGCGCAGCTCCGATCGATTTTTCATTGACGTCCCCAAGCACCCGAATCAGCCCCCTCAAACGCTACAGCCCGCAGCCGGAATTAGCGATGCCGTCCGAGCGGGTTCGGGGCCGCGGGAGTGTTGAACCGCGCCACTCCCGCCTACCCCGTCCCCTGCGTCTCGTCCGCGCCCCGGATCTCGGCCATGCCGTCGGACTGGCGCTCGAACAGCCGGCGGTAGCGCCCGCCCGGGCGGGCGAGCAGCGCCTCGTGGCGGCCGTCCTCAACGAGGCGGCCATGCTCGAACACCAGGATGCGGTCCATCGCCCGCACCGTGGAGAGCCGGTGCGCCACGACGATCGCGGTGCGGTTCTGCAGCAGCCGCTCCATCGCCTGCTGGATCGCCGCCTCCGACTCGGAATCGAGGCTCGATGTCGCCTCGTCGAGAATGAGGATCGGCGCGTCCGCCAGAAAGGCGCGGGCGATGGCGACGCGCTGGCGCTCGCCGCCGGAGAGCTTCACGCCGCGCTCGCCGACCGGCGTGCGGTAGCCCTTGGGCAGCCGCACGATGAAGTCATGCGCATTGGCAAGGCGTGCCGCGCGCTCGATCTCGGCCTGGCCGGCATCGGGACGGGCATAGGCGATGTTTTCCGCCAGCGTGCGGTGAAACAGGATCGGCTCCTGCTGCACGATGGCGATCTGCCGGCGCAGCGAGGCCTGCGCCAGGTCGCGCACATCGTGTCCGTCGATCGTCACCCGGCCTTCGCTGACGTCGTAGAGCCGTTGCAGCAACTTCACGAAGGTGGTCTTTCCCGAGCCGGACGGCCCGACCAGGCCGACGCGCTGCCCGGCCGGGATGCGCACATCGAGGTCGCGGAACAGCGGCGCGGCGTGGCGGCCATAGTGGAAGGTGACGTGCTCGAACCGCACCTCGCCGCCGCGCACCGCCAGCGGGCGCGCCGCATGCCGGTCGGCCACGCCCATGGCCTGCGCATGCAGATCGACCATCTCCTCCATTTCGTTCACCGCGCGCTGCAGATTGTGCACATGCTGGCCGATCTCGCGCAGATAGCCGTGCACGACGAAATAGGTCGTCAGCACATAGGCGACGTCGCCCGGGCTGGCGCGGCCCTGCCACCACAGCCACAGCGCCGTGCCGGTGACCGTGGTGCGCACCATCCACAGCAGCGCGAACTCGCCGGTGGCGCTCCAGGTCGACAGCATCCAGGTGCGCCGCACCCGCCGGCGCCAGCGCGTCACCACCACGGCGAGCCGCTCGTCCTCGCGCGCTTCGGCGCCGAACGCCTTCACCACGGTATTGGCGCCCAGCGTGTCGGACAGCAGCCCGCCGATGCGGGTGTCCCAGGCATTGGAGAGCCGCGCCGCCGGCGCCACCACGCGGGTGGCGAGCGTGACGGTGAGCACGCCATAGGCCAGCGCACCGGCCGCCATCACCAGCCCCATCACCGGCCAGTGCAGCATCAGCAGCACCACCGTGCCGGCCAGCACCACCACCGAGGGCAGCAGCGAGAGCAGCATCACATCGTTGATGACGTCGAGCGCCCACATGCCGCGGGTGATCTTGCGCACGGTGGAGCCGGCGAAGCTGTTGGCGTGCCAGTCGCTGGAAAAGCGCTGCACGCGATGGAAGGCCTCGCGCACCACGTCCGACATCATGCCGAGCGTGAGCGGCACCACGCCCCACCAGGCGAGGTGACGCAGCACCACCATCGCCAGGCCGAGCCCAGCCATGATCGCGAAGGCCTCCAGCGCAGCCGGCGCCTGCGGCCGGCCGGCGGTCAGCGCGTCGATCAGCCGGCCGGCATAGAGCGGCACGAAGATTTCGGTCAGCGTCGCGGCGGTGATGGCCGCGGCGATGCCGGCAGCAAGCCGCTCCTGGCGCAACCAGTGGCGGAAGGTGAACGCAAGCACAGTGCGCAGCGCTTCAGCGCCACGGGCGGGGGAACGGAACATGATGGCTGCAGGCGCGTAAGGCGCGCCTCTCCTGCGGATCGGGAACGGCTCAGCGCGGAAATCGGACAGCGGCGGAGCACGGCTCCGAGGCGTGCCGAACTAGCGGCGCGACAGTCCAGCCGGGTGAGGCTGGCGGAATAGGATAGTCATCGCGCCCCTCCCCGGTTCGCAGCAGCAATGATCAGGCTGTTAGCACAAATGCGCGCCGCGGACAATCGGCCGCGCGGCAGGCCGAGCCGGACGATGCCGGCTCGGGCAGGCGCGCTACGCCGGCGGCAGCATCTCGATGCCGTAGCGGCTCGCCGCCTGAACCAGGCGCGGAATATCGGGCGGGCTCATCGGCGGGAAGCTCACCGCATCGGGCACCGGATCGCCCGCCTCCACAAAGAAGTTCTCATGCAGCCCGCCCGGCAGATTGATGATCAGCATGCGCGCCGGCGCATCGCCGGCATTGGCGAAACCGTGCGGCACGCCGCGCGGCACATAATGAAAGCTGCCCGGCCCGCCGCGCACCGTCCGGCCGCCGATGAGGAAATCGAACGTACCCTCCAGCACGTAGAAGGCCTCGGCATCGTCGCGCTGCAGGTGCGGCGGCGTGCCCTGGCCCGGCGCCGTGACGGCTTCCACCAGCGAGAAGCTGCCTTCGGTATCCGCAGAGGTCGCGCGGAAGGTGACGAGGGTGCCGAGCAGATGAACGGTGGTTCCCGTCTCGGGGGAGCGGCCGGGCGACCCGGCGGCATGCGCGTGAGCATTCATGATTGGCGTCCTGACTGACGTGTGATACATTTTTCTCGTAATGAGATTTTTGTCTTATAAGGATGCATCGTGAGCAGTCAAGAGGGTTTCGAGCGCGTGGCGCAAAAGCAGCGGACGCGCAAAGCGCTGCTGGCGGCGGTTCGGGAGTTGCTGGCGGAGGGCCGCCACCCAACCTTGGCGGAGGCGGCGGATCGGGCGCAGATTTCGCGCGCGACGGTCTATCGCTACTTTTCCTCGCCGGACGCGATGGCGCAGGAAGCTGTGCTCGATGCGATCGCCAAGCAGTTCGAAGGTTTGCAGTTCGAAGCGTTGCAGTTCGGCGATGGACCGACGGATGCGGACCTCGCCATGCGGGCCGAGACCGTGGTCGCGGCGATATTGCGGCTGGTCATGGCCAATGAGGGGCTGTTTCGTACCTATCTCAGCGTTGCGGTCGGC
Source organism: Xanthobacteraceae bacterium (assembly GCA_041287585.1). Taxonomy (GTDB): domain Bacteria; phylum Pseudomonadota; class Alphaproteobacteria; order Rhizobiales; family Xanthobacteraceae; genus Ancylobacter. The sequence goes on from JBGGNI010000008.1 coordinate 113,523, forward strand.
GGCGGCGGCCGCCCGCCAGCCGAGCGCGGCGCGCGGCGCGTCGGCTGGATCAGCGAAGCTTTGGCGCCGCTCGCCGGCAGCTTGTCACTGGCGCGGTTCGAACTGCTCGTCACCGGGCTGTCTTTGCTGAGCGGCATCGAGGGGCTGATCGTGCTCCGCGATGTGCGCGGTGTCGAGCCCGCAGCGGTCGAGGCCACGGCGCGCCAGATCGCGCGGGTGCTGGTCGCCGGCGTTCTGGCGCACGCGTAACGGCGCAGCGGGTGCTGCGCCGGGCCCGTTGTTCAGACAGAGATCACATGGAAGGGCGCACGGCGATGTCGCGGACCGTGCCGCTGACGCCGGCGATCTTGCCGACCGCGGTGGCCTTGCCGGTGGCGAGATCGACCTTGTAGAGCGTGTCGCCGGCCATCAGCCAGCCCTCATTGGCACCGGCGTCGGCGGTGATGATGTCGAAGGCGTAGCTGTCGGCCTTGATGCCGAATTTGCCGACCGCGCTCAGCACGCCGTCATTGGGCGGCGCCTGCTTGACCAGCGCGCCGATGGTGGCGTCCACATCATAGAGCGCGGTTTCCTTGGCGCCCTTGACGGAGTTGGTGTAGGCGCCGGCGACGATCTTCGGCGTCTCGCCCTTGTGCATGTCGGTGTCGGCGAACTTCAGCGAACCGTCCTTGGTCACTTTGCCGTCGTCGACATTGGCGCGCAGATTGGTGCCGTCGCTGCCGATCACGCGCAGCCGGTCGGCCACCGGGTTGAAGTCGACCGTCGCCATCACGCCGGGCGACAGCAGCATGTCGAGCTTCGACTTCACCGTCGCCTTGGCGCTCGCGGTGTCGATGGTCACCACCGTGCCGTCGTCGAGCAGGCCGTAGAGCAGGCCGTCCGCCGGCCGCACATCGATGCCGACCAGCGTGCCGGCAACGCCGGACAGCTTCATCGGCGTGCCGACCTTGAGCGCCTTGGTGTCGACCATTGCAAGTGTGTTGCCCTCCAGCAAAGCGAACACGGTTTGAGCCTGGGCCGCTCCTGCGGTGAGCACGGAACCCGCGAGCGTAAGGGCCAATATCGAGCGTTTCATCGTGAAATCTCCCTGGAGCCGACCATGCGGCTGACGGAGCGACTACCCGCCGGGGTGCGCCGCGGATGCAGCGGGACGCGAAATATTTTCTTCGCTGCATCCATCGCGCCGGTTGGCGCGTAACCTAGGGGCAACCGACAGGACCCGCCCGCCGATGTCTCCTCTCGCCCACCGCCTCCACGCCGCGCCGCAGGACGATCTGGCGCTCGCGCTGCAAGGCTGCGCGCGGGGCGACCGGGCCTGCCTGCGGCGGCTGTACGACCGGCTGGCGCCGCGGATGATCGGCGTGGCGCTGCGCATGCTGCGCCGGCGCGATCTGGCCGAGGAGGTGGTGCACGACACCTTCCTGCGCATCTGGGAAAAGGCGTCGACGTTCGATCCGGCGCGCGGCGCGCCGGAAACCTGGGTGTTCGCCATTTTGCGCCACCGCACGCTGAACGTGCTGCGCGGCGAAGCGCGCACCGATCTGGTGGATGATTTCGAGCCGATGGGCCTGGCCGCCGACGCGCCCGACGCCGAGGCGGCGGTCACCGCGCTGTCGCAGGCCAGCGCGCTGCGCCGCTGCCTGGAACGGCTGGAACCGCACCGCCGGCAAGCCATCGTGCTCGCTTATGCCAGCGGCCTCACCCATGGCGAGCTTGCCGGCCGCATGGGCGTGCCGCTCGGCACCGTCAAGTCCTGGGTGCGGCGCAGCCTGGTGTCGCTTCGGGAGTGCATGGCATGACCGACGAGCGGGACGCCGACGAGCGGGATGCCTTGGCGGCCGAATATGTCATCGGGCTGCTCGACGCGCCGGATATCGCCCGGTGCGAGCGGCTTCTGGCCGAGGAACCGGACTTCGCCGTGCGGGTGGAAGGCTGGCGGCAGCGCCTTGCGGAGATCGACCAGACCGCGCCGCTGATGGCGCCGCCGCCGCAACTCTGGTCGCGCATCGAGGCCGCCGCCGGAATGGCGCGCACGCAGGCGCCCCGGCGCCCGCGGCAGCCCGGCCGCATCGCCCGGCTGTGGAACCACCTGCCGGTGTGGCGCGGCATCGGCCTCGTCGCCAGCGCGGCGGCGCTGCTCATGATGGCGGGCACCGCCTATGTGGTGCGCCAGAGCGCGCGGGCGCCGGTGCTGGTGGCGGTGCTGCTGTCGGACGCCAACCAGCCCGCCGCCATCGTCAACGCCTTCCGCGACGGGCGCACGCAGTTCGTCCCGCTCCAGGCCATCGCGGCGCCGGAGGGCAAGGCGCTGCAGGTGTGGACCTTGTGGGACCGCGCGCGCGGTCCGGTCTCGGTCGGGCTGCTGGACGCGCTGCGCCAGATCGATCTTTCCGTGGCCGGCCTGCCGGCGCCGACGCCGGATCAGTTGTTCGAGGTCACGCTGGAGCCGGCCGGCGGCTCGCCCACCGGCCGCCCGACCGGCCCGATCCTGATGAAGGGCAATGCCAGCCGCACCGACGCCGGGACGTGAAGGGCGGCGCCGTCTTTCAAGAGGCCGTATGGAAAGTCCTTTTCCAGCGCGTGCGGCGGCGGTGCGTGCTTCGAGGCCGGCCCGCGGCCGGCACCTCAGCATGACGAATGTTTATGCAAAACAATAACTTACGTCATACTGAGGTGCCCGAACATCGCTCAGGCCTCGAAGGACGCACAAGGCTGATGCCGACTTTCCAACCGACCTCTAAGCCCCGAACTTGGTCTTGGCCAGCGGCAGGCTGCGCACATGCTGCCCGGTCAGCGCCGCCACCGCATTGACCACGGCCGGACCGATGCCGGGCAGGCCCGGCTCGCCGACCCCGCCCATCGGCGCCCCGCTCTCCACGATCTTCACATGCACCGCCGGCATCTGGCCGCGGGCGAGAATGGTGTAGCTGTCGAAGTTCGAAGCCTGGCGCGCACCGTCGGCATAGACCATCTCCTCGACCAGGGTCGAGGACAGGCCGAGCGCGGCGGCGGATTCGACTTGCGAGGCGATGATCGCCGGATTGACGATGCTGCCGGGATCGAACGCGATCCACAGATTGTGCACTTTCACCTCGCCGCCATCGATCGACACCTCGGCAATGGTCGCGGTCTCCGAGCCGAACGGCGAGGCCATGGAGACGCCCCGCGCCCGCTTGCCGCCCTCCGCATCATAGGGGCCGCGCTTCCAGCCGCCGGACAGTTCGCCCACCGCCTTCAGCAGGGTGAGATGGCGCGGCTTGTCCTTCAAGAATTCCAGGCGCAGCGCATAAGGGTCCTGCCCACCGGCGTCCGCCATCTCGTCGAAGAAGCCCTCGTAGAAATAGTCGTTCATCGAATGCCCGACCGAGCGCCAGAACGCGATGGTGACCGGGTGCAGCACCTTCACATATTCCATGGAGCGGTTGGCGATGGCGTAGGGCTTCTCGACGATGCCCTCCACCGCCGAACTGTCCACCGGCCCGCCGAACAGCGCGCCGAAATAGCGGCCGGTGGGCCCCTCGCCCACAGTGCGCACGCTGAGCGCGACCGGCTTGCCGTTCGTGTCGAGCCCGGCCTTGAAGCGGCTGAAGCTCAGCGGACGCAGGGCGTCCATCTTGAACTCCTCCTCGCGCGACCACAGCAGCTTCACCGGGCGGCCGGTGGCCTTGGCGAGCAAAATCACCTGCGGCATCAGCGTGGCCGGCCCATAGGCAAAATGCCGGCCGAAAAAGCCGCCGAGGATCGGCGAATGCAGGATGATCTTCTCCGGCGGCAGGCCGGCGGTCTGCGCCGCCATGGACTGGAACAGCTCCGGCATCTGGTTCTGTATCCAGAGTTCCAGCGTGCCGTCCGAATTGAAGCGGGCCATGCCGGAGGGCGGCTCCAACTGGCCATGCGCCAGATAGGGCGCGTCATAATCGGCCTCGACGATCTTCGCCGCGGACGCGAAGGCCGCCTCGACATCGCCGGCCTTCTCGGCGGAAACCCCGGCCTGCGTGGCGGCCTTCAGCGCCGCCAGCATGCCGTCCGACGAATAGTCCGCCGCGACGGTGGCAAGGCCGGTCGGCGCCGGCTTCGACCACGTCACCTCCAGCGCTTCCACCGCCTTGCGGGCGCGGAACCAGCTGTCCGCCGTCACCGCCACCGCGCCGGGCAGCGTGTGGACGGAGGCGACGCCCGGCATCGCCTTGATGGCGGCCTCATTGACGAGGCTCAACGGCTCGGTGCCGAGGTTCGGCGCATGTTGGACCGCGGCGTACAGCATGCCCTCGACCTTCTGGTCGATGGCGTATTCCGCCTTGCCGGTCGACTTGGCGCGCGCATCGAGCCGCGGCACCGGCTGGCGGATATAGCGGAAGGTCGAGGGATCGCGCAGCGGCACCTTATCCGCCGGAACGAGCGCCAGCGCTTCAGTGGCGATGTCGCCATAGGGGATGCGGCGTCCGCTGGCGGCATGGATCACCACGCCGTCCGCGGTGGTCAGCGTCGCCGGCTCCACCTTCAGCTTCTCAGCCGCGGCGCGGATGAACATCTCGCGCGCGGTGGCACCGAGCTGGCGCAGCACCTGATAGCTCGACCGCGTCGAAAAGCTGCCGCCGGTCAGGCGCAGGCCGTTGATCACCGCATAATCGGGGCCGGGCGGCGCGCATTCCACCGTGAAGCGGCTCGGGTCGACGTCGAGTTCTTCGCCCACCATCTGGGCCTGGCCGGTGCTCACCCCCTGGCCGCCTTCGACGAAGGGGCTGAGCAGTTTCACCGAATTGTCCGGGCTGATGACGAGGAAGGCCGGCACCCGCGTGCCGGGCTTCACTGCGGAAACCGCGGGCTGCGCCCGCACCGGGCCGGCCGGCAACATGGCGCCGAGCACCAGAGCCCCGGCCCCGAAGCTCAGGAAGCGGCGGCGCGACAAATTGGTGATGCCGTCCGGCTTCATCAGCAGGGCGGCCTGGTCCGGGTTCAGCGTGGGCAGGATGTTCATGACCGGTGCTCCTCAGCCTGCCGCGACCTGCCGAATGGCATCGGCAATGCGGTTATAGGTGCCGCAGCGGCACAGATTGGTCATGGCGTCGGAAATATCGGCGTCGGTGGGACGCGGGTTCTGCTGCAGCAGCGCGGCTGCCGCCATCACCTGGCCGGACTGGCAATAGCCGCATTGCGGCACCTGCACCTTGACCCAGGCCTCGACGATCTTGCGGCCGATCTCGTCCTGCTCGATGGATTCGATGGTGCGGATCTGGGCGGTGCCGACGCTCTCCAGCGGGAACTGGCAGGAGCGCATCGCCTCGCCGTCGACCAGCACCGTGCAGGCGCCGCACTGGGCGACGCCGCAGCCATATTTTGTGCCGGTCAGGCCGATGGTGTCCCGCAAGACCCAGAGCAGCGGGGTGTCGGGCTCGGCCGCAACCTCGTAGGCCCGGCCGTTCACATTGATGCTGGTCATCGCGACATCCTGTTCGGGTGGATCGGCAAGGCTGGCAAGGCTGGAACGACTCCAGGTTATTCCCAGCACATATAGCCGACAACTCCCGGCAGGTTTGCCGGTTTGCACGCCACTGAGGCGCCTTCCCGTTCAAACCTCGGTGACATGCCGCCCCCGTGGTGCAATCGCGCGCGATGCACTAACGTCCCGGCAAAACGCGCCCGGCGCGCCGCCTTTGGAGCTTATTCCTTGAAGACACTGGATAATTCGCACAAGCACAGCCTTGCGTGCGGGCTGGACTTCGGCACGTCGAACTCGACGCTCGCGGTCGAGCGGGCCGGTCAGCCGACCTTGATGCCGGTCGAGGGCGCCCATCCGACCATTCCCAGCGCGGTGTTCTTCGGGCTGGAGCCGCAGGACGCCTTCCTCATCGGGCGCGCCGCGATGGAGGCTTATATCGAGGGCCGCCAGGGACGGCTGATGCGCTCGCTGAAATCGATTCTGGGCTCCTCGCTGATCGACGAGAAGACCGCGATCTATCGCCGCCGCATCGCCTTCTCGGACGTCATCCGCCTCTACATCGCCGAGTTGAAGGCGCGCGCCGAGGCTCATATCGGCGAGGGGCTGGACAAAGTCGTGCTGGGCCGCCCGGTGCATTTCGTCGACAATGACGACGAAGCCGACCTCTATGCCGAAAACACCCTGAAGGACATCGCCGCCGAGACCGGCTTTCGCGAGATATCCTTCCAGTTCGAGCCGGTGGCGGCGGCGTTCGAGTTCGAACGGCAGATCGCGCGCGAATGCCTGGTCCTGATCGCCGATATCGGCGGCGGCACGTCGGACTTCACCGTGGTCCGGCTGTCGCCGGATCGGCACCGGGCGGCGGACCGCGGCGCCGATTTGCTGGCCAATGACGGGCTGCGGCTCGGCGGCACCGATTATGACCGCTATCTCAGCATGGCCGCCTTCATGCCGGCGCTCGGCCACCGCAGCCTGCAGAAGCGCGGCGACATCGAAATCCCGGCCGGGCCGTTCTGGGACCTCTCGACCTGGGCGAGCGTCAACCACCTCTACGATCCCAAGCGCCTCACCGAGATCAAGAGCATCCGCTACACCGCCCAGAAACCGGAACTCATCGATCGCCTGCTGCGCATCGTCGAGGGCCGCACCGGGCACAGCGTTCTCATCGAGGTGGAAGCCGCCAAGATCGAACTGTCGCGGCGGGAGACGCACCGTTCCGATCTCGGCTGGATCGAACCGGGCCTTGAGGTGCACGCCACCCGGATGGAGTTCGAGCTTGCGACCGCGCGGCTCTATGACCGGCTGAAGACCACGGCGCTGGCCTGCGTGAAGAGCGCGGGCGTCGAAATCGGCGACATCTCCGCGGTGTTCTTCACCGGCGGCACCAGCCAGCTTCCCAGCGTGCGCCGCGCCATCGCCTCCCACTTTCCCGATGCCGAGATCGTCGATCGCGACCATTTCGGCTCGGTCGGCCTCGGTCTCGCCATCGAGGCCAAGCGCCGTTACGGTTGAGATGGCTGAAAACGAAGGGCGGCTGTGCGTGCTTCGAGGCCGGCCTGCGGCCGGCACCTCAGCATGACGAATGTTTATGTAAAACAATAAGTTACGTCATCCTGAGGTGCCCGAGCATAGCTCGGGCCTCGAAGGACGCACAAGGCTGTTGCCGGCCGCCGCCGCTCACTCGAACGCCACGCCGAAGCGCGCGGCGCTTGCCGCCACGGTGCGCTCGAAGGCGGGAGCGAAGCTGCGGCCCACCAGAAACGTCCAGTGCCCGGCCGGCGCCTGCCACAGCGTCACGCCGATATAAGCGAGGGTGGTGGTGGCCGCCGCGCCCGGCGGGAAGACGGAGGGATCGAGGTCGATGCTCACCAGCCCGGCCAGCAGCGCGTCCATCGCCGGCCCCGCCAGCTCGAACGCCACCACGCCGCCGCTCTGGTCGACAACGCTGGCAAGGCCGGCGAGGCCGGGCGCCAGCCGCGCTTCGAGATCGACGCCGGCTGCCGCCAGCACGCTCCAGCGCCCCGGCGCGGTACCGATCAGCATCACGTCGCCGGCGGTCACGGCGTTCGGACTGTCGAGCGCCGCCGTGCCGGTCAGCGCCGCCAGTTGCGCCACGCACGCCGCGGCCCGGCCACGCCGTGCCGCCACTGTGGCCACCGTGCAGGCCCGCTCGCGGACGACGACGCCCGGCGGGCCGGCGGCGGCGCCGTAGCGGGCGCGCGGCAGCCGGGCGCCGGGAGGGATGGAGGCGAGAAGATCAGCCACGCAGCCGCGCTCCTTCCGGGTCGTAAAAACAGGGCGCGCAGATCTCGACCTCGACATCGCTGGCGCGCAGCCCGTCCCAGGCCCGCACCACCTCGCCGTGGCGGGCAGTGCCGCCCACCAGAAAGCCGAGGCCGATGGCGTGGCCCAGCGTCGGCGACCAGCAGGCCGACGACACCCAGCCGAGATCGTTCGACGTGGTCGCCGCGGCGCCGCGCTCCAGCAGATGGGCGCCGGCGGCCAGACGCTGCGCCCGGTCCACCGGCCGCAGCCCGACCAAGGCCGGCCGCGCCGGATCGATCAGCCCTTCGCGCTGCGCCATCACCCGGCCGATGAAATCCTTGCGCGCCGACATCATGCGCCCGAAGCCGAGATCGGCGGCTGTGGTCTGGCCGTTTAGCTCCGGCCCGGAGACATGGCCCTTCTCGATGCGCATCACGGCGAGCGCCTCGACGCCATAGGGCGTGATGCCGAACGGCGCGCCCGCCGCGATCAGCGCCCGCGCCAATGCGTCGCCGCGGTCCGCCGGCACGGCGATCTCATAGCCGAGTTCGCCGGCGAAGGAGAGGCGGAAGATGCGCGCCTTGGTACCGCCCATCACCGGGGCTTCCACCACGCCGAGATAGGGCAGCGCCTGCGCGGCGACGGCGTCAGGATCGTCCACCAGGCGGGCGAGAACGTCGCGCGCGCGCGGGCCGGAGACGGCGATCTGCGCCCAATGCTCGGTCACCGAGACCGCCTGCACGTCGAGTTCCGGCCACAGCACGTCGAGGCAGAAGCCGATGTGCTGGAACACCTTGGCGGCGTTCGCCGTGGTGGTGCTCATCAGCCAGCGGTCTTCACTGAGACGCGCCGTGGTGCCGTCGTCCATCACCAGCCCGTCCTCGCGGCACATCAGGCCGTAGCGCAGCTTGCCGACCGGCAGGCCGGAGAAGCCGTTGGCATAGAGCCGGTCCAGCAGGCGCCCGACATCCGGCCCCTGAAGATCGATCTTGCCCAGCGTCGAGACATCGATGAAGCCGGCCGCGGTCCGCGTGGCGTGCACCTCGCGCGCCACCGCCTCGCGCCAGCCCGCCTCGCCGGCTTGTGGGAACCAGGCGGCGCGCAGCCAGGCACCGGAATCGTTGAACACCGCGCCGTGCTCCTGCGCCCATGCATGGGTCGGCGTCGGCCGGCTGGGGCGCAGGTCGCGCCCGCGATGATGGCCGGCAAAGGCGGCGAACGAGACCGGCGACCAGGGCGGCCGGAACAAGGTGGTGCCGACATCGGCCATGCTGCGGCCGGTGGCCTGCGCTAGCATGGCGAGGCCCGGCACATTGGCGAGCTTGCCCTGGTCGGTCGCCATGCCGAGCGTGGTGTAGCGCTTGAGGTGCTCCACCGAGGTGAAGCCCTCCTTCACCGCCAGCGCGACGTCCTTGGACGCGACATCGTTCTGGAAATCGATGAAGGCGAGGCCCCTGGAAGTCGCCACATGCCAGAACGCCGAGCCGCCGGTCGGCCCGTCCGCGGTGCTCGGCAGGTCGAAAGCGGGTGCGGTGAAACCCAGCTCCTGCGCCGCCGCCGCGCCCTTCGCCGCGCCGTCGGCAAAGCAGGCCGAACGGGCGAACACGCCGCCCGCCGCCCCGGCCACGCTCAGCCCCGGCGGGCAGCGGCCGGGCACGAAGGCCGCCAGCGCGGCGTCCCACACCGGGCGTCCGCCATGGTGGCAGGTGAGCTGGAGGCTGGGGGAATAGCCGCCCGACATGGCGAGCCCGTCCACCGCGATGCGCTCGGTGCGCCCGGCGGCGGCAACGTCGATCGCGCGCAGGGTCTTGCCGGAGGTCGCCACCACCTCGCCGCCGAGGATGCGGCGCAAACCGCGGCGCGTCGCCTCGGCGATCAGGTCCTCCGGCACCGCGTGCCGCACGTCGATGATCGCCGCGACGCCCGCCCCGGCGTCGGCGGCCTCGAAGGCGACGGTCCAGGCGGCGTCGTTATTGGCGAAGAACGCCATGCTGCGGGCCGGCGCCACGGCGAAGCGGTTGAGATAGGTCTGCACCGCCTGCGCCAGCATCACGCCGGGGCGGTCATTGCCGCCGAACACGATGGGGCGGTCGAGGCTGCCGGCGGCGAGCACGGCGCGGCGGGCGAGGATTTTCCACAGGCGCTGGCGCGGCTCGAAGGCGTCCGGCGCGCGCTTGTGGTCGGCCACCCGCTCCAGCGCCCCATAGAGCCCGCCATCATAGACGCCGAACACCGCGGTGCGCGCCATCAGCCGCACATTGGGCAGGCTCGCCAGTTCGGCCAGCACCGCTGCCACGTATGCGGCCGGCGCGGCGTCGTCGATCGGGCCGGTCTCGCTGAGCAGGCGGCCGCCGAACGCCGTGTCCTCCTCGGCCAGAATGACCCGCGCCCCGGCCCGGCCGGCGGCGAGCGCCGCGCACAGGCCGGCGGGGCCGGAGCCGATCACCAGCACGTCGCAGAAGGCGTGCGCCTTGTCGTAGCTGTCCGGGTCCGGCGCCTCTGCCGCCCGGCCGAGCCCGGCGGCACGGCGGATCACCGGCTCATAGAGCTTTTCCCAGGCCGCCTTCGGCCACATGAAGGTCTTGTAGTAGAAGCCGGCGCCGAAGAACGGCGAGAGCCATCCGTTCACCGCCATCAGATCGAAGCCGAGCGAGGGCCAGGCGTTCTGGCTGCGGGCCTCCAGCCCGTCAAAAAGCTCGACGGTGGTCGCGCGGGCATTGGGCTCGCGCCGCGCCCCGTGGCGCAGCTCCACCAGCGCATTGGGCTCCTCGGTGCCGGCACCGACGATGCCGCGCGGCCGGTGATATTTGAACGAGCGCCCGACCAGCGTCACATCATTGGCCAGCAGCGCCGAGGCGAGCGTGTCGCCCTGGAAGCCGGCATAGGCCCGCCCGTCGAAGGAGAATGCGAGCGGGCGGGTGCGCTCGATCAGGCCGCCGCGGGGGAGCCGGCTCATGCGCCCGGCTCCGCGAACCGCACCGCCTCGATGGCGTGGGTGCGGGTGTCGCGGCTCACCTCCAGCCAGCGCCGGCAGCCGGCGGCGTGGTACCAAAGCTCGCTATGCAGCCCGGCCGGATTGGCGCGCAGATAGACATAGTCGTGGAACGCCTCCTCGGCATTCGGCTGGGCCGGGTCGGGGCGCGTTGCGCCGGCGTCGCCGAGATAGGCGAATTCGTGGGCGTCGCGCGCGCCGCAATAGGGACAGGGTATCCTCATCAGTGCAGATTCGGCTGCGCGCCGACCCCCTTCTCGTCGATCATCCGGCCGGTGCGGAAGCGGTCCAGCCGCATGGCGGCGGACAGCGGGTGCGCCTCGTCGCGCGCAATGGTGTGGGCGTAGCACCAGCCGGAGGCGGGAGTGGCTTTGAAGCCGCCATAGTTCCAGCCGGTGTTGAGGTAGAGCCCCGGCAGCGGCCCGGTGTCGATGATGGGCGAGCCGTCCATCGACATGTCGCACAGCCCGCCCCATTGGCGCAGCAGCTTGACGCGGCCGAGCAGCGGCATCACCGCCATGCCGCCCTCGCAGACATCTTCCACCACCGGCAGATTGCCGCGCTGGGCATAGGAATTATAGCCGTCGATGTCGCCGCCGAACACGAGGCCGCCCTTGTCGGACTGCGAGATGTAGAAATGCCCGGCGCCGAACGTGATGACGCCCGGCACCAGCGGCTTCACCCCTTCGGAGACGAATGCCTGCAGCGCCATGCTCTCGATCGGCAGCTTCAGGTCGAGCATGCTGGCCAGCCGCGAGGTCGAGCCCGCCACCGCCAGCGCCACCTTTGCGGCGGCGATCGGCCCGCGCGTGGTCTCGACGCCGGTCACCCGCCCCGCGGCGTCGCGGGCGAAGCCGGTGACCTCGCAGTTCTGCACGATGTCGACGCCGAGCCGGTCGGCGGCGCGGGCATAGCCCCACACCACCGCGTCGTGGCGGGCGGTGCCGGCGCGCCGCTGCAAAAGGCCACCCTGGATCGGGAAGCGGGCATTGTCGTAATCGAGGAACGGGATCATCCGCCGCACGGTCTCGCGGTCGAGCAGTTCGGCATCGGCACCGGCCAGGCGCATGGCGTTGCCGCGCCGCGCATAGGCGTCGCGCTGGCCGTCGGAATGGATCAGGTTCACGATGCCGCGCTGGCTCGCCATCACATTGTAGTTCAGCTCCTGCTCCAGCCCCTCCCAGAGCTTCAGCGACCATTCGTAGAACGGCTCATTGCCCGGCAGCAGATAATTGGAGCGGAAGATGGTGGTGTTGCGCCCGGCATTGCCGGAGCCGATCCAGCCCTTTTCCAGCACGGCGACGTTGCGGATGCCGTGCTCCTTGGCGAGGTAGTAGGCCGTGGCCAGCCCGTGGCCGCCGCCGCCCACCACCACCACGTCATAGGCCGGGCGCGGCGCCGCGTCCCGCCAGGCCGGGCCGGCGAAGCGCTGGCCGGTGAGCCCGTTGAGCACAACATTGAACAGCGAATAACGCATGGAAGCCCGGTTTTGCCGCGGCGCCCCGCACGGTCGCGCCTTTCGCCCATGGTGGCCTGAAACACCGCCTGCTATCGTGCCTGTGACAGACGCATATCGAACCGTGAGAGACATTCGTGCTGCCCGCCGCCGACCCGCGCCATGCTCCCCAGCGCCATGCGGCCCCGCGCCACGTCGGCTTCCTGCTGCTGCCCGGCTTTCCGTTGATGTCCTACGCCTCGGCGGTGGAGCCGCTGCGCGGCGCCGGCGTCCTCGCCGGGCACCCGCTCTATCGCTGGAGCCATTATACGTTCGACGGTGCGCCGGCCCGCGCTTCCAACGGCATCGCCATCGCCCCGGACGGCGAACTCACCGAGTCCGCGGGCCTCGACATGCTGTTCGTCTGCGCCGGCGGCAATCCGGCCGCCTTCGACCACCGCCCCACCTTCGCGCGGCTGCGCGGCCTTGCCGCCGGCGGGCTGGTGCTCGGCGCCATGTCCGGCGGCGCCTATGTGCTGGCCCGCGCCGGGCTGCTCAACGGCCGCCGCTGCACCATCCATTGGGAGCACATTCCGGCGCTGGTCGAGGAGTTCCCGCATTTGCAACTGGAGCGCACGCTGTGGGTGTTCGACCGCGACCGCATCAGCTGCGCCGGCGGGCTCGCCGCGTTCGACATGATGGTGGAGATGATCGCCCGCCAGCACGGGCCGGAACTCGCGATCGAGGTCGGCGACTGGTACCTGCACAGCCGCGCCCGCTCCGGCGGGGATGCCCAGCGCAGCTCGCTGCGCGAGCGCCTCGGCGTCGCCAATCCGCGGCTGCTGCGGGTTCTCGCCATGCTGGAACAACAGACCGACGTGCCGCCGGACCGGGCGAGCCTTGCCAAGGCCGCCGGCGTCACGCCGCGCCAGCTCGACCGGCTGTTCGCCGCGCATCTGGGCACCTCGCTCGGGGCGTACAGCCTCGGCGTGCGGCTGGAGCGCGCCCGCGCGCTGCTGCGCCAGACCGGGCTTGCCGTCGCGGAGGTCGCGGTGGCGTGCGGCTTCATCGCCACCGGGCACTTTGCCCGCGCCTATCGCGCCCGTTTCGGCCTGTCGCCCCGGCAGGACCGCGGCGGCACCGCGGCGCTTGCCGCACGCGCGGGTGGAAAAGGCGATCAGGGCGTGTAGACCGCGCAACCGCCTTGGTCATACTATACCGAAACAGCGGACCAGTTCGATCATGTCGCTCGGCCCAGGCGAAATGCGGTACGGCCTGGCGCAGGGGCAGACACCTGCCTTTCAATCGCGCGAGCGCATCATCCTCGCCTGCCTGAGGCTGGCGCCCGTGTGCGCCGCGGGCGGGGTGCTGATCGGTGTCGCGGTGCTGTTCGGCTTCGCGCTGGGCTGGTCCTGGGTCTGGCGGCCATTGCCCGCCGGCCCGGCCACAAATCCGTGGACGGCCATCGCGTTCATCTTCCTCGGCCTGTCGGTGCTGGTGGCCCGCCCCTGGCGAACCGGCCCCGCGGTCCTGCTCTTCGCGGGTCTGGCGGGCGCCATCGCGGTGGTGCGGCTGGCGCTGTCGTCGAGCGAATATCTGACGTACTTTCACACCTTGCTGCTGCCCGCGCCGCTCCGGGACGCGATCCTCGCCGGCAGCGCACGGTCGATCGGCATGGGGTTCAACACGGCGCTGGTGATCGGCCTGCTGTCGGCTTCGCTCCTGCTGCCGCAGCAGCGGCATGTCGCGCTGGCGCAGATCCTGGCCTCGTTCGCCAGCCTGCCGCTCGTGGTATCGCTGATCGGCTATATTTACGGCGTACCCGGCTTCTACGGCGCCGCGGCGCCACCGACGATAGCCGGCGGGCTTCTGTGCGTGCTTGCGGTGCTGATGCGCAGCGCCCATCGCGCCCCGCTGCGCCAGTTTCTGTCGCTGGACCCCGGCGGCCGGCTGATCCGCTACCAGCTGTTCATGCTGACGAGCGGCTGCCTTCTGATCGGCCTGGTGGCGGCACGGCTCGAAATTCCGATCGATCCGCGGACCCTGCCGCTGCTGGCGGTGGCGATGCTCGTCATCATCGTCTTCGTGCTCGGCGACGCCGCCTATTATTCGTCGCGGGTCGGACGTTGGCGGAGCCTACGGGCGACCGCCATGAATTCCCCCGCGGCCCGCGCCCTGCGCGGCGCCTGGAGCCGCGGCGAGATATTCCTGCTCTACCAGCCGCAAATCGACCTCGCCACCAACCGTCTGCTGGGCGTCGAGGCGCTGGCCCGCTGGCAGGATCCGAAAAGGGGGCTGGTGGCGCCCGGCGAATTCATCCCGCAGGCCGAAGCCTCCGGCCTCATCGTGCCGCTCGGCACCTGGGTGCTGCGCACCGCCTGCACCGAGGCAGCACGCTGGACGTCCGGCCCGCTGGCGCACGCCACGGTGTCGGTCAATGCCTCGCCGATGCAGATCAACCAGCCGGGGTTCGCTGAATTGGTCTTTGAGGTGCTGCGCACCTCGGGCCTGCCGCCCGGCCGGCTGATTCTGGAGGTGACCGAAAGCGTCATGATCCAGAACGCCAATCGCGGCCTCCAGGCGCTGCGCGAGCTTGCCGCGGCGGGCGTGCACATCGCCATCGACGATTTCGGCACCGGCTATTCCAGCCTGTCCTATCTGCGCCTGCTGCCGAGCGACCACCTCAAGATCGACCAGTCCTTCATCCGGGAGCTGCCCGACGACCAGGGCGCCACCGAGATCACCCGCGCCATCGTCGCCATCGGCAAGAGCCTCGGCATGCGCATTACCGCCGAGGGCGTGGAGAGCCCGCAGCAGGCAGAATTTCTGCAAAGCATCTGGTGCGACGAAGGCCAGGGCTATCTCTATGCCGCGCCCATGGCCGCGGCCGAGCTGGCGCTCTGGGCGGAACAATGGCAAAGCCGGCTGCCCGACGCCGAACGTGCCGCATCTGAAACGCCGCCCACCGAGGCCAGGACCGCTTATGGCTGAGACCGCAACGGCCCCGAACGCCAAGATTTCGACCGGCATTGCCGGCTTCGACGCCATGACCGGCGGCGGCCTGCCGCGCGGGCGGGTGTCCGCCATCATCGGCACCGCCGGCGCCGGCAAGACCGTGTTCGCCATGCAGACGCTGATCCATCGCGTCAAGGAGACCGGCGGCACCGGGGTGTTCGTGTCGTTCGAACAGTCGGTACCGGGTGTGCTGGCGGACATGACCTCGTTCGCCTGGGACGCCGGGCCGCTGATCGATGCCGGCCGCATCGTGGTGTTCGACGGCCGGCCCCGCGCCGATATTCTTTTAAGCGGCGCCTTCGACATTGCCGGCCTGCTGGCCGCGGTCGAAGGCGCCTGCGGCGATGCCCCGCCGGCCTGCGTGGTGTTCGACGGCATCGACACCCTGCTCACCATGCTGCCTACGCCGGGCGCCCAGCGCGGCGAGCTGCTGCGCCTGCAGGACCATGTGCACCGGCTCGGCGGTTCGGTCCTGCTCACCGTCAAGGCCAGCAGCCTGGCCGACAGCAGCTTCGAGAGCCTGGCGCTCTACATGGCGGACTGCGTGGTCGAGCTGGAGCGCGCCTTCGAGGACGGCCTGTCGAGCCGGCGTCTGCGCATCCAGAAGTACCGCAGCTCCAGCCACGCCGAGAGCCGGTTTCCTCTGGTGATGACGTCGCGCGGCGTCGAGGTCGAACTCGTCGATACCGCCGAGCAGGAGCTGCCGATCTCCGGCGAGCGGCTGTCCACCGGCATAGAGCGGCTGGATGCGATGCTGACGGGCGGCTATTTCCGCGGCAGCAGCACGCTGCTGTCCGGCGCCCCCGGCACGGCAAAGACCACGCTCGGCACCCGCTTCCTGGAAGCGGTGTGCCGGCGCGGCGAGCGTGCGCTCGGCATCTTCTTCGACGAGGCGCCCGAGGAAGTGCTCCGCAACATCGCCTCGGTCGGCACCGATCTCGCGGTCCACCGCGCTGCCGGCATGCTGCGCATGCACGGCATGGCCGACCGCACCGGCGGGCCGGACGAGTTCGTCCATGAAATCATCGGCCAGATCATCGCGCACCGGCCGCAGCATCTGCTGGTCGATCCGATTTCCGTCTTCACCGCCTCGACGGTCTCCCAAAGCGCCGTGCGGCGGTTGGTGCAGTTCTGCAAGCGCCAGGGCATCACTATCGTGCTGACCAGCCTGGTGGAGCGCAACGCCGTCGACAGCGAAAACTCGCGCTCCTATGTCTCCACCTTGTGCGACAACTGGATTCACCTGTCCTATGTGGTCCACGGCGGCGAGCGTAACCGGGCGCTGACCATCGTCAAGTCGCGCGGCACGGCCCATTCCAACCAGGTCGGCGAACTGCTGCTGAGCGACGACGGCATCACCATCGCCGATGTCTATACCGAAGAGGGCGTGGTGCTGATGGGCTCGCTGCGCTGGCAGAAGGAGCGCGCCGGCGCGATCGCCGTCCACGAGGCCGAGGCCGCCGCCGCGCAGCATTATCGCGACGTCGAGCGGGCGGCCGACGACATCGCGCGCCGCATCGCCAATCTGAACGCCGAACTGGCGGAAAAGCAGCAGGAACTCACGCGGTTCCGCGACCGGGCGACCGAGATGGAAGAACGCCAGACCGAGGGCCGCTCGGGCATCGCCAGGCTTCGCCGCGCACGCGACGCCGACCTGTCATCCGCTCCGAACGACGGAGGCGAAGGACGTGGTTCGTAGAATTCTCGAACTCTACGTCGCGGGCGATAATATCCACTCACGCCGCGCCAAGGATAATCTTGACGACATCGTCGGGCTTCTGGGCGAGATGGTAAGCGTCGAGGTCATCGACGTGATCAAGGCGCCCGCCGCGGCCTTCGCCCGCCGTATCTTCGCCACCCCGGCCTTGATCGCGATCAGCGACGAGCAGACGACCTTGATCATCGGCGATTTGAGCGACCGCGCAGCGGTGCTGCACAAGCTCGGCGTGAGTCCGGGGAAGGTTTAGAGAGCCCCCGATTACGGCACCGGCTGGATCGGCACGGTGACGACGACGCGCAGGCCGGGATTGTTGCCCTCTTCCTCCATCTCGCCGGCGAGCGCGCCCACCATGGCCACCAGCATGCGCGTGCCGAAGCCCCGCCGCCCGCCGCTCTTGCCGGCGCCGCGGTCGGCGACCACCAGGCGCAGGCGGTTGCGGTGCTGCTCCAGCGCGATCGAGATCGGCCCGATGGCGCCGCCATAGGCGTATTTCACCGCATTGATGATGAGTTCGGTGAGAATCAGTCCCATTTTGACCGCGCGGTCGGCCTGGATGACGATGGGCGCGAGCTCGAAGCTCAGCTTCTGCTTCCACTCCGCGCCCATGGAGGCTTCCATCTCGCCGCACAGGTCGGCGAGATAGCGCGAGAGGTCCACCGTCTCCAGTTCGTCGCCGCCATAGAGCTGCCGGTGCACCAGCGCCACCGCGGCGACCCGCCGGCGCGCATCGTCGAGGTGGTCGGCCACCGTCGCGTCGCCCGCCGCGCGGCCCTGAAGATGCAGGAACGAGGAGACCAGTTGCAGGCTGTTCTGCACCCGGTGGTTCACCTCCCGCATCAGAAAGTCTTTCTGGAGCAGCAGCCGCTCGTTCTCGGCATTGGTGGCGGTGAGTTCGCGGTTCAGGTCGCGCATGCGCCGCGCCTGGCGCGCGTCCGACACCGAGCGGGCGAGGCGCTTCACGGAATCGATCTCCGCCAGCGACCAGCGCGGCGCCTCGCCCTGCACCGTCTCGCTCCAGGCTTCGAACGAGGTGCGCGGCGTCAGTTCGGCCGCGGGGTCGCGGCTGGTATCCTTGTGCGGATTGCCGGCCCAGTTCACCACGCTGATGTGCTCGGCCCGGAACCACATCAGCACGACAGGCTCCTCGGTGGCGACCACGCACGCCAGCAGGCCGCTGGCCTCGCCCCGATAGGCCTGCGCCGGCGGAAACCGGCTGGACAGCGCGTGGGTGCTGAACGGCACCGCATCGCTTTGGCCGGCCAGCCAGTGCGCCAGCCGCTCGATCTCGCCATGGTCCGGGCAAAGGCCGGACTGAAAGTGGTCGCGCCCGACGATGGCGGCGAAACCGTCGGCGTGGAACGCCTGGCGCAGTTCGACGCCGACCGCGTCGAACAGCTCCGGCAGCGGCATCTCGCTGCCGATGCGCACCTTGACCGCATCTTCCACGGTCCGCAGCCGCAGGCGGTCGCGATATTGCGCGGCTTCGTCCTTGGCGACGATCTGCCGGCCGAGGCCGGCGGCCAGCGTGCGGCAGGCGATGCGCAGCGTGTGCGGAATCGGCTTCGGCGTCGCATTGTGGCAGGCGATCAGGCCCCACAGCACGCCGTCCCGCACAATGGAGATCGAGGCCGAGGCGGCGACACCCATGTTCTTCAGATACTGGATGTGGATCGGCGAGACGCTGCGCAGCGCCACGTCGCTCAGGTCGAGTCCCGGCAGCGCCGGGCGCAGCGGCGCCGGCACATAGGCGATGTCGGGGATCACCCGCACGCGGTTGCGGATGTAGAGCGCGCGGGCCTGCCGGGGGATATCGGAGGCGGGGAAACGATGGTTGAGAAAGGAGCCGATCGTCTCCACACGGTCTTCAGCGACCACCACGCCGCTGTCGTCGTCGAGAAACTGGTACAGCATCACCCGGTCATAGCCGGTCCATTGCCGGAACACGCGGGTGGCGCAGGCGCCAAGTTCGGCGATGTCGAGCGCCCGCTCGAAGAGCAGGGCGGCGCGGTCCAGTTCGGCCAGCACTTCGGTGGCGTTCTGCGGCGCCGGCTCGGCCGCCTCCAGTTCCACCAGCAGCACGGCACCGGCCGGGTGCAGCACGGCGTCGAAGCGCTCGCCTGCGCCTGCGACCACGCCGAGGTGCCGTGCCTCGGCAAACGGCGGCACCACCGGCGTGCCCAGCACCTGCGCCAGCGGGCGCCCGTGCCAGTGGGCTGTGAGCCTACCCTCGATGTCGCCGGCCCCGGCGACGATCAAGCCGGTAGCGGCATCGGCGACCAGCAGCAGCCCGTGCGGCTGGATCGAGCCGGGAATATGGATGGGCTCCAGATCGCAGACGGTGAGGTCGGACGGCGCAGGCACGGCGAGTTGCACGGCGATTGAGGCTCCGCGTGTCGAAGGACGACGCATTAACGAGCCTGGAATAGACCAGTTCCACCGGATGCAAGATGTACTTTGACACCTATTCGGCCGGTTGGAACCGCGTCAGCGGTGCTGCGTTATGGCACCGTCACGAACTCTGGGGACCAGAATGGACGACACACAGATCGGTTGGATTGCGGCGATCATCATCGGCGGCCTGGCGGGGTGGATCGCCTCCGGCATCATGAAGACGGACACCGGCGTCTTCATGAACATCGTTCTCGGCATCATCGGCGCCGCGGTGGCGAGCTTCCTGTTCGGCCTGATCGGCGTCGGGTTCGGCGGCTGGCTGGGCTATCTGGTCGCCGGCGTCATCGGCGCCTGCATCGTGGTCTGGGGTGCGCGCGCGATACGAAGCTGACCGCCTGCGTCAACTTGACGAGCCAATCATCATACGTATGATGATTGGCATGACGCTCTACACCGAGATACTGGCACGGCTGGGCAAGGCGATCTGCGCCGGGCGGTATCCGCCCGGCCAGGCGATCCCGCCGGAGCCGGTGTTGTGCGCCCAGTACAATGT
>JBGGNI010000009.1:0-10748 GCA_041287585.1 Xanthobacteraceae bacterium
GTGTTCGAGAAGAAGCACGGCGTGAAGCTCGGCTTCATGGGCTTCTTCACCAAGGCGGTGATCCAGGCGCTGAAGGACGTGCCGGAGGTCAATGCCGAGATCGACGGGCAGGACCTCGTCTATAAGAACTACTACCACGTCGGCATCGCGGTGGGCACCGACAAGGGCCTGGTGGTGCCGGTGGTGCGCAACGCCGACACGCTGTCGATCGCCGGCATCGAGAAGGCGATCGGCGCCCTCGGCCGCAAGGCGCGCGACGGCAAGCTCGGCATCGAGGACATGCAGGGCGGCACCTTCACCATCACCAATGGCGGCATCTACGGCTCGCTGATGTCGACGCCCATCCTGAACGCGCCGCAGTCCGGCATTCTCGGCATGCACCGCATCGAGGAGCGCCCGGTGGTGGTCAAGGGGCAGATCGTCGTGCGGCCGATGATGTATCTGGCGCTGAGCTACGATCACCGCATCGTCGACGGCAAGGGCGCCGTGACCTTCCTGGTCCGCGTCAAGGAAGCGCTGGAAGACCCGACCCGCCTCGTGCTCGATCTCTGATCGGGCGCGCGGCCTCGGCCGGCGGCGGGTCCGCCGGCCAAATAATTTCCGCCCCGCGCGGACTAAGCGGCCGGCCGGCCCCGTATATGGAGCATGAAGCCGGCAGGACCCAGCCCGACATCCCGTTTCGACGTCATCGGCCAGCTCTCCTCGCTGCGCCGCTATGCCCGTTCGTTGACGCGCAACGAGGCGGATGCCGAAGACTTGGTGCAGGACGCGCTGGTGCGCGCCTATGAGCGCCGCGCCAGCTTCCAGCCCGGCCGCAGTCTGCGGGCCTGGCTCATCGCCATTGTTCACAACGCCTTCGTCGACGCCCATCGCGCCCGCCGCACCTCCGCCGCCCGCGATGCGCTGGCCGGCGCGCTTGCCGATGATGCGGTGGAAGCGGCGCAGGACCACCATGTGCGCCTCGCCCAGGTGCGCGCCGCCTTCATGGAATTGCCGGAGGAACAACGCGCCGCGCTCCACCTCGTCGCCGTGGAGGGGCTGAGCTACGCCGAGGCTGCAACTGCGCTCGGCATTCCCCAAGGCACGCTGATGTCGCGCCTCGCCCGTGCCCGCGCCGCGCTGCGCGCGCTGGAGGACGGCGTGCCGGCCGAAGTGCGGCCGCCGCCGGCGCGGGCGAGTCATCTCAAGATCGTGGGAGGCGCCGATGAGCCCCGGTGAACCGATAAGCGACGCCGATCTGCAGGCCTATGTCGACGACCAGCTGGGCGTCGAACGGCGCATCGATGTCGAGGCGTATCTCAGCCGGCATGCCGAGGCGGCGACGCGCGTCATGGCGGATCTGCGCATCCGCGACGAACTGCGGCTGGCGCTCGCCGACGTTCCGCGCCGTGCCGCCCCGCTCACCGTGGGTGCTGCGCGCCGGCTGGAGCAGGGTCTGGCGCGCGATCGGCTGTTCGGCCGGTTGCAGCGTGCGGCCTCCATCGCTCTTTTGATCGGTGCCGGCTGGTTCGCCCATGCGCAGTTCGGCCCGCTCGGAGTGAGCCAGGTGTCTGCCGCCGCCCCGCCGCCGGCCTATGTGAGCGATGCGGTGATGGCCCACCGCACCACGCTGGTGCGGTCCGCCATGCGTTCGCAGCCCGGCGCGCCGGACTACGACCCGGCGGAGATCCGCGCCGCAACCGCCATCGTCATGCCGGTATTGCCGGAAGGCTGGACGGTGACGGATGTGCAGATCTTCCCCTCCACCTTCGGGCCGAGCGTCGAACTGGTGGTGCGCACCGGGGATTTCGGCACGGCGACGCTGTTCGCGGTGCGGCCGGGCGCCTTCGACGTGGTGCCGGCGACGCTGGCCCACAAGGACGAGCTGACCGCCGCCTATTGGCAGATGGGCGAGGTTGCCTATGCGCTGGTCGCCGGCGGCGGGTCCCCCACGCCGGACCGGGCAACGCTCGACCAGACAATGCTCGACCAGGCCGGGACCCGTCTCGCCCGCTCGCTCTACTGAGCCCTTATCCCTTCGCCTTTTTGAGGAGCAACCGTCATGAACACGCCACACTACGGCTTCGGCAGCCCCGCTGCTGCGGGCCGCATCGACCGCGCCACCTTCGACGAGGGCCTGCGCCAGCACATGCTGCGGGTCTATAATTATATGAGCCTCGGCCTGGTGCTCACCGGCGCCGTCGCCTTCATCGTCGGCACCACGCCGGCGCTTTATGTGCCGATCTTCTCCACCCCGCTGAAATGGGTGGTGATGCTGGCGCCGCTGGCCTTCGTGCTGTTCTTCTCGTTCCGCATGCAGTCCATGTCGGCGTCGGGCGCGCAGACCATGTTCTGGGCGTTCTGCGGCGTGATGGGGCTCTCGATGGCCTCCATCTTCTTGGTGTTCACCGGCGCCAGCATCGCCCGCACCTTCTTCATCTCCGCCGCCATGTTCGGTGCCACCAGCCTCTATGGCTACACCACCAAGCGCGATCTCTCCCGCATCGGCTCCTTTCTGATCATGGGCCTGATCGGCGTTGTCATCGCCAGCGTGGTGAACATCTTCCTCGGCTCGACCGCCTTGCAGTTCATCGTCTCGGTGGTGGGCGTGGTGGTGTTCGTCGGGCTGACCGCCTGGGACACCCAGTCGATCAAGGAGCAGTACGCGGAGAGTTTCGACGCGGAATCCAAGCAGAAGCTCGCCGTGTTCGGCGCCTTCTCGCTCTACCTCAACTTTGTCAACATCTTCCAGCTGCTGCTGAATTTCACTGGCCAGCGGGAAGAGTGATCCAGACCTCTTCATGGAGCGCAACACGATGGACACCCAAGACCGGCAGGCCATTGAACGGTTGTTCACCCGCCTTTCCGCGGTGGAGCAACAGGCGGGCCCCCGCGATGCGGCGGCCGAGGCCTTCATTCGCGAGCGCATTGCCCGCCAGCCCGACGCCCCCTACTTCATGGCGCAGACCGTGGTGATGCAGGACTACGCCCTGCAGGCCGCCCAGAGCCGCATCGAGGAACTCGAGCAGAAGGCGGCACAGCGCCCGGCGGGCGGCGGCGGCCTCCTCGGCGGGCTGTTCGGCGGCGCCAATTCCGGGCGCTCGTCCGTTCCGCCGATCGGCCGGCGCTCTGAGGCGCCGCCGACGGCGCCGACTTCGCCCGTGCCGCCTATGGCCCAGCCGGGACGCGGCGGCGGTTTCCTTGCCGGCGCGGCGCAGACAGCGATGGGCGTCGCCGGCGGCGTGCTGCTGGGCAATGCCATTGCCGGCATGTTCGGCGGCAGCGAGGCACAAGCGGCCGAGAGCGCACCGGCTGAGACTGCCCCCGCCGAGGATGCTTCGGCCGCGGACGAGGGCGGCGGCTTCTTCGACAGCTTCTTCGGCGGCGGCGAAGAAGGCTGATTCACTGAGCCTGGACGTGACGGCCGCGGCGTGCCCGCGGCCGTTTTGCGTTTTAGAAGTCCGAAACGATGCCCTTTACTTCCCAATCGCCGTAGCGCACCGGTTCCGGCCCGTCGCGGCCGTGGATCTCGGTCGGTGGCGTGGCGGCCTCCGCGTCGCGGGCGGCGCGCCGTGCGGCGGCTTCCTCCAGCGCCCGCCGCGCCGCCGGGCTGAGCACGCGGGCAGGGGTGTCGTCGGACGTTTCGTCGGGCATCTCGGGCATCGCGCATTTGGACCATCGGCCGGCTATCGGCGTCAAGCTTCAGCGCGCCTCTTGCGACTCCCTTGCGGAACTTCGGGGGCCTTCCCATCCTTAATTCGCGACTCGCGGATGCAACCCCCGCGGCTCGGGAGGATGCAATGAACTATCTGCGCACCGCCATTCTGCTGGCCGGCATGACGGCGCTGTTCATGGCCGTCGGTTTCCTGATCGGCGGACGCAGCGGCATGATGATCGCGCTGCTGGTGGCCGGCGCCATGAACGTGTTCAGCTACTGGAATTCCGACCGGATGGTGCTGTCCATGTATGGCGCGCACCCGGTGGACCGCGCCAGCGAGCCGGCGCTCTACCGCATGGTCGAGGAACTGGCGGCCCGCGGCGGCTTGCCCATGCCGCGCGTCTACATCATGGACAATCCGCAGCCCAACGCCTTCGCCACCGGCCGCAACCCGCAGAACGCGGCCGTGGCGGTGACCACCGGCCTGTTGCGAGCTCTTACCCGCGAAGAGGCGGCCGGCGTGATCGCCCATGAACTGGCGCACATCAAAAATCACGACACGCTGACCATGACGATCACTGCGACGCTGGCGGGCGCGATTTCCATGCTGGCGAATTTCGGCATGTTCTTCGGCGGCAACCGCGACAACAACCAGCCGTTCGGCGTGCTCGGCACCATCGCCATGGTGATACTGGCGCCGCTTGCCGCCATGGTGGTTCAGATGGCGATCTCGCGCTCGCGCGAATATGAGGCCGACCGCCTCGGCGCGCAGATCTGCGGCCAGCCTTTGTGGCTGGCCTCCGCTCTGGCCAAGATCGCCAATGCGGCCCATGCGGTGCCCAATATGGAAGCCGAGCACAACCCGGCCACGGCCCACATGTTCATCATCAACCCGCTATCCGGGGCGCGGATGGACAATCTGTTCTCCACCCATCCCGCCACCGAGAACCGAATCGCCGCGCTGAACGCTCTGGCCGCAAGCATGGGCACGCCCGCGCCGCGCTCCGGCGCGTGGTCGTCTGCCGGCGCGGCGCGCCCGCGCGGCCCCTGGGGCTGAAAGCCCCCAGCACGAGCCTGTGCGCGTCAGAACAGCGGGCCGATGCTGCCGAGCGGCAGCAGGCCGAGGCTGATGCGGCCGCGCTTCAGCGTAAAGGCGAAGCTGGCCGCGCGCTGGCCGTTCACCTCGGCCGGCGTGCCGGCGGCACGCGCCATCGGGGCCAGGGCGGCGAGCGCCGGCGGCATCAGCCCGGCGGCGGTCAGTGCCGCCGAGAGGCGGTCGATGCCGACAGCCGACATATTTGCCTCGCCGTCGAGCCGGCCGCTTGAATCCAGGCCGACATCGGCGGTGGTGGTCAGGCTGGCGGCGTCGCCGGCGGAAATCCGGCCCAATGCCAGCTTGGCCCGCCCGCCGGCCTCCTGCCACAGGCGCAAACGCTGCTCGGTCGGCATGGAACGGGCCTCCGGCATGGCGGTGATGGTCGCCTGCAACTCGCCGTCCACCGGCACCGCAGACGCCGAGCCGGTTGCGGCAGGACCCCGTGCACCGCGAAGCAGCGCGGCGAGGTCGAGGGTGCCTTCGGCGGCGTCCGGATGGCGGCGGGCATGGACCTCGACATGGCGGGCCGCGAACAGCAGGCTCGCCGGGGCGCCGGCGGCGCGGATTTCGAGATTGTCGGCGGCGGTGGAGATACGGTCCGGCCGCCCGCCGGTGCCGACGCCGCTCGATTGGAGCAGCGTCCAGCTTGCCTCATAGACCTGCCCGCCCGCGGCCTCCGCCAGCCGGGCCGGCGACTGGAACTCGACGATGATGTGGCCGGGGTCCCACACTTGCGCCACCGCATGCGCGCGGCCCGCGGTGGCCTCCCAGCCGCCGGCGCCGGCAAAATCGAGCCGCGGCGCATCGCACAGCAGTTCGAAGCGGAAGGGGAAGCCGCCGAGGCTGCGCTGGCCACAGCTCCAGGCCCGGCCCTGGGTAGCCTCACGGGCGATCCAGGCGTCGATTTCGCGCTCGGCGCGTCCCGCCGCATAGAACCACGCCCCGCTCCAACCGATGCCCGCCAGGATAAGCAGGAGCAGCGGCAGGGCGATCATCCATGCGGGCCGGCGGGGCGGCAAAGAGGGCGTGCTGGCCATCGGGCACCTGTGGCGGATTGCGGAAACAAGCGGGCTTTGTTAGGCAGCCAGGCCGCTCGCCTGTCAATGCGCTCGCCCGCCACTGCGCCCGCTGCGCGCGGCCGGTGCCAACGCCAAAGGCCATCGCTATGAGTCCGCCTCCCTTGGAAGATGAAGCCGGCGACCTGTGGGTGTTCGGCTATGGCTCGTTGATGTGGAATCCGGGCTTTCCCTTTGCCGAGCGCACGCCGGCGCGGCTGATCGGCGCGCATCGCTCGCTGTGCGTGCTCTCCGTGCATTGGCGCGGCACACCTGAGCAGCCGGGCCTTGTGCTGGGGCTGGACCGGGGCGGAAGCTGTCTCGGCGTGGCGTTCCGGGTCGCCACCGCGGATCGGACAGCGACCATTGCCTATCTGCGCGAGCGCGAGCAGGTCACCCACATCTATCGCGAGGCGGTGCGGCGGGTCTGGCTGAAGGACGGCTCCGGCCGAAACGTGCCCGCGCTGTGCTACCTCGTCGACAACGCGCATCCCCAATATGCCGGGCGGCTGTCGCTGGAGGAACGGGTGCGCCTGGTGCGCCGGGGCCATGGCCATGGCGGGCCGAACCCGGACTATGTGCGCGCCACGCTGGAGCACCTCGCCGAACTCGGCATCGCCGACGCCGAACTCACGGCTCTCGTCGAGCGGCTCTAGGCGCTCAACTGACGGGGTAGGGCGCCAACTCCGGCACCAGCGGGCCGCTCTCGACCTCCGGCACGATGCGCAAATGGATTTCCTGCGCACCGGCGGCCCGCGCCGCAGCCCGTGCAGGGGCGCCGGCCGGTCCCGACCATACCGCCACCCGCCGTCCGTCGAGCTGCCGCACAACCAGAGCTACCGCGTCCGGATAGTCCGGCGCGGCGTCGGTCGCATACACCGAATAGACTAGGCGTCGTCCGTCCGGCGCGCGCCACAGGCGAAACCGCCGGGCGAGCGCGGCGTCTGCCGCTGCGGCCAGGGGCCCCGCATCGCGGAGGGAACGGCCACGCATCATCGAATCGCTGAGCATGTTCATGGGAACAAAGTTAGAACATCTATGGGCGGCGTCAATCACCGATCGAAAGGTGAATCGCTGTCCGCGCAAAAGGTTCCGTCGCTGTGCGCTCAGCCTCAGGGGGCTGGCGGAGCGCCTTCCGGGGCGACGGCGGGCGAGGTGCGGATCTGCGCCGAGGCCAGCAGGAATTTCAAATATTCAATGAAGATCAGCCGGGCGGTCGCCGGGCTCTGCCACCACGGCGTGCTGCGCAGCCGGTCGCTCACCACCGGATAGGGCACCAGGTCCATCTCCGGCACGGCGCGCGCCAGTTCCATCAGCGCCCGCGGCATGTGCCAGGCGGAGGTGACCACGATCAGCGAATGGAACTGGCGCGCGCGCGCCCAGCGCGCGGTCTCGATGGCGTTGCCACGGGTGTTGAGCGCCGAGCGGCCGATGTCGACGCAGCATTCGAGTTGCGCCTGCGAGGCGGGAACGGTCTGCGCGATCTCCTGGAGCGTGGTGTCGGGATGCACGCCGGTGATGAGCAGGCGCCGGCCGTGTTTGGCCACCAGGAGATCGGTCGCCTCCTCGATGCGATCCGCCCCGCCGGTGAGAACGACGATGCCGTCGGCCGAGCGCTGCAGGTTCGGCTTGCGGGGTGCGATGTCGGCGGCGAAGATGAGGAAGCCGACGAACAAGGCAAGCCCGGCCAGCAGCGGCAGGCCGAGCAGCAGACGCAGTGGCCACGCGAATCGGCGCCGGCGCGCGGCGCCGGCCGGGGGCGGGGAGGCGGGCGGTGACAAGGCGTCGGCGGCTCCGAAACGAGGCGGGTCAGCGCAGCAGGCGTCAGCGCAGTCTGCGCAGCGTACGGTACACCGTTAGCCGCGAGGTCGCTGCGGTAACCAGTACCACCAGTACGCTGACACCGAAAATGCCGCCATAGCCGCGCAGATCGAGCGTCATGGCGCCGATCAGCGTGGCCGCGGGGTCGGCCGGCGCCCCGCCGCGCAGCCAGGCCGGCAGAGTGGCGAGCACGAAGAACATCAGCACCGCAGCGCCGCCGCCGATGGCCCCGCCCTTCAGGCCCACGGCGAGGAAGTGCCGCTGGAACTCGCCGGCGATCAGACTGTCGCGCGCGCCGACCAGATGCAGCACCTCGACCACGCTTTGTCCGGCGGCGACGGCGGCACGGGTGGCGAACACCACCGAGAGAATGGTGGCGGCCCCCACCAGCGCGAGCACGGCAAAGCCGACCGCCACCACCTGCCGCGCGGTGGAGGTCAGCCGATCCGACCATTGGCGATGGTCGTCCAGCGTCGCGGCCGGCACGCGGCCGGCGAGCGCGGTGCGCAGGCCGGCAATGTCCGCCGGCCCCGCCGCGGGTGATAGCGTGACCACCACCAGCCGCGGAACCGGCAGATTGGCGATGTCGAGCCCGGCGCCCAGCCACGGCTCCAGCAGCGCCGCGGTTTCCGCCGGATCGAGCGCCCGCGCCGCTGCAACGCCCGCGGCCCTTCGCGCCGTATCCACCGCGGCGGCAAGCGCCGCTTCGATGTCCAGCCCGTCGGCGGGCTTGATCTGGATCGTGGTTTCCCGACTGATGTCGGCGGTCCAGGACGAGGCGAGCCCTCGCACGGCCGAGACGCTGCCGATGGTGAGGCTGGCGAGAAAGGTCATGATCGCCACCACCGCCACCAGCGCCGCTCCGGTGACGGTGGCGCCGGGTACGATCGGCGTCGGCTGATAGCGGCGCAGCGGCCCCACGGCGTCCGGCTGCTCCTCGTCCAAATACGGGTCGGTTGCCTGGTCAGTCATAGGTGCGCAGCCGCCCATCGGAAATCACCAGCCGGCGCGCGTCGAACTGGTCCATCAGCGCGATGTCGTGCGTGGCGATGAGCACGGAGGTGCCGGATTTGTGCATTTCCACGAACAGCCGCAGCAGCCGCCGCGCCAGCCGGGGATCGACATTGCCGGTCGGCTCGTCGGCCAGCAGGATGTCCGGACGGCCGATCAGCGCGCGGGCGATGGCGGCACGCTGCTTCTCGCCGCCAGACAGCACCGGCGGCAGCACATGCATGCGCTCGCCGAGGCCGACCCATTGGAGCAATTCGCTGACCTCGCTGCGGTAGCTCGCCTCCTCGCGGCCCTGCACCCGGAGCGGCAGCGCCACATTTTCATAAGTGGTGAGGTGGTCAAGCAGGCGGAAGTCCTGGAACACGATTCCGATGCGCCGGCGAATCACTGCGACCTCGTCCGGGCCGAGCCCGGCGGCGTCACGGCCGAAAATATTGATCAGCCCGCGCGTCGGCTTGAGCGACAGGAACATCAGCTTCAGCAGCGTGGTCTTGCCGGCTCCCGAGGCCCCGGTGAGAAATTGAAACGAACGGGGCGGGATGCCGAAGGTGACGTCCTTCAGCACCTCCGGCCCCATGCCGTAGCGCAAGCCGACATTCTCGAATCGGACCAAGGCCCGCGTCCCTCGTCCCGGCGCCGACGGTCTGGGCTCGGCCGGCGTCCCGCGAAAGCGGACCCGGCCCAGCCCAGCACGAGCGGCGCTCGGCTGGTGAATGGAGTGCGGCGCAGACCCGAGGGCCGCGCGGCGCCGGATCATCGGGAGGTTTGGCCTCCACGGCAAGCTCTCCGGCGTGCATGCGCGCAACGGACGCCGCCGTAACGGCCGTTGGGGGTGCCATGGCGGGCGGTTTTTGCTACGGTGCAGCACAGTCGATGCCGCGGTGCGGCAACAGGTGAGGTGCACAGCATAGGGCCACCGCGGTGCGCGCGGCTGTGGGCCGACCGTCGGGCGGTTCATAAACGATTATGGAAGCTGTGTTAATCAGTGTGACGTGGGCAATGGCAGGTGGGTGGCGGCAGCGTGCCGGGATGTCGAAGACCGGCGTGGCGCGTCGGGGCGTCCCAACAATGTCGGGTTTGCATGCTGCTTGCAGGGAGCGCCGCTCCGGCGCGGTCCATAGCGAGGTGAGACGGATGAGGGCAACGGCCGCTTTCTGCCTGATGGCGCTGGCTATCAGCCTAGGGGCGTGCGCGGGCTCGACCGACGGCACCAGCCGCGCCAACAGCTACCAGTCCGGCGCATCCGATGCCGACGGGCGTGCCAACCGTCCGATCCCGGCCTCGGTCGCGGCGAGCGCGCTGGCCGAAGCGGGCGTGTCGAATGCCACGGTGGGCGCTGGCGGCGTCGGCCCGAGCGGCGAATATGCGGTCGGACCCTATGACGTGCTCGCCGTCAACGTCTTCAACGTGCCGGAATTGACCGGCGATTTCCAGGTCTCGCCCGGCGGCCGGATTTCGCTGCCGCTGGTCGGCGAGGTGCAGGCGAGCGGCCGGAGCGTGGAGCAGATCCGCTTGGAACTCGCCACCACGCTAGGGCGAAAATATCTGCAGTCTCCGCAAGTTACCGTGACCGTGAAGGATTATAAGAGCCAGCGGGTGACGGTGGAGGGTGCCGTGGCCAAGCCGGGCGTGTTCGATATGAAGGGTTCCACCTCGCTGTTGCAGGCCATCGCCATGGCGGAAGGGGCGACCCGCTATGCCGAGCCGGAGAATGTGCTGGTGTTCCGGCAGGTCGGCAGCCAGCGCCAGGCCGCCCGCTTCGACATCAATCAGATCCGCTCCGGCAAGGTCGAAGACCCGACATTGAAGGCGGGCGATGTGGTGGTGGTGGCGGAATCGAGCGCCAAAGCGGGGGTGCGCGACCTCATCCAGTTCCTGCCGCTGGCGGGTGCGTTTGCACTGCTGTTGTGAATGGGCGAAACTCTCCGCGACTCCGTCCACCGCGTCCCGCGGCCCTCTGAGAGGGTTGGTGCCAATAGGGTTCGTGCCAATAGGATGAGTGCATCGTGAACGAGCATAATTTTCACGGCGATCTGACGCGACCAGGTTCTGCGATACCGGTTCCGTCGGGCGGGTTCGCGCTGGCGCCGGGTCCTTTCGGCTACGCCACGAATTTTGACAGCGAGCG
>JBGGNI010000010.1:0-23759 GCA_041287585.1 Xanthobacteraceae bacterium
CGATGAACGGCAGGAACCTTCATCATTCATTTTTCGTTCAAGGCTGGCACGCGATAGTCACCTGCACCAAACGGCCCGCCAACCCGGCACAGAATCAGCCCAAACCGCTGGAAAACCATGTCGATCCGCAGCGCACTGTTCGCCGCCGCTCTCCTTCTTGTGCCCAGCCTCGGCCATGCCGCGGGCGAGACCAAGATGTTCCTGGTCGACAGCTTCGACGGCTACGGCATCGACAGCTGCCTGGCGTCCGGGGCGAGCTGCGGCGCGGCCATGGCGGGGGCCTGGTGCCGCACCCACGATTTCAGCCGCGCCGTCCGCTTCGGCCGGGCCGAGGCCGCCGCACCGGTGCAGATCTCCGCGCCGGTCCGCACCGCCTGCTTCGGCGCCGGTTGCGCCGAGACCGTTGCCATCGTCTGCGAGAAGTGAGCGCTAGAAGCTCGACCTATTTGACGAAATCGGCGCAGCGCGCGGCGTCCGCGGCGGCGCCCCAGGGCATGATGGGCACCGCGGACGTCGAGTTCTTCGGGCTGCCCTCGATCAGCCGGTCGGTATAGACCACATAGACCAGCACGTTGCGCTTGGTGTCGCAGCCGCGCACGATCTGCATCTTCTTGAAGAACAGCGACCGGCTTTCGCGATACACCACATCGCCCTGCTCGAATTTCTCCGTAAAGGAAATCGGCCCCACCTGCCGGCAGGCGATCGAGACGTCGGAGGTCTCTTCCGCCACCCCGAACATGCCCTTCACGCCGCCGCGCTCCGGTACGGTGAAGTGGCAGGCGACGCCGGCAACCAATGGATCGTCAACGCCATAGGTGGCGAGCTTGTCATCCGGGGTGAGGAATTTCCACACCGTCGACTTCTTGAAGATCAAATCGGGCTCGGCGGCCAGAGCCGGCGCGGCAAGCGCAAGGGCGAGCGCGGTCAGCGACGGCAATACGGCGTTCATGGATCGGCAACTCCGCGGCGGCACCGCCTGACATTTGGCGGCTGCCGACATATGGTGCGCGGCCCGCCACGGTGGAAGATGCCACGGGGGTTCAAACTTTGGTCACCATTGCCGGGCTGATTGCGCGGCCTTACGCAGTGCAGCCGGTTTGCCGGTGCGCCGATTCCCCGGCAGGACGATACGATGAGCCTTCAGACGCCGCACGCCCCGAACGGCCGCCGCCTTCTGCCGGCGCTGCTGCTCGCTCTCGCCGTCGTGGCGCCGTCTTCGGTCCAGGCCCAGACCTATCCGGCACCGCCGGGCGGCGACCGCAACGCCGTCTGCATCCGGTTGGAGGGGCAGTTGGCGCAGCTCGACCGCGGCACCGGCGGACAGCGCAACTCGATCGAGGCCGCCATCGCCCAGCAACAGAGCGAGGTCGATCGCCTCGCCGCCCAGGTGCGCCAGTTCGGCTGCGACAAGCGCGGCTTTCTCATCTTCCAGCCGCAGCTTCCCCCGCAGTGCGAGGCGCTGAACCGGCAGCTCGGCCAGGCCCGTTCGACGCTCGACCGCACCATGATGACCGCGCGCGGCAACCAGGGCGGGGTGGACGAACAGCGCCGCCAGTTGGTCTACGCGCTGGCGCAGAACGATTGCGGCCCGCAATACCGCGCCGCGCTGGGCAATGCGCCGGCCGAGCCGCGCCGGCCGCGCAATTTCTTCGAGCAATTGTTCGGCGTTCCACGCAACGAGGAAGCCCCCTCCGCCGACGTGCAGCCGATGGAGATTCCGCAGGTCTCGGTCTCCACCTACCGCACCGTGTGCGTGCGCACCTGCGACGGCTTCTTCTTCCCGATCTCGTTTGCCGCAACGCCGGCCAGATTCTCCACCGACGAGGAGCTGTGCCAGCGCCAGTGTCCTGGCACCGAGGCGCGGCTGTTCGCCTATCGCAACCCGGGTGAGGACATCCAGCAGGCGGTGGCAATCAACGGTCAGCCCTATAATTCGCTGCCCAACGCCCTGCTGTACCGCAAGGAATACGTCCAGGCCTGCTCCTGCCGCCCGCAGGGCATGAGCTGGGCACAGGCGCTGTCCGGCGTGGAGGGCGACGACCCGACGCTGCGCCAGGGCGATATCGTGGTGACCGAGGACAAGGCCCGCGAAATGGCCCAGCCCCGCACCGCCACTCCGCCGGCCGCCGCACCGGCACCCAAGCCCGCCGCCCGCCAGACGCAGACCCAAACCCTCGGCGCCCCGCTGGTACCGCCGGGCCCGCTGCTGCCGCCGGCTCCGGTGCGGTAGGGATTTCGAGCGCGTTTCCTGGATTTCTCCCTCCCCGCCCCCCCGCACGCGGGAGGGGGAGAAGAATTCGACCTGCCGCGCACCTATCCGGTGCCCTTTCCCGTGTGCGGGGGAGGGGTAGGGTGGGGGCGCCTGGGTGCCGATACGTGCGCGCGTTCAGCACATTAACCGACGGCCTACGCCTGCACCCGTAGCCGCGCCAGAGCGCGCGGGCGGCCGATGAGCGGCAGCAGGGCTTTCAGCTCCGGCCCGCTCGCCGCGCCGGTGAGCGCCAGGCGCAGCGGATGGAACAGTGCCTTGCCGGCGCGGCCGGATGCCGGCTTCAGCGCGGCGATCCAGCGCTCATAGACCGTGCCGTCCCACGGTTCCGGCGGCAGCAGACCGGCGGCGAGGCGCAGCAGCTCTCCTGCGTCGGGATCCGCAAGCGCCGGCACCGGCCCCTCCACCACGCGCCACCAGGTCAACGCATCGGCCAGCCGGCCCAGATTGCCGCGCACCGCCAGCCAGAACGGCGCGCCGCCGCCGACGCCGAGCGCCGCCAGCCTTTCCTCCACCGCGGCAAACGCCAGGCGATGCAGCGTCGCAGCGGTGAGCGCGCCGAGTTCGGCCGGGTCGAAGCGGGCCGGCGCCCGCGAGATGCGGGCGAAGTCGATGCGGCCGGCGAGATCGTCGAGGTCGGCCACCGGCTCCACCGGCAGCGAGGTGCCGGTCAGCACGGCGCAGGCCGCCACCGCCAGCGCCTCCTCGCCCGCCTCACGCAACGCCCGCAGCGACAAATGCCCGAGCCGCTTGGAGAGCCCCTCCCCGCTCGGCAGAGTGAGCAGATTGTGGTGGGCGAAACCCGGCGGCGCGGCACCCAGCGCTTCGGCGATTTCGATCTGCACGCCGGTATTGGTGACGTGGTCCTCGCCGCGCACCACCAAGGTGACGCCCATCTCGATATCGTCGACCATCGAGGTCAGCGTGTAGAGGAACGAGCCGTCCTCCCGCACCAGCACGGGGTCGGACAGCGACGCGGTATCGACATGCTGCGGTCCGCGCACCAGATCGTCCCACGGCACGGCGCGGCCATCCAGCCTGAAGCGCCAATGCGGGCGGCGGCCCTCCGCTTCCAGCCGGGCGCGATCGGTCGCCGTCAGGGCGAGGGCGGCGCGGTCGTAGGTCGGCGGCAGGCCGCGCCGGCGGCGGCTCATGCGCTTGGCCTCAAGCTCCTGCTCGGTCTCATAGGCCGGGTAGAGCCGGCCCGCCGCCTTGAGCCGCTCCACGGCTGCCTCATAGCGCGCCGTGCGTTCCGACTGGCGCTCGATGCGGTCCGGCGTGAGGCCGAGCCAGCCGATGTCCTCGGCAATGGCGGTGGCGAACGCCTCGGTGGAGCGGCCGAGGTCGGTGTCGTCGTAGCGCAGGATGAAGCTGCCGCCGACGCGCCGGGCGTAGAGCGCGTTATAGAGCGCGGTGCGGGCATTGCCGACATGCAGCAGCCCGGTGGGCGAAGGCGCGAAGCGCAAAATGGGAGCCGTCATGGCCGGCCTTATCGCCGAGGCGCCGGCCGGTGACAACGGCTGGCGTCACGCCATTTCGCGGAAACGGTTGGTGATCGGGTAGCGGCGGTCGCGGCCGAAATTGCGCGGCGTCACCTTCACACCGGGCGCGGCCTGCCGGCGCTTGTATTCCGCAAGGTTCAGCATGCGCTCGACGCGGGCGACGGTCGGGCCGTCAAAACCTTCCGCCACAATGGCGCCGACCGGCATTTCCCGCTCCACCAGCCGCTCCAATATGGCATCGAGCACATCATAGGGCGGCAGGCTGTCCTGGTCTTTCTGGTTCTCGCGCAGCTCGGCAGTGGGCGGCTTGACGATGATGTTCTCCGGGATCACCGGCCCGTCCGGCCCCAGCGCCTCGGCCGGCTTCCAGCGGTTGCGCAGCGTGCAGAGCCGGAACACCTCGGTCTTGTAGAGGTCCTTCACCGGGTTGTAGCCGCCATTCATGTCGCCATAGAGCGTGGCGTAGCCGGTCGACATCTCCGACTTGTTGCCGGTGGTCACCACCATGGCGCCGAACTTGT
This sequence comes from Xanthobacteraceae bacterium, assembly GCA_041287585.1. Lineage (GTDB taxonomy): Bacteria > Pseudomonadota > Alphaproteobacteria > Rhizobiales > Xanthobacteraceae > Ancylobacter. Next base: position 4,293 of record JBGGNI010000010.1, read on the forward strand.
TGGAGATCGACATCAACAGCGTGCCGCGGGCGCGCGACTGCAGATTCTCCTCGGTGACGTCCCGCGGCCGGCCGGCGAACAGCGGCGCGAGCGTCGATTCCAGCCCCTCCACCGCCTTGCCGATCGGCACGATGTCGTAGCGGCAGCCCAGCGCCTCGGCCACATCGGCGGCGTCCGCCAGCGATTCGTTCGAGGTGAAGCGGTACGGCAGCATCACGCAATGCACCCGGTCCGCGCCGAGCGCGTCAACCGCCATCACCGTGCACAGCGCGGAATCGATGCCGCCGGACAGGCCGAGCACGACGCTGGGGAAGCGGTTCTTCTCCACATAATCCTTCAGCCCGAGCACGCAGGCGGCATAGTCCGCCGCATCGTCCTCCAGCAGCGGCGCGCGCGGGCCTTCTTCGCAGCGCCAGCCATCGGCCCAGCGCTCCCAGCGGGTGAGGCGCACACGCTCCTGGAAGTTCGGCATCTGAACGGGGAGCGAGCGGTCTGCATTCAGCACGAAGGAACCGCCGTCGAACACCAGGTCGTCCTGGCCGCCCATCTGGTTGAGATAGAGCAAGGGCAGCCCGCTCTCCACCACCCGCGCCACCGCAGTGTTCATGCGCTCGGCATAGACGGTGCGGCGATAGGGCGAGCCGTTCGGCACGATGAGGAGTTCGGCGCCGGTCTCCGCGAGGCACTCGACGACGTCCGGCCCCCAGATGTCTTCGCACACCGGCACGCCGAGCCGCACGCCGCGAAACGCGATCGGCCCCGGCATCGGGCCGGGGACGAACACGCGCTTCTCGTCGAACGGGCCGTAATTGGGCAAATCGACCTTGAAGCGCCGCGCGGCGATGGCGCCGCCATCGAGCAGCAGCACCGCATTGTGCAACCGGCCGGCCTCCAGCCACGGCGTGCCGACCAACACCGCCGGCCCGCCATCGGCGGTCTCCGCCGCCAAGGACTCCACGGCCTTGGCGCAGGCCTGCTGGAAGGCCGGCTTCAACACCAGGTCCTCCGGCGGATAGCCGGACAGGAACAGCTCGGTGAAGACGACGAGGTCGGCCCCCTGGGCGGCGGCATCGGCGCGGGCCGCGCGCACTTTGGCCGCGTTGCCGGCGACGTCGCCGACCACCGGATTGAGCTGGGCGCACGCGATCAGAAGCTGGTCGACGGGATGTTCGGACATGCAGCGGGTTTACCGTTCCGGCCGGCTGGGTGCAATGCGGCGAAAGCCGCGCTTCATTCGGCGGCCTGGAGCGCGGGCACGGCTGCTGCGAGCCGGCGCCGTCCCCAGCCGGCGAGTTGCAGGATGGTCGGCCGCAAGTCCTCGCCGGACGGGCTGAGCCGATAGCCGACCTGCGGCGGCACGGTGGGATAGACCGTGCGCACGATCACGCCATCCGCCTCCAGCTCGCGCAGCGCCTTGGCGAGAATGCGCTGGGTGACAAGCGGCATGCGCCGGCGCAGATCGCTGAAGCGCTGCTCGCCGTCCAGCATGTGGAACAGCGCGGAGCCTTTCCATTTGGCGCCGATAATCTCCAGCGCCGCTTCCACCGGGCAGCCGGTTGCGCAGTCATAGCGGGCGTGACGCTTGGCCATCGGGCTCTCCGGGGATGAGGCGCGCCAGCCTAACACGCGCGCGGCCCGGCGAAACCTGTCGGGAAGGCGGTATCCTTTGCGATACCAGCCGACAAAAACGTGCCGTCTTGCACAGGCTCGCGGGGCGACGACATGTTCGCGGCACGTTGTTTCGCAGGAGAATTATCATGAAGGCCATCGGCTATGTCGAATCGCTGCCCATAAGCGCGGAGCGCGCGCTGTTCGCGTTCGAGGCGCCGGACCCGGTGCCCGGCCCGCGCGACCTGCTGGTGCGGGTCGCGGCGATCTCGGTCAATCCGGTCGATACCAAAGTGCGCATGCGCCGCCAGGGCACGCCGGAGGTGCCGGTGATCCTCGGCTGGGACGCCGCCGGCACGGTGGAGGCGGTGGGCGCGCAGGTCAGCGGCTTCAAGCCGGGCGACGCGGTCTATTATGCCGGCAGCCTGACGCGGCCCGGCACCAATGCCGAGCTGCATCTGGTGGACGAGCGCATCGCCGCGCTGAAGCCGGCGAGCCTCGGCTTTGCCGAAGCGGCGGCGCTGCCGCTCACCGCTATCACCGCGTGGGAGGGTCTGTTCGATCGGCTCCAGGTGCCGAAAACCGGCGGCGGCGCGCTGCTGGTGATCGGCGCCGCCGGCGGGGTCGGCTCGCTCGCGGTGCAACTCGCACGCACGCTGACCGACCTCACCGTCATCGGCACCGCCTCGCGGCCGGAGAGCCGGGCCTGGGTGGAAGAGCTGGGCGCGCATTATGTGATCGACCACAGCCAGCCTTTGTCTCAGGATCTGGCGCGGATCGGCGTGCCGGACGTGGAATATATCTACAGCCTGACCGCCACCGACCAGCATTGGGGCGAGATCGCCAAAGCGCTGCGCCCGCAAGGTCGCGTGGCGCTGATCGACGACCCGGCCAGCCTCGACATCGCACCGCTGAAGCCGAAGAGCGCCTCGGTGCACTGGGAGTTCATGTTCACCCGCTCGATGTTCGAGACGCCGGACATCGACATGCAGCACCGGCTGCTCGCCGAGGTGGCGCAGCTTGTCGATGCGAAATCGCTGCGCACCACGCTGGGCGCCCATTTCGGCACCATCGGTGCCGACAACCTCAAGCGCGCCCATGCTGCGCTGGAGAGCGGGCGCACCATCGGCAAGATCGTGCTGGAGGGATGGTGAATGTTCGGCGCCGCCCCCGTGGGCGGCGCCGAAATCCTGCTACTCCGCCGCCTCGGTCACCGGGCGCACCCGGCCCTGGCGTTCCTGCTTCAGCAGCTCGGCGACCAGGAAGGCCATCTCGATGGCCTGCTCGGCGTTGAGCCGCGGATCGCAATAGGTGTGGTAGCGGTCCTTGAGGTCGGCATCCGAGATGGCGCGAGCGCCGCCGGTGCATTCGGTGACGTTCTTGCCCGTCATTTCCAGATGCACGCCGCCGGCAAAGGTGCCTTCCGCGGCGTGAACGGCGAAAAAGTCGCGCACCTCGCGCAGGATCTGGTCGAACGGCCGCGTCTTGTAGCCGGAGCCCGCCTTGATGGTGTTGCCGTGCATCGGATCGCACGACCACACCACGTTGCGCCCCTCGCGCTTCACGGCGCGGATCAGGCCGGGCAGATGCTCGCCCACCTTTTCGGCGCCGAACCGGGCGATCAGCGTCAGCCGGCCCGGCTCATCCTCGGGATTGAGCAGGTCGATCAGCCGGATCAGTTCGTCGGGCTTGATCGAGGGGCCGCATTTGAGGCCGATCGGGTTTTTCACGCCGCGGCAGTATTCAATATGGGCGTGGTCGGGCTGGCGGGTGCGGTCGCCGACCCAGATCATGTGGCCGGAGGTGGCGTACCAGTCGCCGGAGGTCGAATCGACCCGCGTCATCGCCTGCTCGTAGCCGAGCAGCAGCGCCTCGTGGCTGGTGAAGAAATCGGTGACGCGCATCTCCGTCGAATTCTCGGCGTCGAGCCCGATGGCGCGCATGAAGTCGAGCGCCTCGGTGATGCGGTCGGCCAGCGCCTGGTAGCGGCCGGACTGCGGCGAGTCCTTGACGAAGCCGAGCATCCACTGGTGCGCATTGCCCAGGCTGGCATAGCCGCCATTGGCGAAGGCGCGCAGCAGGTTCAGCGTCGCCGCCGACTGGCGATAGGCCTCGAGCTGCCGGCGCGGGTCCGGTATGCGACCCTCCGGCGTGAACTCGATGTCGTTGACGATGTCGCCGCGATAGGACGGCAGCTCGACGCCGCCGACCGTCTCGTTGGGCGCCGAGCGCGGCTTGGCGAACTGGCCGGCAATCCGCCCGACCTTCACCACCGGGGAGGCCCCGGCATAGGTCAGCACCACCGCCATCTGCAAGAAGACGCGGAAGAAATCGCGGATATTGTCGGCAGAGTGCTCGGCGAAGCTCTCGGCGCAATCGCCGCCCTGCAGCAGGAACGCCTCGCCGGCCGCCACCTTGGCGAGCTGCTTCTTCAGGCGCCGCGCTTCACCGGCAAATACCAGCGGCGGAAAGGTCGCGAGCTGGCGTTCCACCGCGGCCAGCGCTGCCATGTCCGGATAGTCCGGCACCTGCTGGATGGGCTTGGCCCTCCAACTTTCGGGTGTCCAGCGTTCCGCCATATCGATCTCCCACGCGACGTCGCCCCGCCGGATCCTTGCCGCCCGGCCGGGGAAAGGCGCGCCTTATACACCCAAGCCCGGCGCCGATGCCAGAGCGGGAAATCGTCAGGGCGCCGCGCTCCGGCAGGCGGCAAGCGCGGCGGCGATCGTAGGCTCGCCCGTGCCCCTGTTGCGGCGGGTAAGGCACTGGTCGAGCGCGACCAGTTCGTCCGCGTCGGGCAGCGCGCCGAGAAAAGCTTCGATGGTCGCCGCGCGATCGCCGGGACCGAGCGCCACATAGAGCGCTAGCGCGCCCGGCCGGTCCTCGGCCTTGGCCAGGGGCGCGGCATGCGCCGGCCGGGCCGCGGCCAGCAGAACCAGGGCGAGCAGCCAGCGCATCCGTTCCCTCAGGCCTCGGCCGCCAGGACCAGCGGCGGATCGCTGGATTTGTCCTTGGTGCGCATGGTCACCAGTTCTTCGGCCGCGCTCGGATGCAGCGCGATGGTGGTGTCGAAATCGGCCTTGGTGACGCCGGCGCGCATCGCGATGGCGACGATCTGGATCATCTCCGCCGAGGATTCGCCGACCAGATGGACGCCGAGCACGCGGTCGCTCGCCTGGTCGACCACCACCTTCATGAAGGTGCGCGTCGCGCGGCCGGACAGGGTCGCCTTCATCGGCCGGAAATTCGTCTTGTAGATGTCGAGCCGATAGCCCTGCGCGCGGGCCGCCGCTTCGGTGAGGCCCACCGTGCCGATCTCCGGCTCGGTAAACACGGCAGACGGCACGCTCTCATGGTCGACGCTCCAGGGCCGGCCGCCGAACATGGTGTCGGCGAAGGCATGCCCCTCGCGGATGGCGACCGGCGTGAGGTTCACCCGGTTTGTAACGTCGCCGACCGCCGAGATGGACGGCACGGTCGAGCGCGACCAGCGATCCACCACCACGGCGCCGATATTGTCCAGCGCGACGCCGGCCGCTTCCAGGCCCAGCCCGGCAATGTTCGGCAGCCGGCCGATGGCGAGCATCACCTGATCCACCTCGATGTCCTGCCCCGTCGAAAGCCGCACCCGCCGCGCCGCGCCGGCCTCGTCGATGCGCCCAATGGCAGTGCCAAGTTCCAGGTCGATGCCTTCCGCCGCCAGGGCCGCGGCCAGGTGGGCCGCCACATCCGCGTCGAAGCCGCGCAGCAGCCCCTCGCCACGGTGCACCAGCGTGACTTTGGAACCCATCGCCGCGAACAGGCTGGCGAATTCGAGCGCGATATAGCCGGCTCCCTGAATGAGGATGCGGCCGGGCAACCGATCGAGGTGCAGTGCTTCGTTCGAGGTGATGGCAAGGTCGCGGCCGGGAATGTCCGGGCCGAGATTGGGCCGCGCCCCGGTGGCGATGAGGATGTGGCCGGCCGTGACCCGGCTGCCGTCGCCGAGCCGCACCGCGTGCGGACCCTCGACGGTGGCGCGCGTGGCCAGCACGGTGACACCCGCGGCCTCGACATTGCGGCGATAGGCGGCTTCCAGCCGATCGATCTCGCGGTCCTTGTTGGCGATCAAGGTCGGCCAGTCGAAGTGCGCGCCCTCCACCGTCCAGCCGAAGCCGACGGCATCCTCGAACGCGTGGGCGAAGCGTGCGGCATAGACCAGCAGCTTCTTGGGCACGCAGCCGCGGATGACGCAGGTGCCGCCCAGCCGATACTCCTCGGCAACGCGCACGCGCGCTCCATGGCCGGCGGCGATGCGGGCGGCGCGCACGCCGCCGGAACCGCCGCCAATGACGAACAGATCGACGTCGTAGGAACTCATCGGGTTTGCCCTCGCCTGCGTGCGCCTGCATGTCGACCCGGCAGGGTGTTCCGTCAAGCACCAGGGCTGCCAATGTGCGACGATACGTCATTGCCGGGCCCCGTTGCACCTCGACACGGTGGTTCCGGCGAACTAGCCTCGCACGCACTCAAATGACGAGACGGCACCCGCGCGGGAAAAGCCGCTCATGTTTCGGAGGACGTCATGACCTACAGCATTCGCGGCGCGCTGGTCGCCGTCGCCCTTGCCGGAAGCCTGTTTCCGGGGGCCGCTTTCGCCGAAATCGACGGCCTGAAGATCATGGCGCCCGCAGCGCCGGGCGGCGGCTGGGATCAGACGGCCCGCACCATCCAGGCCGCACTGCAGGCCGAGAAGATCGCCAGCAATGTCCAGGTCACCAACGTGCCCGGCGCCGGCGGCACCATCGGGCTGGCCCAGTTCGTCAACAGCGCCAAGGGCGACCCCCACGCGCTGATCGTCGGCGGCTATGTGATGGTGGGCGCCATCATCACCAACAAGTCGCCGGTCACGCTAGACCAGGTGACGCCGATCGCCCGGCTCACCGGCGAGTTCGAGGCGCTGGCGGTGCCGGCCTCCTCGCCGATCAAGACCGCGGCCGACCTCGTCAAGGCGTTGAAGGAGAATCCGGCCAAGGTGTCCTGGGCGGGCGGCTCGGCCGGCGGCACCGACCACATCACCGCCGGGCTGATCGCCAAGGCGGTCGGCGTCGACCCGACCAAAATCAACTACATCGCCTTCTCCGGCGGCGGCGAGTCGCTGGCCTCCATTCTCGGCGGCAAGGTCACGGTGGGCATTTCCAGCATCAGCGAATTCGAATCCCAGGCCAAGGCCGGCAAGCTGCGCATCCTCGCGGTGTCCAGCCCCACCCGCCTGCCGGGCTCGGACGTGCCGACCTTCAAGGAGTCCGGCATCGATGTCGAAATCCAGAACTGGCGCATGATCGCGGCCGCGCCCGGCATTTCGGCCGAGCAGAAGAAGCAGCTCTCCGATGCCGTCGCCACCATGGTGAAGTCGAAGAGCTGGAAGGAGGCGCTGGCCACCAAGGGCTGGGCCGATACCTATCTGTCCGGCCCGGAATTCGAAGCCCAGTTGGCCAAGGACATTTCGGCGACGCAGGTGATCCTGAAGGACGTCGGCCTCACCCAGTGAGAGCCAATTCCTGGGAATTCCCCCTCCCCCTCCCCATCCCTCCCCCGCATGCGGGAGAGGGGGAAGACGGCAGCCGCCCTTAAGCCCTCCCCCGCGTGCGGGGGGGATTTGGGAGGGGGTACTGCCATCGCTCCCCCGCTATCCCGCTGCTTACGGACAAGCTGCGCCATGAGCGATCCGCTTTCCCGCCCCGCGCCCGACAAGGCCGGCTTCGTCATCGCCTTCGGCCTCGCCGCGCTGGCCCTCGTCGTCGGGTGGGACGCCTGGCGCCTGTCCAACGTGCAGGCCCATTCCTCGGTCGGGCCGGCCGCCTTCCCCACCATCATCGCCGCCGGCCTCGCCATTCTCTCGGTCGCCACGGCGGTCGAGGCCAGGCGCGGCGTCGAGGAGGAGCGGCCGCACGACGAGGTCGGGCCGATGGCGTGGGTGCTGGCCGGCCTGCTCGGCCAAATCGCGCTGCTGCCGTTCCTGGGCTTCTCCATCGCCACCGGCTGGCTGTTCGCCGCCACGGCGCGCGGCTTTGGCCGCGGTCCGCTGTGGGCGCATCTGCTCGCCGGCACGGCCCTGTGCTTTGCGATCTACGTGATTTTCGCCAAAGGGCTCCAGCTCTCGCTGCCCGCCGGCCCGCTCGAACGGCTGATCTGAGGTCGCCCCCATGGATACGTTCGCCGCGCTTGGCCAGGGCGTCACCGTCGCCCTTCAGCCGATCAACCTGCTGTTCGCCTTCGTCGGCGTGATGCTCGGCACCGCCGTCGGCGTGCTGCCCGGCATCGTCCCGGCGCTCACCGTCGCGCTACTGCTGCCGATCACCTTCAAGCTCGATCCGGCCGGCTCGCTCATCATGTTCGCCGGCATCTATTATGGCGGCATGTATGGCGGCTCCACCGCCTCCATCCTGCTCAACACGCCCGGCGAGAGTTCGTCGATCGTAACGGCGCTGGAAGGCAACAAGATGGCGCGCGCCGGCCGCGGCGGCCCGGCGCTCGCCACCGCCGCCATCGGCTCGTTCGTGGCCGGCACCCTCGCCACGCTCGGCCTCGCGCTCATCGCCCCCACCGTGGTCGACATCGCTATTTCGTTCGGCCCGGAGGACTACTTCGCGCTGATGGTGCTCGCCTTCACCACAGTGTCGGCGGCGTTTGGCGCGTCGGTGACGCGGGGGCTGGTCAGTCTGTTCATCGGGCTGACGCTCGGCCTGATCGGCATCGATCTGCAGAGCGGCCAGGCGCGGCTGTCGTTCGGCGTGCCGGACCTGCTCGACGGCGTCGAGGTCACGACGCTGGCGGTGGCGCTGTTCGCGATCGGCGAAACGCTCTCGGTGGCGGCCGCCGGTTCGCGGGCCGAGGAGATCATCGAGCCGGTGAAGGGCTCGGTGTTCATGACGCGGGAGGATTGGAAGCGCTCCGGGTGGCCGTGGATCCGCGGCACGCTGCTCGGCTTCCCCATCGGCGCCATGCCGGCGGGCGGGGCGGAAATCCCCACCTTCCTGTCCTATGCGCTGGAAAAACGGCTGTGCAAGAAGCCGGAGGAGTTCGGCCATGGCGCCATCGAGGGCGTGGCGGGCCCGGAGGCGGCCAACAACGCCGCCGCCGCCGGCGTGCTGGTGCCGCTGCTGACCCTCGGCCTGCCGACCTCGGCCACCGCCGCCATCATGCTCGCCGGCTTTCAGCAATACGGCCTCAATCCCGGCCCGCTGCTGTTCGCCACCAATCCGGAACTGGTGTGGGGCCTGATCGCCAGCCTGTTCATCGCCAACGGCATGCTGCTGATTCTGAATCTGCCGTTGGTCGGGCTTTGGGTGCGGCTGCTGGCCATCCCCCGGCCCTGGCTCTATGCCGGCATCCTGGTGTTCGCCACGCTCGGCACGCTGGGCGCCAACCCGTCTCTGGTCGAACTCGGCATGCTGGTGATCTTCGGCCTGCTTGGCTATGTGCTGCGCCGCTACGGCTACCCCATCGCCCCCGTGGTGGTGGGGCTGATCCTGGGCCCGCTGGCGGAGCAGCAACTGCGCCGCGCGCTGGCGATCAGCGTCGGCGACCCGCTGGTGCTGTTCCAGAGCCCGATCGCGGCAACGCTGTTCGCGCTCTCGGTGCTGGCGCTGCTGGGGCCGCTGCTGTTCAAGCTGATCACCGGCCACCGCGCACCTGTCGGCGGCGACGAGGACTAACCGGCGACCACCGCACCCGGCCGCAGCCGGGTGCGGCCGTTCAGATGGTGTAGCCGCGCTTCTTCATTTCCTGCCGCACGCGCTCGGTCGCCTCGCGCGACACCCGCCCGCTCCAGCTCTGGATGTTGCGCAGACCCACATCCAGCAATTGCTGGCGCTGCTGCACCAGCTTCTTGCCGGTGGCCGAGCGGTAGAAGGTCAGCATGTCGATGATCTCGGACTCGCTGAACATCGACGCATAGGTGCGCGCGAGAATGTCGTCGATCTCGTCCCGGCGCTTCTCGAATTCCGGCACCAGGTTGACCGCCGCCTCGCGCAGTTCGCGGATGAGGTCGGGGTTGCCCTGCACGAAACTGCCGGCCGCCTGTTCCAGTATGTTCGGAATCAGGTTCTCGAACGACTTGGATTCGCCGTTGGCCTGCAGCAGGTCGCGGGCCAGCTTGAGATGGCCGGCGGACGGCTCCTTCGACGCTGCGGCGGCCGGCGGCTGCTGGGCATGCGCGGGGCTCGGCGCCATGGCACCGCCGACCACGGCACTGAGCGCCAGCGACACAGCCAGAACGCCGTGCGCGATGCCGGCAGCCCCCCGGCCGGCCGGCCTCCGCTTGAACGACGCACGCATGTAAATCTCCCTGATCTGGTCCGGCCTGGACGGCGCCGCCGTCCGGCTGTGTTGATATTACGGCCCCGCCACGCCAGCGGCCAGAGCGCGAACGGCACCGCCATGGCGCCGGAGATAGACCAACGCGCGGCGCCGCGCTTCAGTTACGCTCCACCTCGCGAATTCCGTTCTCGCTGGCGAGTATGGCGCGGCTGGCGAGGCCGATGAACAGGCCGTGCTCGACCACGCCCGGCACCTCGGCGAGCCGTGCCGCCAGCGCCTGCGGGTCGGCAATCGTGCCGTAGGCGGCGTCGAGGATGAGGTGCCCCTGATCGGTGATGAAAACATGGCCGTCGGCGCTGCGCCGCAGCGTCAGCAGGCCATGGCAGCCGGCGCCGCGCGCCGCGCGCTCGATGCCGCGCCGGATCGCCGCCACGCCGAAGTCGACCACCTCGATGGGCAGCGGAAACCGGCCGAGCTGCGCCACCTGCTTGCCGGCATCGGCGATGACGACCATCTTTTGGGCCGCCGCCGCGACGATCTTCTCGCGCAGCAAGGCGCCGCCGCCGCCCTTGATGAGCGCGAGGCCGGGGCCGATCTCGTCGGCGCCGTCGATGCACAGATCGAGCACCGGAACCTCGTCCAGCGTTGCCAGCGGCACGCCCAGGCTCAACGCCTGCGCGCGGGTGGCCTCCGATGTCGGCACGCCGACGACGTCCAGCCCTTCCGCCACCCGCTCGGCGAGCAGCTCGACGAAATGGCGCGCGGTTGAACCCGTGCCGAGGCCGAGCTTCATGCCGGAGCGCACCAGTTCCAGCGCGCGCTCCGCAGCCTTGCGCTTCAGCCGCTCCGACGTGTCCATTTCCGGCACCCTCCCCAGGCAACGCCGCTGCCTAACGCCGAACGGCCGGCGCGTAAAGGCGCGCCGGTCAGCGCGAGGGCGGCGTGCACACCACGGCGGGCTCGGTTCCGCCGGCGGTCTTCGGCACGTCGCGGACATAGCAGACGCTCATCTCGCCGCTGTCCCGATTGACGCGGAACACGCCGGTCTCGCTCGAATAATGCGTGGAGATCAGCGCGTAGCTGCCGGGCTTCTGCGGGCCGGCACCGTCCGAGCGGGCGAAGCAGCGGGTGACGCCGACAGGGTTGCCATCCGGGCGTTCATATTGGCAGGCCGTGATTTCTCCCGTGGCGACGTTGACCGAGTAGACCCGGTTGGCCTGCGGCGAGGGCGGCGATTCGAAACCGTAATTGGCCTGCTGGGCCAGCGCCGGCGCGGCAGCGGGCAGGCCGGCGGCGAGCGCCAGCAGCGGGACGCGGGCGAAGCGAAACAGCGAAAACATGGGCAAACTCCTAAGCGCGGCAAGCGGATCGCCCCGGACGCGCAGCGCGAAACCCGAGGCGTGACCCTTGGACGCGGACGCTGGATAGCAAAAGCGGCGGGATTGTAGGCATTGCCCTGCTGCTGGCAAAACAGCGCACGATATCCCTGCCACTTCCGGAGTTCGCCGGCATGACCGACCACCCCGCCGTGATCGCCTTCGACCTCGACGGCACGCTCGTCGACACCGCCCCGGACCTGCTCGACACGCTCGATCTGGTGCTGGGAGAACGCGGCGTGCCGCTGCTGCCGCGCGAGGCAACGCGCCAGATGATCGGCGCCGGCGCCCGCGCGCTGGTGGAGCGCGGCATCGCCGCCGCCGGCCTCACCATCGACCCGCCCGGCGTCGACCAGATGTTCGAGCGCTTCCTCGAACATTATGCGGCGCATATCGCCGACACGTCGCGCCCCTTCCCCGGCCTCGTCACCGCCCTCGATGCGCTGGAGGCGCGCGGCCATGTGCTTGCCGTGTGCACCAACAAGCTGGAATTCCTCTCGGTCCTGCTGCTGGACCGGCTGGGCCTTTCGGACCGCTTCAAGGTAATCGCCGGCTCCGACACGTTCGCGGTGAAGAAGCCGGATGCCGGCCATCTCATCGGCACCATCGAGCGGGCGGGCGGCACGGTGGCGCGCGCGGTGATGGTGGGCGACAGCGCTACGGATGTCAGCGCCGCGCGAAACGCCGGCGTTCCGGTGATCGTGGTGCCGTTCGGCTACACCGAGATCCCGCCGCACGAACTCGGCGGCGACCTGCTGGTGGAGCATTTCGACCTGCTTCCGGAGGCGGTCGAGCGCCTGCTTGCCGGCACGTCCAGCCAGGGCGCTTGACACCGCTCGGTTCAAGCCGATACATCCAGCCGCGTCTCGATGGTCGGCGGGCGATTAGCTCAGCGGGAGAGCACTCCCTTCACACGGGAGGGGTCGCAGGTTCAATCCCTGCATCGCCCACCATCGGCTCTCACTTCAACGATAATGGTGAATCTGGCGGCTCACGGCGTGATCGGGTCGTCGTCCTTGGTCGCTTCATAAACCGGGCCGATCGCCATGCCCACGCCGACGGCACCGAAGGCGAGACCTTCCAGCAGCACCGGGGATGCACCGCCCGCTACGCCACCGGCCGGCCCGCTGCCGATCCGAATGGGCGGCGTGCCGGGCGGGGTGCCCAGCACCGCCAGATCGATCACCCGGCCGGCGGCAACGGCCTGGATCGCCTGCATCACCGTTGTCTTCGAGACCTGCGAGACATTGCAGCGCAATGCGCGCTCGATCAGCGAGAAATTGTCGACCTCGTTGACTTCGCAGTAACCGGGGCAACTGGTGGAAAAGCGGTCGAGCTGGCCGGGGCAGATGCCGACGACACCCTTGTTCACCACCACGGCGCAGCGGAACGAGCCGTTGCAGATGGTGACGAAGTCGGTGCCGCGAATGCCGATGGTCGCGACCTGGGTACGAATCGTAAAGTTCTCAGGGTTGGAATTGCCGGTGACGAAGCGCATCGCCCCTTTGGTGATGTTGATCACCGCATCGCGGGCGCCGCCGTCGGGATTATAGACGAAGCGGTCCAGCACCACGGTGGACGCGGCGCCGACATTGAGCTGGGTCTGGTCCAGAAACCGCAACAGCGTGGTGCTGGCGGTGGCGGTGGAGACCCGCTCCTGGCTGTTGACGTTGTCGCCCGGCCCGAGCCGGCGCACGACGGAATTGACCTCGCCGGTAACCTGGTTCTGCACCGATACCGTCTGGCCGATCTGCTGCGCGGCGGCGGGAGCCGCAAGTGACGCGACAAGACCGAGAGCTGCCATTACACGCGCGAACATGGAACCCGCCCTTTGGGCGACGCTTCGCCCCTGTGCCTTACATCACATCCGTCGCCCCTGAGGCGGCGGAACAACGCTTGCGCCATTCGCCCGGACAGGCGCGTCCTCTGCGCCTGTTTCATAGCACACGCCCCGCCTGCTGCGCGCGGTGCATGGCACGGGCCCTGGCGGATCGGAACAGGCCTGTGGCCGTTCCGCCACGAGCGGATGTCCAACGGTCCATCCCGATGATCATTATGCCGGCGTGAACATTAAGGCGCCGTTTCCTATCCAACAAGGACGTAAAGTTCCACATATGGCGTGTGTCACACAGCCCTCCAAAGGCAGATTGCGCTGCGGAAGACGCTGCTTCGCTCAGCATTCGCGATACGCATTACGGCAAGACTTGAGGACATCGTAAGACGACCGCGCGCCCGGTGACATAATCGCAAGCGCGGCGCCACAAACCATGCCGCCCTGCGGGGGGAACGATGCGGAGTTCCGGCCGTTGAGAGCGGTTGCCGAACCGAGGAGGCCGAAGATGCCGGCGGACACCGCGAACCAGGTCGATTTCGTCGAATTTCCCGAGGGCGTCGTGCATGTGACAGGCCGCGACGGAGACATCATTGCCGTCACCGCCCTGTGGCTGGCCCGCGATTTTCTGAAAGCCGAAATCGTGCCGACCGCCGACACCGCCGAACTGATGCGCCAGATGGATGCCGCCGGCGACGAAGACGAGGCCCGCCTGGCGCTGCGCCATTTCCATGCCTGGGCTGACCGGTCCGGCCGCCTGGTGCGCCCGCCGGAGTGACGCTGCCGCCGCATCCGTGCGCGCAAAACCGTGATCTGGCCCATAGCATTTGACATAAGCGCGCGGCGACAACGGAGGTAACCTCCGTGCATGACACAGGACAACACCGAAATGCGTGCCCGCGCCATATGCGCGGCCGATCTTCTCGCCGTCAGCCAGCGGGTCGCCGATATATCGGCGGCGGTCGAGCGTTTCTGGCCGGTGGTCGCGCTCGAAATCGAACGAAACGTGCACGACCCGGCAACCGTGCCGTTGCCTCCCGACATCTCCCAGCGCGCGGCGGAGTATCTGCGGCTGCGTTCCGCCGACCTCTGAGGCGTCAGTCTGTACAAGACCACTCACATCCGGCTTATACGATGCCATTGGGCGCCCGGCAGCGGGCATGCCTGGCTTCGGGTAATGTGATGCAGGAAATTGCAAATCTCGTCGGCTCCGGCTGGCTGCGCGCGCGGGGCGCCGCGTCTTCGACGGCGCGCTACTGGATTGCCGTGCGCCGCACCGCGGAAGGCCGCACGCTTGCCCGCGGTTCGCTTCAGGCCGAGTTCGCCACGATGAGCGGCGGCGTTGCAGCTGGCAGGGCTACGCTGATTCTGTCGAGCGGCGAGGCGGTGGGCGTCGAGTTTACGCGCGTCGGCACCAGCGAGGCCGAGTTCGACATCATCGGTGCGATTCCGGGCTTCGGCGGCGCCTGAAGGGGCCGGCCCGCAACTGCCATGATTCGGCGCTGCCGGCATGCCAAAGTCCAGCCGTGCTGAAGCGGGACCAACGCCGCCCTACGCCGGAGACCAAGCATGCGACCTGCCGCAGTGCCGCCCCTGGCACTTCTCATTCTGCTGGCGCCCAGCGCCGTCCAGGCCCGCAAGCCCGACCCGGCCAAGGCCGATGCGCGCATGCAGCAGAGCCTGATGAAACTCGACCCCGCCGCGCGCGCCGCGCAATTGTGCGACCTCGGCGGACTGAAGAAGTTCGGGCGCGACGCCAAATGGGCCCGCACCGACCGAGTGTTGATCGATGCGCTGTCGGCGCCGAAGATCGAGGGTCTGAGCATCTCCGGCGTGGGCGGCGCGCTGCGCAGCCAGGGGCGCTGGTACCGGTTCGATTTCACCTGCACGCTGTCGGCCGAACAGACCGCGGTAACCGGTTTCGACTATCGCGTGGGACCCGAGATACCCGAGGCGCAATGGGCGGACCTCGGCCTGTGGGAGTGACGCGCGTCACGAAAACGTCAACGCTCTGTTTCGAATTCGCCGGCCATACTCGTGACCAAGGGCGGGCCATGCTGCGGCGAGATCGCGGCAAGTCCCCTCCTCGGCAAGGCTGAATGCGCGGTTCATCGCGGGTTCAGGCGTCCGGCCAAATATGGCGGACAGCATTTCGAGTATGGGGCTGACGATGCGTTTTCCAGTTCTCGCCTTCTCGGCCTTGGTCGCCGGGCTCGCGCTCTCCTGCGCGGCTCCCGCCTCGGCCTATGAAAGCCCGTTCAGTTTCTTTCGCCCTTCGAGTTTCGGCATGGGGCCGAAAACCGGCCTCGGCTATTCAAACTCGTCGATCTCGCGCCAGACCGTGGCGTTCGACGGCAAGTATCAGCCGGGCAGCATCGTCATTCGCACCGGCGAGCGGCGGCTCTATTACGTGCTGGGCGACGGGCGGGCGCTGCGCTACGGCGTCGGCGTCGGCCGGCCCGGCTTCGAGTGGACCGGCGTGAAGACGGTGACCGCGAAGAAGGAATGGCCCGGCTGGACCCCGCCGCCGCCCATGCTGAAGCGCCGGCCGGATCTGCCGCGCTACATGGAAGGCGGCATCGACAATCCGCTTGGTGCCCGCGCCATGTATCTGGGCAGCTCCTGGTACCGCATCCACGGCTCGAACGAGCCGGAAACCATCGGCCAGGCCGTTTCTTCCGGCTGCTTCCGCATGACCAATGACGATGTCACCGACCTCTATGAGCGGGTTAAGGTCGGCACACGGGTCTATGTGATGCGCTGATCAAGCAGCGGGCCGGTCCGGCCCCCTTCGATCGGTAAAGGGCGGGCCGTGCCGCCCGCTCGCGCTCAGTGGCGGCGCTGGCTGCCGGCGGCCTCTCGCGAGAGATTCTTGGCGGCCAGGGCCTGGAGATAGCGGGTCCAGCGCTCGTCCTGCTCCCGGCCGAGTTCGTGGAACGTGTCCCAGGTAAAAATGCCGGTCGAGTGCGAATCGTCGAAGATCAGCCGCACCGCATAATGTCCCACCGGCACGATTTCCTGTATGCGCACTTCGCGCTTGCCGGCAATGAGCTGCCGGTCCGAGGGCGAATGGCCCTGCACTTCGGCCGACGGGCTCTCCACCCGCAAATATTCGGCCGGCAAGGTGAAGACGGCGCCGTCCTCAAAGCTTACCGTCAGCGTTCGGCGGTCCTGATGCAGGCGAAGTTCGGTCGGCCAGGCCACGGTCACGCTGTTCTCCCCCTTGGTCGCCGTCTTCACATAGTCGGCGGGCGCCTCCGCGCCAAGGGCTCTTCGGTGCGGGCATCGTTGCCGGAACGCACGGATCGAGTGGCGCCGCCGATGGATCGATAGGCAGCGGCGCCTTGGCAGGACCGCGATCGATAGCTAGATTATTAAAGCGTCGTCGGCCTCGGGGTGCGTGCCTGCACAAGCCCGTCGCGCCAACCGCAGGAGCAGGATCGCATTGGCCAGTCCCGCAGACATCGCCTTCGACCGCGCGCATCTGAGCGCGTCAGCGCGTGCGCCGCTGGTCGACGGCTTCGGCCGCGCGGTGCGCTATCTGCGCGTATCGGTTACCGACCGCTGCGACTTCCGCTGCGTCTACTGCATGTCGGAACACATGACTTTCCTGCCGAAGCCCGAACTGCTGACGCTTGAGGAACTCGACCGGCTGTGCTCCGTCTTCGTGTCCCGCGGCGTGCGCAAACTGCGTCTGACCGGCGGCGAGCCGCTGGTGCGGCGAGACGTGATGACACTGTTCCGCTCGCTCGGCCGGCATCTCGACAGCGGCGCGCTCGACGAACTGACGCTCACCACGAACGGCTCCCAGCTGGCCCGCTTCGCCGGCGACCTTGCCGCCTGCGGCGTGCGGCGAATCAATGTTTCGCTCGATACCCTTGATCCCGCACGCTTTCGCGCCCTCACCCGCTGGGGCGATCTCAGCCGCGTGCTCGCCGGCATCGACGCCGCGCAGCAGGCCGGGCTGGAGGTAAAGATCAACGCCGTCGCCCTACGCGGCGAGAACGAGGACGAAATCCCGTTGCTGATCGCGTGGGCGCACGGCCGCGGCATGGACATGTCGCTCATTGAAGTGATGCCGATGGGCGAGACCGGGGCGGAGCGCGTCGACCAGTATCTGCCGCTCAGCCTGGTGCGGACGCAGCTCGAGGCGCGCTGGACGCTGGCCGACATCGCCTACCGCACCGGCGGCCCGGCGCGCTATGTCAGTATTGCCGAGACCGGCGGCCGGCTCGGCTTCATCACGCCGCTGACGCACAATTTCTGCGAAGGCTGCAATCGCGTACGGGTGACCTGCACCGGCACGCTCTATATGTGCCTCGGTCAGGACGACGCCGCCGACTTGCGCACGCCGCTGCGCCTCTCGGAGTGCGACGACGCGCTTCACGCGGCGCTCGACGACGCCATTGCCCGCAAGCCCAAGGGACACGATTTCGTCATCGACCGCCCAGGCCGCCCGCCTTCGGTGCGCCGTCACATGAGCGTAACCGGCGGATAAGAATCCGTGACGTAAAGTGAAGGACGTTTGTACGCAAACGCCATTGTTGCGCCGCACAAATCGGCGCACATAGAGAGCGAACCGCTCTATTCCTTCTCACGGACCATCGCTATGCCGCTTCCGCTGCTCGCCCTTGCCATGGCCTCGTTCGGCATCGGCACCACCGAATTCGTCATCATGGGCCTGCTGCCCGAAGTGGCCGCCGATCTGCGCGTCAGCATTCCGGCAGCGGGCCTGCTGGTAACGGGATATGCGCTGGGGGTGGTGGTCGGCGCGCCGGTGGTGGCGATCATCACCAACGGGCTGCCGCGCAAGGCGACGCTGATCGGGCTGAGCAGCGTGTTCGTGATCGGCAATCTGCTGTGCGCCATCGCCCCCGACTATTGGACGCTGATGGCCGCGCGGGTCGTCACCGCCTTCTGCCACGGCGCCTTTTTTGGCATCGGCGCGGTGGTCGCGGCCGATCTGGTGGCGCCGGGCCAGCGGGCCAGCGCCATTGCGCTGATGTTCGCCGGGCTCACCCTCGCCAATGTGCTCGGCGTGCCGCTCGGCACCGCGCTCGGCCAGGCATTCGGCTGGCGCTCCACCTTCTGGGCGGTGGTGCTCATCGGGCTGCTCGCCGTCGCGGCCATCGCTCTGTGGGTTCCGGCGGCGATACCGCACAAGCGCGCCAACATCGTGCAGGAGTTCGGGGTGCTGCGCCGGCCGCAGGTGCTGCTGGCCATGGCGATGAGCGTGATGGCTTCCGCCAGCCTGTTCACGGTCTTCACCTACATCGCGCCGCTGCTGCGCGAGGTCACCGGCATTTCGGGCAATGCCGTCACCGTCGTGCTGCTGCTGTTCGGCGTCGGCATCACCATCGGCAATTTCCTCGGCGGCCGTCTGGCAGACTGGAAGCTGATGCCCTCGCTGATGGGCATCTTCATCGGGCTCGCCGCCGTGCTGGTGGTGCTGGTGTTCACCAGCCCGTTCGAGGCACTCGCCATCGCCACCGTGTTCGTGTGGGGCGTGCTGGTGTTCGCCGTGGTGGCGCCGATCCAGATTCGGGTGGTGGACAGCGCCTATGGCGCGCCGAACCTTGCCTCCACGCTCAACCAGGGCGCCTTCAATCTCGGCAATGCCGCCGGCGCCTGGATCGGCGGCGCGGGCCTGACGCTGGGCCTGCACTATCAGGACCTGCCGTGGGTCGGCGCCGCGCTTGCGGTCGGCGCGCTCGGCGTGTGCGTCTGGTCGCAGGCGCTGGAACGCCGCGGCATCGCGGCAGCGCCCGCGACGGCCGCCGAGAACTGCTGAAAACGCAACCAAGACCCGCGAAAATTCAGGGCAGCGCCCTAAAGCTACCGGGCGTATAAGCGCCGCAGTTTCATTTGTGCACAAACGCCATGTCCAGTCTCATTCCCAATCCCAGCGCCAACCGCCGCGGCATCGTTCTGATGATCGCCGCCGCCGGTTTCTTCGCCGCCAATGATGCCTGCACCAAGCTGGCCTCTGCCTACATGCCGACATCGCAGATGATGGCGTTTCGCGGGGTGGTGGCGGCGTTCGTGCTGCTGGGCATCCTGGCCGCGCGCGGCGAGCTTGCCGGGCTGCGCCATGTGCTGAACCGGCTGGTGCTGCTGCGCGCCGGCATGGAAGCAACCATCGCCTTCCTCTACATCACCGCGCTCGCCTTTATGGCGCTGGGCGATGCCTCGGCGGTGCAGCAGATGGCGCCGCTGTTCACTACCGCGCTCGCGGTCGTGCTGTTCGGCGCCCGTGTCGGGTTTGGCAGCTGGATGGCGGTGGCGGTCGGGTTTCTCGGCGTGCTGCTCATCGTCCGGCCCGGGGTGGGCGGTTTCCAGGCGGTGGCGCTG
>JBGGNI010000011.1:0-46715 GCA_041287585.1 Xanthobacteraceae bacterium
ACGCCGAGGGTGCGCTGTTCAGGCGTTCTGACCCCTCCCGCTCGGGCGCACCGCGACGATTGCGATGGCGGCGACGAGGCAGAGCAGGCCGGCGATGAAGAAGGCCGGCAGGTAGGTCTGGTAGAAGGTGCGGCTCAAGCCGGCGCCATAGGCCGCAGACGCCGCGCCGAGCTGGTGGCCGGCGAAGATCCAGCCGAACACCAAGGTGGCCCGGTCGCCGAACCTGTCGGCGGCCAGCTTCACTGTCGGCGGCACCGTGGCGATCCAGTCCAGCCCGTAGAACACGGCGAACAGCGACAGGCCGTAGAAGCTGAAGTCGCTGAACGGCAGATACAGCAGCGAGAGCCCGCGCAGCCCGTAATACCAGAACAGCAGCCAGCGGCTGTCGAACCGGTCGGACAGCCAGCCCGAGCCGACCGTGCCGATGAAATCGAACAGGCCGATCATCGCGAGCATGCCGGCGGCCATGACCGGCGCGATGCCGAAATCGCCGCAGAGCGAGACGAAATGCGTCTGCACCAGGCCGTTGGTGGAAGCGCCGCAGATGAAGAAGGTGGCGAACAGCACCCAGAAGGTCCGGGATGTCGATGCATCGCGCAGCGCCAGCAGCGGCGAGGCCAGCATGGCCTTGAACGTCGCGGGCTGTGCCGGGCTCGGAGTCGGTTGGTTGGCGCCATAGGGCGCCAGCCCGACATCGGCGGGCCGATCGCGCATCAGGATGAGCACGGCGATGGCGGCTACCAGCAACATGCCGAGCACCAGAGCCAGCGCACTGCGCCAGCCGAGCGTTTGCGTGAGCTGCGCTAGCAGCGGCAGGAAGACGAGCTGGCCGGTTGCGCTGCTGGCGGTTAGCAGTCCTATGACCAGGCCGCGCCGCTGGGCGAACCAGCGCGTCGCAACGGTGGCGCCCAGCACCAGGGCGGTCAGCCCGGTGCCGAAGCCGACCACCACGCCCCAGAGCAGCAGCAGGTGCCAGAGCTTGGTCATAAAAAAGGAGCCGAGCACGCCGGCGCCGATCAAGGCCAGCGCGACCGTGGTGACCCGCCTGATGCCGAAGTGGTTCATGAAGGCGGCGGCAAACGGCCCGAGCAGCCCGAACAGCACCAGACGAATGGCGAAGCCGGACGAGATGTCGGCCGTCGCCCAGCCGAATTCGGCCTGCAGCGGCCCGATCAGCACGCCCGGCGCGCCCACCGCGCCGGCGGTGACCAGCATGGTGAGGAAGGTGACCGCAGCCGTCACCCAGCCATAATGGATGCCGCGGCGGGCAAAGAAGCCCGCGACAGGATCGTGGGAAGGAAGCGAAGTCCGCGCGGTCATGTCGTCTCGTCCGATCTGCGGGCATATGCCCGCTTTAGCGTCATAAGAGCCTGGCCGCGTGGCCGTTCAGATGGCCCTCAGGATCTCGTGCAAAGCGGCGATCTTCTCATCGCCGAGCTGAAGTTCGATGGTGCGCTGGCAGTGCTCCCAGGCCGGGGTCGCTTCTTCGAAGACCTGCGTACTGCGAGCCGTCAGGAACACCACCGCCTCCCTCTGGTCGTCCTCGCCGCGCCCGGTCTTCAGCAGCCCCATGCGCTCCAGCACCCGCACATTGCGGCCGATGGTCGAGCGGTCCAGTTCGGCGATCCGGCCGAGTTCGGTCAGACTAAGGGGCCCGCTGCGCGTGATCATGCGCAGCAGCGAGAACTGCGCGATGTTGATCCCGAACGGCGCCAGAACCTCGTCATAGGCGGAGCCCAATCGGCGGGTCGCCTTTCGCAGCAGCGTACAATAGCAGGGCGAGTTCATAGTGCGTGTATATACCCGCTACTGATGCGATGTCGATAGGGGTCGGTGTTATGTGATGGAGTTGCATGGGACGACCTGATGGCGAATTCGGCTCGGCGTGCGGCTTCATGAACTACCCGCTGCGGGTACCTGCCACGGTGTCGGCCATTTGCGCGCCGCGCCGGCCCATCGGCAGCGCTGCGCCGGTGGTGGTATCGGCGGTGGTCTGGTGTTCCATTTCCGCATTG
The DNA here is from genome assembly GCA_041287585.1 of Xanthobacteraceae bacterium. Classification (GTDB taxonomy): domain Bacteria; phylum Pseudomonadota; class Alphaproteobacteria; order Rhizobiales; family Xanthobacteraceae; genus Ancylobacter. The sequence goes on from JBGGNI010000011.1 coordinate 2,016, forward strand.
AGTTCGGCGCCGAGCAGCACCGCGCAGGTGGAAAGCCAGATCCAGGTCATCAGCGCAATCGCTGCGCCCAGCGAACCGTAGGTCTTGTTGTAGTCCGCGAAGTTCGAGAGATAGGCGGACAGCCCCAGCGAGACCAGGATGCACAAAAGCGCTGCGATGGCGCTGCCCCACGTCACCCATCGCCATTTGGCGTCGGCGCGGCTCGGCCCGAAACGGTAGATCGCCGCCAGCCCAAGGGTCAGGGCCGCGAACATGGCGAGCCAGCGGAGCAGGCCGAGAACCGACGCCATTTCCGGCGGCAGCCGCATCGCCGCGATCACCGCCGGCGCCAGGGTGACGATGAACAGCGCGAACAGGACCACGACGATCGCCGCCAGCGTCATTCCGATCGACAGCACATTGAGCCGAAGAAAGCTGCGCTTTTCGATCTCCTCATAAGCGATGTTGAGACCGTCGATGATCGCTTTCATCCCGGCATTGGCGCCCCACAGCGCGATAGCGAGGCCGATCAGCAGTTTCACCGTCAGCGCGCTGTTGTCTTCGGAGAGAATGCGGGCGATCTGCTCCTCGACGATCTGGAATGTCCCGGCCGGAAGCATGAACGACATTGCGAACAGATGGTCGCGCACGGTGGCCGTATCGGCGAAAAGCCCATACAGCGAGACAAGAACGGTCACCGTCGGGAAAAGCGCCAGCAGACTGTAGAAGGTGATACCTGCGGCGATGGTCGTCAGCCGGTCATCCATAGCTTCGTGATAGGTGCGCAGAAGGATGTCCTTCCAGCCTTTCGCCGGAATGTCGGAAGGAACGCGCGCCGTGCGCCCGCGGCCATCAGACCCGAACCTATTCGATATCTCACGGGCGGACGGAGCGTCCCTTCGGGTCGGGGCGAAGGCCAGCAGGCACCCCGCCCAGGCGAGCACACCCCCGAAAATCAACAACCCCGTCCGCCGTGCGGATGGCCCGCCTCCCACCATAGTGCCCCCGGCCTCCGCCTGCTCACAGCAAGAAGTCGGCGGATCCGCGGTGGTTCCCCCGCTTATCTTCGCGCCGCCGTTCAGCCGCCGGTGAGCAGACCTTTGAAGCGCCGGGGTTCCGAGCGGAGATACTGGTCGGGCGCGCGAAGATGGGCGCCCAGTTCGGCTGCGGCGTGCCAGGGCCAGCGGGGATCGTAGAGGATCGCCCGCGCCAGCCCTATGAGGTCCGCATCGCCGGCGGCAAGGATGGATTCGGCGTGATCGGCGCTGCTGATCAAGCCGACGGCGACCACCGGCATGCTCACGGCCGCCTTTACCGCGCGGGCAAGCGGCACCTGGTAGCCGGGCGCCACCGGAATCTGCTGGCCGTGATGCAGGCCACCGCTCGACACATGGATGGCGTCGCAGCCGCGTGCCTGGAGCTGCTGAGCGAAGGCGACGGTCTGCGCGATGTCCCAGCCGCCCAGCACCCAGTCCGTTCCCGACACCCGCATGGTCACCGCCTTCTCCGCCGGAAAGGCGGCGCGCACCGCGTCGAACACTTCCAGCGGGAATCGCATGCGGTTTTCCAGCGAGCCGCCATATTCGTCCTCGCGCCGGTTCGACAGCGGCGAGAGGAACTGGTGCAGCAGATAGCCGTGCGCGCCGTGGATTTGCACGGCGTCGATGCCGAGCCGCGCCGCGCGGCCGGCGGCGGCGGCGAAGGCCTCGCGCACCCGCCGCAACCCGTCCCGATCCAGCGCCACAGGGGCGTTCTGGCCGTCGGCGAACGGCACGGGGGAGGGCGCCTCGGTCTGCCAGCCATTGGCCGCACCCGGCGGAATCTGCGCGCCGCCCTGCCACGGCACGTCGGTCGATGCTTTGCGGCCGGCATGGGCCAACTGGATCGCGATCGGCATGGGCGACCACCGCCGCACGCTCGCCAGCGTCCGTCCGAGGGCGGCCTCGGTGACGTCATCCCACAGGCCGACATCGGCATAGGAAATGCGCCCTTCCGGCAACACGGCGGTGGCCTCGATGGTCAGCAGCGCCGCGCCGGACAGAGCGAGGTGCCCGAGATGGATCAGGTGCCAGTCGGTGGTGCAGCCGTCCTCGGCCGAATATTGGCACATCGGCGCGATGACGATGCGGTTGGCGAGCGCGAGATGGTTCACGCGCAATGGCGAGAACAGGATGGGCTGGGCCATGGGGCCTCCTGAGGCGAACGGTTCGGTTGCATCGGTATCGGCCGTGTCGCGAGCCGCAGCAAGCCGGCGTCGGCCTTGCGGCCCTTCACGCGCCGCGGCATCAAGCTAGCGCGGCAGCCGGTCCGAGGCTTTCGGTTTCCCCCGATGCCGGCAGGCTGACGGCCACGTTCGCCGCGCCGCATTCAGCCCGCCAGATACTCCGCCAGCACCGCGCGCGTGCCCTTGGTCCAGAGCGCGTCGAGCGACGCGGCAAAGTTCGCCACCACCTCGGCATCCTGGCCGAGGTCGCCATAGACGTCGGTCATGGCAAGCCAGGCCGACGGATGGGTGCGCGCCGCGTTCGCCTTTGCCGTGAGCACGTCCCAGTTCGGATCATTGGGCGCGATGGCCGTACCGGAATCGGTGTGCCCGGCACAATAGCGGCACCACAATGCCGAGGCGAGGATGAGCCCCTTCGGCAGCCGCCCGGCGGCGCGGTTGTCACGGATCGACGGCACGATGAATTTCGGCTGGCGGTTGGAGCCGTCAAGGCAGAGGCGGCGGACGGTATCGGCCACCTCCGGGTTGGAGAACCGCTCGCGGATGACCCGGTAATAGGCGGGCAGATCGGTGTCCGGCACCGGCGGCACGATGGGCAGGATTTCCGACGCCTGCACGCGGTCGAGGAAGCTCACCACCAGCGGGTCCGCCATCGCCTCGTGCACGAAGCCGATATCCAGCAGCCCGGCCGGATAGCCGATAAGTGCGTGGCCGCCGTTCAGTATGCGGATTTTCATGGTCTCGAAGGCATGGACATGGCGGGTGAAGGTCACTCCCACCTTTTCCAGCGCCGGCCGACCGGCCGGGAACGCGTCCTCCAATACCCATTGCCGGAACGGCTCGCAGGTCACCGGCACCGCATCGTCGAGCCCGAAGGCGGCGGCCATGGCCCGCTCGCGCTCGCCGGTGGCGGGAGTGATGCGGTCGACCATGCCGTTCGGAAAGGCGACGTTCGCTTCGACCCAATCGGCCAGATCGGCATCGAACATCCGGGCGAGGCCCACCACCACCTCCCGCGTGACGTGGCCGTTGCCAGGCAGGTTGTCGCACGACATCACCGCGAACGGCGCGACACCCGCCGCGCGACGGACCTTCAGCGCGGCCAATATGGCGCCGAATGCGGTGCCGGGCGCTTCCGGCCGGGCGGCGTCGGCGCGGATGTCCGGCGCGGCGGCGTCCAGCCGGCCGTGCGCATCCATGAAATAGCCGCCCTCGGTGACGGTCAGGCTGACGATGCGTATCGCCGGCATCGCCATCGCGGCGATCAGCGCGGCATTGTCGGGCTGGACGGGAAGGAAATCGATCATCGCCCCCACCCGGCGGGCCCGCCGGCCGGCCGGGTCGAGCTCGATGACGCTGGACAGGCAGTCCTGCGCGAGGAGCGCCTCGCGCACCCGCGCGTCGGCGGGGCGCACGCCGGCGCCCAGAATCGCCCAGTCGTGCCCTTCGCCGAGCGCGAACAGATCGTCGAGATACACCGCCTGGTGCGCGCGGTGGAAATTGCCGAGGCCGATATGGACGATGCCGGGCGTCAGAGCGGGGCGATCATAGGCGGGAAGCGAAACGGCAGGGAGTTTCATGCCAGGGCCTTCCCGGATGCGTCGAAGCGGTACAGCCGGTCGTCGCGGGGCGCCAGCGTCACCGGGTCGCCATGGTGCAGCCCGATCTCGCCGCCGGTGCGGACCGTGAGGGTGCCGATGCCGTCGACGTCGACGCGCAGGAAGGTGTCCGAGCCGAGATGCTCGGATAGCCCGACCACGCCGCGCCAGTGGCCGTTGTCGGTCACGGTGATGTGCTCGGGTCGCACACCCAGCGTGTGGGCGCCATGGCGGGCGGCCTCGGCACCTTCGATGAAGTTCATCTTCGGGCTGCCGATGAAGCCGGCGACGAACAGGTTCACCGGTGCGCGATAGAGATCGAGCGGGCTGCCAACCTGCTCGATCCGGCCGGCGTTCAGCACCACGATCTTGTCGGCCATGGTCATGGCCTCGACCTGATCGTGGGTGACGTAGATCATCGTGGTCTTCAGGCTCTGGTGCAGCTCCATGATTTCATGGCGCATCGAAACCCGCAGCGCGGCATCGAGATTGGACAGCGGCTCGTCGAACAAAAAGGCCGAGGGTTCGCGCACGATGGCGCGCCCGATCGCCACCCGCTGGCGCTGGCCGCCGGACAATTGGCCGGGGCGGCGGTCGAGATAGGGCGTCAGGTTCAGCGCGCCGGCGGCGGCCTCCACCTTGCGGTCGCGCTCCTGCGCCGGCAGGCCGGCCATGCGCAGCGGGAAGGCGATGTTCTTGCGCACCGACATATGCGGGTAGAGCGCATAGCTCTGGAACACCATGGCGAGCCCGCGCCGCGCCGGCGGCAGGTGCGTGGCGTCCCGGCCGTCGATGGCGACGGTGCCGGAGGTGGTGTCCTCCAGCCCGGCGATGAGCCGCAGCAGGGTGGACTTGCCGCAGCCGGAGGGGCCGACGAACACCACGAACTCGCCATTCTCGATGCGCAGGTCGATGCCCTGGATGATCGACAGGCCGTGGAACGACTTCTTCACTTGGGACAGGATTATCTCGCCCACCGGTCTCTCCCTACTTCACGGCGCCGAAGGTAAGCCCTCGGACCAGTTGCTTCTGGCTGAACCAGCCGAGGATCAGGATCGGCGCGATCGCCATGGTGCTGGCCGCCGAAAGCTTGGCGTAGAACAGCCCCTCCGGACTCGAATAGCTGGCGATGAAGGCGGTGAGCGGCGCCGCCTGCGAGGCGCTGAGGTTCAGCGTCCAGAAGCTCTCGTTCCACGCCAGTATGACGTTGAGCAGCAGCGTCGAGGCGATGCCCGGCACCGCCATGGGGGTGAGGACGTGCACGATCTCGGCGCTCAGGGTGGCGCCGTCCATGCGCGCCGCCTCCAGGATCTCGACCGGGATCTCCTTGAAGTAGGTGTACAGCATCCACACGATGATCGGCAGGTTGATCAGCGTCAGCACCAGAACGAGGCCGGTGCGGCTGTCGAGCAGGCCGGTATCGCGGAAGATGAGATAGATCGGCACCAGCACGCCGACCGCCGGCATCATCTTGGTGGAGAGCATCCACATCAGGAGGTCCTTGGTCCGCCGGCCGGGAACGAAGGCCATCGACCACGCCGCCGGAATGGCGATCAGCAGGCCGAGCAAGGTCGAGCCCAGCGCCACCACCACCGAGTTCCAGAAGTGCAGGGCATAATCGGAGCGCTCATTGACGGTGTGATAGTTTTCCAGCGTCCAGTCGAAGAACAGGAAGGACGGCGGCGAGGCGATGGCTTCGCCCTCCGTCTTGAACGACGTCAGCACCGTCCAGAGAATGGGGAAGAAGATCAGCAGCCCGATACCCCAGGCGACTGCGGTGATGGCCGCCTTGCGGCCGTTCGTGACCTTGCGCGCCATCTCAGCTCTCCAGGTTCTTGCCGATGATACGCATCAGGAAGAAGGCGACGATGTTGGCGAGGATGACGGCGACGATGCCGCCGGCGGAACCGAGGCCGACATCGAATTGCAGCATCGACTGCATGTAGACCAGGAAGGTGATGGTGGTGGAGGCCGTTCCCGGCCCGCCGTTCGTCGTCACCAGTATTTCGGCGAAGACCGACAGCAGGAAGATGGTCTGGATCAGGATGACGACCGTTATCGCGCGCGTCAGGTGCGGCAGCACCAGGCTGAAAAAGCGCGACAGCCATCCCGCGCCGTCCATCTCGGCCGCCTCCATCTGCTCGCGGTCCAGGCTCTGCAGCGCGGTGAGCAGGATGAGCGTGGCGAAGGGCAGCCATTGCCACGCGACGATGGCGATGATGGAGAGCAGCGGCGCCTGCGCGAAGAAGTCGAACGGCTGCAGCCCGAGACCGCGGGCAAGGGCGGCGAACAGCCCGTTCACCGGGTTCATCAGCATGTTCTTCCACACCAGCGCGGACACGGTGGGCATGACGAAGAACGGCGCGATGACCAGGATGCGGACGATGCCCTGGCCCCACATCGGCTGGTCCAGCAGCAGCGCCAGACCCATGCCGCCGAGCACGGTGACCAGTAGCACGCCGAGCACCAGAGCCAGCGTGTTGATCAGTGCCGGCCAGAAGCTGGGGTCGCTGAAGAAGTACGCGTAGTTCTCGAAACCTGCGAAGCTTTCCGTTCCCGGCATCAGCAGGTTGAAGCGCAGAAACGAGAAATAGACGGTCATGGCCAGCGGCACGATCATCCAGGCAAACAGCAGGATGACCGCCGGAGACAGCATGAGCCGGCCTGCGGTGCGTGAGGCTTGCGTCGCCATGGACGGATCCTGTGCGGGCGGGGATGAGGGACGCGCGCGGGGGCGCCCCGAGGCAGCCGGGCGCGCGGCGTGGGCCGGGCCCCGTGCGGGGCCCGGCTCGATCGGGGTCGATTACTTCGGGTAGCCGGCGCGCGTCATCTCGCGCACGGTCAGCGCCTGCGCCGCGGCAAGTGCCTGCTCGGGCTTGGACTGCCCGGCAAGAGCGGCGGAGAATTGCTGGCCCACCGCAGTGCCGATCGCCTGGAATTCCGGGATCGCGACGAACTGCCCGCCGGTATAGGGCACGTCCTTCTCCGAAGGATGCGCGGTATTGGCGGACTGGATCGCGGTCAGCGTCATGGCGGCGAACGGGGCGGCCTTCAGATAGTCGGCATTCTCATAGAGCGAGGTCCGCGTTCCGGGCGGAACATTGGCGATGCCGTCCTTCTGCGCCACCAGCTTAGTGTAGTCCTGCGAGGTGGCCCAGGCGACGAAGGCCTTGGCCGCTTCCGCCTTGGCGGTGGAGGCGGGGATGGCGAGGTTCCAGGACCACAGCCAGTTGCCATGGTTCTTGCCGCCGGTCCGGGTGGGGGCGGGGGCAAAACCGACGCGGTCGGCCACCTTCGATTCCTTGGCATCGGAGATGAACGACGCGGCGACCGTGGCGTCGATCCACATGCCGCATTTGCCGGTCTGGAACAAAGCGAGGTTCTCGTTGAAGCCGTTGGACGAGGCGCCGGGCGGGCCGTATTTGGTCATCAGGTCGAGATAGGTACTGAGCGTCGCCTTCCATTCCGGGCTGTCGAATTGCGGCTTCCAGTTCTTGTCGAACCAGCTTCCGCCCATGGAATTGGCCATGGAGGTGAGGAACGCCATGTTCTCGCCCCAGCCGGCCTTGCCGCGCAGGCAGATGCCGTAAACGCCGGCGCCCTTGTCGGTCATCTTCTCGGCGGCCTGGGCGATGAAGGCCCAGTCCGGGTTTTCCGGCATGGTGAGCCCGGCCTTCTTGAGAAGGTCGGTGCGGTACATCAGCATGGAGCTTTCAGCATAGAACGGCGCAGCATAGGGCTTGCCGTCCCTGGCGAGGCTCGCCGCCACCGCCGGCATGATGTCCTCGGGGTGATAGTCGGCGCCGAGATTGTCGAGCGCCAGCAGCCAGCCCTGCTTGGCCCAGATCGGCACTTCGTAATTGCCGATGGTCAGCACGTCATACTGGCCGCCCTTGGTGGCGATATCGGTGGTGACGCGCTGGCGCAGCACGTTTTCTTCCAGCGTGACCCAATTGACCTTGATGTCGGGATGCTTGGCGTTGAACTCCGGCGTCAGCCGCTGCATGCGGATCATGTCGCCATTGTTCACCGTCGCCACGGTGATGGTCGTCTGCGCCATGGCGCTGCCCGCGAGGGCGACAGCCAGCGACGCACCCAAAAGGGTGGGAATCGTAACCTTCATTGGCTTCCTCCGTTTTAGCGACTTTTTGAGCAATTCATCGCCTTATGGGCAAATATTCATTCAAGGCGCGGCAGCGTCAAGCCCCTTCCTTACGGGCAGCGGATATAGGTCGGCGCGCGCGGGTGGTGGTTTAGCGGGCGAGAATGCCCGCGGCGGTGGGCTCGTCGGTCACCAAGCCGTTGATGATGCGCGATTTAAGCGCCGCCGTGATCGGCACGACCTTGGACGGGCCGGCCGCGATGGCGATCACCGGCCGGTCGGCGGACGCGGCATGAACGCGAACGCCGCCGACGCGCTGGTTCAGCGCCAGATCGAGATAGCGGCCCTCGGCATCGAAGATCCAGCCGGCCACCTCGCCAACCGCGCCTTCCCTCTGCACCTCGTGCAGTTCCGCGGCGCTGAGGAAGCCGTCGGTCAGCAGCGGCGCGTCGTCGGTCATCTGGCCGACGCCGACGAAGCTGACATCGGCGGCATTGGCCAGTTCGCGCACCGTGCGCACCGGCCCAAGCGCGTGGAAGGCGGCGTTCTCCTGCGGCGTTGTGGCGATCACCGGCACCGGCATCGGGTAGTGCGGCGCCCGGACTTTTTCGGCCAGCCGCATGATGACCTCGAAATACGAGGCCGAGCCGTCCGGGGCGATGTTGCCGATGAGCGAGACCAGCCGGTGCTGCAGCGCCTCGATCACGCCCAGCGCCTCGACCATGGCCCGCATTGCCCGGCCGGTGCCGAGCGCGATCACCAGCGGCCGGGGCTCGCGCAGCACGCGCTCCATTTCCGCGGCGGCGGCGGCGGCGATGCTGCGCACCGGGTCGCCATTGGCACCGAGCCCCGGCATGACCCGGCACCGTACCAGCCCGAAGCGGTCGCGCAGCGCCGATTCCAGCGCGATACCGCTCGCCAGCGTGTGGTTGAGACGGACATGGATCAGCCCCGCGGCCACCGCACGGCTCACCAGCCGCTGCGCCCGCTGGCGCGACACGCCCATCTCGCCGGCGATCTGGTCCTGGGTGAGCCCGCCGACATAATAGAACCAGGCGGCGCGGGCGGCCTGGTCGTCGGCGGAGGCATCGCTTTCGGCAGGCGCACTCATGCGGTGACCGCGTAGCCCGCATGGGTGTCGAACAATTCCGGCACGGCGGCGCGAATCTCCATGAAGCTCGCAAAGCTGCGCGCCGGGCGAACATGGTCCGGCAAGTCCAGTTCCGCCCCGGCCAGGTGGCTGCCGCCGGTGAAGTGCCACACCTGCATGCCGGCCGCGATGCCCGCTTCGAGGCCGATCGGGCTGTCTTCGATAACAGTGCAGCGCGCGGGCTCGGTGCCCATGCGCGCGGCGGCATGCAGAAACAGGTCCGGCGCCGGCTTGCCGCGGGCCACCTCGCTGGCGGTGAAGCCGCGCCCGGCGAACAGCGGCGCCAGCCCGGTGATCTCCAGCGAGCGGGCCAGCCGCGGCGGCGAGGACGAGGTGGCCACGCAATAGGGCACGCGCAGCGCCTCCACCGTCTCCGCCGCACCCGCCATCACCTGCAATTCATCCTGATAGGCCGCCAGCAGGCGGCTGCGATAGGCCTCCTCGAACGCATCGGGCAGATGCACGCCGAGACGCTCGCGCACCACGGTGCGCACCAGCGGATAGGAGCGCCCGAGAAAATGCCGGGCCACATAGGCGCGATCGACGTCCACGCCGTGGTTTGCCAGTTCGGCGATCAGCGCACGGGCGCTGATGACTTCGCTGTCGATCAGCACGCCATCGCAGTCGAATATGATGAGCGCCGGGCACATGGGTGGCAGGGTAGTGGGGCGGCTGCCGACGGTCCAGCGCCAAACGCCGGTCAGCGGAAGGGAGGTTCGTCGAAGGAGCGCAGCTTGCGCGAATGGATCACGGCGCCGGCGTTCTTCAGCTTGTCCAGCGCGGCGAGGCCGATCTTCAGGTGCTCGCTCACGGCCCGCTCATAGAAGGCATTGGCGGCGCCTGGCAGCTTGATCTCGCCGTGCAGCGGCTTGTCGGAGACGCACAGCAGCGTGCCGTAGGGCACGCGCAGCCGATAGCCTTGCGTCGCCACGGTGCCGGATTCCATGTCCACCGCGATGGCGCGCGAAAGATTGATGCGCCGGCGCTCCTTGGTCCAGCGCAATTCCCAGTTCCGGTCGTCCTGCGTCACCACCGTGCCGGTGCGCAGGCGCCGCTTCAACTGGTCGCCTTCTTCGCCGGTAATCTCGGCCGCCGCCTGCTGCAACGCCACCTGCACTTCGGCGAGCGCGGGGATCGGGATGTCGGTCGGCACCAGTTCGTCGAGAATGCCGTCCTGCCGCAGATAGGCATGGGCCAGCACATAGTCGCCGATGATCTGGGTCTGCCGCAGGCCGCCGCAATGGCCCACCATCAGCCAGCAATGCGGCCGCAGCACCGCGAGATGGTCGGTGATGGTCTTGGCGTTCGACGGGCCGACGCCGATATTGACCAGCGTCACGCCGGTGCCGCCCTCGCGGACCAGATGATAGGCAGGCATCTGGTAGCGGTGCCAGGGCGCCGACATCACGCGCTCGGCGGCCTCGACATCGATGCCGTCGCGATCGATGCGGATGCCGCCCGGCGTCACCAGCGCTTCCGCGGTGCCGGCCGCGATCTCGGCGAGGCCGGAGCGGACGAACTGGTCGACATAGCGGTGGTAATTGGTCAGGAGAATCCAGGGCTGCACGGCGCGCCAGTCGGTGCCGGTGTAGTGCACCAGCCGGCGCAGCGAATAGTCGACGCGCACCGCGTCGAACAGCGCCAACGGCCGCGGTTCGCCCTCCACCAGCTCGAAGGCGCCGTCGGCGATCTCGTCGCCGACCAGTGACAGCAGCGGCGTCGGGAAATGCCGCGCCAGTTCGGAGGCCGTCACCCGGCCGCGCCCCAGCTCGTCGCCGCCGTCCAGCGCATAGGGATAGGGAATTTCCTGCGTGCTGACGCCGGTCTCGATGGTGGCGCCGAATTCCTCGACCAGCGGGCGCAACTGGTCGAGCAGATAGGCGCGGAACTCGCCGGGGTGGGTCACCGTGGTCTGATGGACGCCTGGCACCGCGAATTTGGCATAGCCGCGCTGGCTCACCACCGAATAGGTCACCGGGCGGTACGTCACCCGCAGCAGGGGGTAGCGGTAGCGTGCCCGCTCTTGCGCGTCGGGCGGCCGGCCGCTCTCGAAAAAGCGGTCGAGATCGCTCCGCAGCGCTTCGCGCGCCGTGCTGTAGAGCTGCTCCAGCCGATCGATCGCCGCCTCGGGGGTCGCCGCCGTCTCGAACATCATGGGTCGCGCCAGCCTCCGTCGAATCGCTGGCGCACCCTCTATCACGCCGAGGCGGCGAGAAAGCCATGGATCTGGGAAACCACGGCGGCACCTTCGCCGACGGAGGCGGCCACCCGCTTGGTGGAGCCGGCCCGCACGTCGCCGATCGCGAACACGCCGGCCCGGTCGGTCTCCAGCGGAAAAGCCGGGCGGGCGCCGTCCGCGCTCGCGCCGCCCGTCACGACGAACCCGGCGGCGTCCACCTGCACGCATCCCGCCAGCCAGTCCGCGTTGGGGTCGGCCCCGATGAACAGAAACAGATGCCGCACCGGGCAGGCATGCAGCGCGCCGGTGGCGCGGTTGCGGAACTCCACGCCGGACAGTCCCTGCGCCCGGTCGCCTTGCAGCGCGCTCACCTCGGTGCCGGTATGCAGGGTGACGTTCGGCAGCGAGGCGATGCGCTCGATGAGATAGCGCGACATCGTCGCCTCCAGCCCCTTGCCGCGGATGACGAGATGCAGGTGCTTCACCTTCGGCGCCAGGAACACCACCGCCTGTCCGGCGGAATTGCCGCCGCCCACCAGCGCCACCTCCTCGCCTTCGCACAAGCGGGCCTCGACCGGCGAGGCCCAATAGGAAATGCCGGCGCCTTCGAAGGTCGACAGTTCCGCAATGTCCGGCCGCCGGTAGCGCGCGCCCGAGGCGATGACGACGGATCGCGCGCGAACCGTGTCGCCATTGGAGAGTTCGAGCCCCAGAGGATCGCCGGCGGGCCGGTCCTTCGGGCCGCAATCCAGCGCCGTCACCTTCAGCGGAATCGCCAGTTGGGCGCCGAACTTCTGCGCCTGGACATAAGCGCGCCCGGCCAGCGCCTGGCCGGAGATGCCGGTCGGAAAGCCGAGATAGTTCTCGATCCGCGCCGAGGCGCCGGCCTGGCCGCCATAGGCGTTCTGGTCGATCACCAGCACGCTGAGCCCTTCGGATGCCGCATAGACCGCGGTCGCCAGCCCAGCCGGCCCGGCGCCGACCACCGCGACGTCATAGACATGGCCGGGGTCGAGCGTCGGGATCATGCCGACGCAGGCGCCGGCCTCCGCATTGCTGGGGCGCTTCAGCACCGTGCCGCTGGGGCACACCATCAGCGGCAATTCCTCCGGCAGGATGCCGAGCCGCTCGATCAGGTTGCGGCCTTCCTCGTCGTCCGCGGCGTTCAGAATGGTGTTGGGATAGCCGTTGCGGTTCAGAAACCCCTGCAGCCGCACGAGATCGGGCTGTCCGGGGTGGCCGACCAGCACCGAGCCGGAGGCGTCCGCCTCGATCAGCCCGACGCGCCGCAGGATCAGCGCGCGCATCATCACCTCGCCGACATCGGCCGAACCGATGATCAGCGCGCGCAGATGCGCGGCGTCGAGCGGGACGGCGGTGCAGCCCTGCGCGCCCGCCCGGCCGGTGGCCAGCGAGGCATGGCCCGCCAGCGCGCTCACCTCGCCGGTGAACTGGCCGGGCTCCATGGCGGCGATCGGCTTCTCGTGGCCAAGGCCATCGCGGCGCGCCACCTCGATCGATCCCTCCAGCACCAGCCAGGACGAGGCGTTGAGGGCGCCGATGTCGTAGACCACCTCGCCGGGCGCGAAGGCGCGCGGCGCCCCGCTGGCAAAGCGCCGTGCGGTGGCGACCTGCGCGGCATCGAGCACGGGGAACATCTGGTGGCGGCGGGTATCGATCAGGGGCATGGCGGGTCTCGCATAACAAGGCCCGCCGAGCCTAGCACGCCGTTCGCGACCGCCTTTCCGATATGCCGGGTTTAAACCGGCGCATTCGAGGCGAACAGGTTCAGCCCGAGCCGTTCCGAAATATGGCGCGCCGCCAATTGGCCGCGGACGCTGTTGCCAGTGGCGTCCAGCCGCGGCGAGAAGGTGCCGAGGGCGGCCTTTCCCGGCGCCACGGCCACCATGCCGCCGGCAATGCCGCTCTTGCCTGGCAGCCCGACCCGGTAGAGCCAGTCGCCGGAGGTCTCGTACAGGCCCGCCGTCGCCATCACCGCCAGCGCGAACCGGCAGATGCCGGCGTCGATCACCCGCTCTTTGGTCAGCGGATTGACCCCGCCGGCGGCCAGCGTCGCGCCCATGACGGCGAGGTCCTTTGCCGTCACCCGCAGCGAGCATTGCAGCGTGTAGATGTCGATCGCTTCCACCGGGTCGGCATCGAGCCGTCCGCAGGTCTGCAACAGCCGGGCGATGGCCTGGTTGCGGGAATTGCCGGCGATGGCGCAGCCATACACCTCCTCGTCCACGCAGAGCGCGCGGCCGGCAAAACGCGAAAGCCCGTCGCGGATGGTGCGCCATTTTTCCGCGCGGTTCACGCCCGGCACCAGGCTGGAGGCGGCGATGGCGCCGGGATTGACCATCGGATTGGTGCGCCCGTCTGCGGCGCGCTCCAGCGCTTCCAGCGCATTGAACGGCAGGCCGGTGGCGTTGGCCCCGAGCCTCGCATGCGCCTCGTCCGGGCCGATGGCCTGGCACAGCAGCGCGAAGACGAACGGCTTCGACACGCTCATGATGGTGAAGTCGCGCTCAAAATCACCCGCCGCGTGGCACGCGCCGTCGGTGCCGATGAGGCAGACGCCGAACAGCTCCCCCGGCATGGCGGCGAGCGAGGGATAGATGTGCGCGTTGCAACCTTCAATATTCGCACGCAAGCGCTCGTGCGTCTCGCGCACCGCGGCCGCCACCACCTCCGCGGGCGGCAGGCGGCCGGTCGAGACCCAGCTCTGCGCGCCGGCCGCGTCCGGCGCGGGGTTGAGGCTCATCGGCTGGGCACGGCGCCGACCGAGACGTCGACATGCATGGCGAGCGGATCGTCGGCATTGCCGACGAAGCCGCCGGAGATCGGGATGGCCTGTGCCGCCTCGCGGGTGACGCTGACGCGGATGAGGTTGGCGCCGGCGACCAGGCCGTTGGTCGGGTCGTATTCCACCCAGCCGGCGCCGGGCAGATAGACCCCGCACCAGGCATGGGTGCTGCCGCCGCCGCGCGTGGTGCCGGAGGTGTCATCATAGAGGTAGCCGCTGACGAAGCGAGTGGCGAGGCCGAAGCTGCGCAGCGCCTCCATCATCAGCACGGCGAAATCGCGGCAGGTGCCGGTGCCCAGTTCCACCGTCTGCGCCGCGGTCTGGGTGCCTTCCTCATGGCGCGCACCATAGCGGAAGTCGGCCTTGATGGCGTGGGTCATCGCCTCCAGCACCTTCAGGGTCTTGGTGCTGCCGGCGGCGGCGACGGTGCGGCGGGCCCAGGCGTCGACCTTGCGGTCCGGGTCGGGAAGCTGGCGCTCGGCGAGCCGCGCCAGGTCCGGCATTTCGTTCTGGGCGTAGGAGAACGGGAATTCGTCGGCCACCGCGTCCAGGCTGTATTCCGGCAACTCCTGGCCGTCGGGATGGTGGGTGAGGTCGAGCGTCGAGACGATGCTGAGCCGCTCGGTTCGCAGATCCGTCGGCCATTCCACGAAGCAGATGGAGTTGTCGAACATGTCGTGCTTCCAGCGCACGGCGGAGGGCGGCGGATCGATCTTCAGATCGGCGAAATGCAGGCGCAGATCGTGGCTGTCGTCCGGGCGTACCATCAGCCGGTGGCGGGTCAGGCCCACCGGATTGCGGTAGGTGTATTCCGTGGTGTGAACGATGCTTATCCGCGCCATGTGCGTCTGTCCCAACTGCCGGGCCCTTGTCTACACCAAAGCGAAGCCGGCGCGCGGGCCTTGCCTGCGGTTTTCCGGTGGACGCCGCCGGCCAATTGGTGAAACAAGCTCACCCCCGGTCCGCCGAATTGGAAGCCTCGATGAACACCAGTCTCGCCCTTGTCCTGCTCATGCTCGCGGCGGCGGTGGCGATGTTCATCATCAACAAGCCGCGCATGGACGCCGTCGCGCTGCTGGTGCTGGTGACGATGCCGCTCACCGGCGTCATCACCATGAACGAAGCGCTGGCGGGGTTCAGCGATTCCTCCATCATCCTCATCGCCGCGCTGTTCGTCATCGGCGAGGGTCTGGTGCGCACCGGGGTGGCGCGCCGGCTGGGCGACTGGCTCGACGCCACGGCGGGCAGCAGCGAGAACCGCCTGCTGGTGCTGCTGATGGCGGCGGTGGGCGGGCTCGGCTCGCTGATGAGTTCCACCGCCGTGGTCGCCATCTTCATCCCCGTGGTGCTGCGCATCTCGCAGAATCGCGGCATGTCGCCGGGCCGGCTGATGATGCCGCTGAGCTTCGCCGCCTTGATCTCCGGCATGCTGACTCTGGTCGCCACCGCGCCGAACCTCGTCGTCAATGCCGAACTGATGCGGCAGGGCGGCGAGAGCTTCTCGTTCTTCAGCTTCACCCCGTTCGGCGTGCCGATCCTCGTTCTCGGCATTCTCTACATGCTGGTGGCCCGTCGCCTGCTTGCGGCCAAGCCGGTGGCCACCGCCGCCAATGGCCGCCCGACGCTGCGCGATTGGACCGAGCGCTACCGGCTGGCTGAGCGCGAGCAGCGGGTGCGGGTCAGCGCGGGCTCGCCGCTGGTCGGCAAGCGGCTCGACCAATTGGCGATGCGCGAGCGCGGCATCAATCTGCTCGCCATCGAGCGCGGCACCGGCATGGCGGCGACGGTGCTGCGGCCGATGGCGCAGACCCAGATCGCGGCGGGCGACATCTTGCTGGTCGACGCCAACGCCTCGTCCGACGAGATCGAGCGGCTGCGGACGGCCTATGCGCTGGAGCCGCGCCCGTTCGTCGAAGGCCGCGACTATTTCAGCGACCGCTCGCAGGAGATCGGCATGGCCGAGGTCATCCTGCCGTCGGAATCGCCGCTGATCGGCCAGACCGTGCGACAGGCCCATCTGCGCTCCGAATACGGCCTCACCGTCATCGGCCTGCGCCATGGCGGCGCGGTGGTGACCGACAACATGCTCGACGAGACGCTGAAGCTCGGCGACACGCTGCTGCTGATCGGCTTCTGGTCGGACATTCGCGATCTGCAAGGTCACACCGCCGACATGGTGGTGCTCAACCTGCCGGCGGAGCTGGAAGAGGTGCTGCCCGCCGCCAGCCGCGCACCCTATGCGCTCGGCGTGCTCGGCCTGGTGGTGGTGCTGATGGTCAGCGGCGTGGTGCCGAACGTGCAGGCGGCACTGATCGGCTGCCTGCTGATGGGGCTGCTCGGCTGCGTCGATTTCAACAGCGCCTACGGCTCGATCAGCTGGAAGACGCTGGTGCTGATCGTCGGCATGCTGCCGTTCTCGCTGGCCTTGCAGCGCACCGGCGGCGTCGATCTGGCGGCCGACGCCGTGGTCGATCTGGTCGGCGGCGCCTCGCCGCGCCTGGTGCTGGCGACGCTGTTCGTCATCACCGCGCTGCTCGGCCTGTTCATCTCCAACACCGCCACCGCCGTGCTCATGGCGCCGGTGGCGCTGGCCATCGCCAAGGACCTCGGCGCCTCGCCTTATCCGTTCGCCATGATCATCGCCCTGGCGGCGTCCACCGCCTTCATGACGCCGATCTCATCGCCGGTGAACACGCTGGTGGTGGGGCCCGGCCAGTATGGGTTCGGTGATTTCGTCAAGGTCGGCGCGCCGTTTGCGGTGATCGTGGCGATCGTCAGCGTGCTGCTGGTCCCGATCTTCCTGCCTTTGCATTAGATCGGGACACGCTCAGGCTTTCAGAGCCGCCGCATGGTCGGCCGCATAGGTCGCCAGCGAACGCGGCGGCTTGCCGGTCAGGGTCTCGACATCGGGGGTGACGGCGGCGGTCCAACCCTGCCGGACCGGATAGAAGATCGACGCCAGGAAGGTCGCATAGACCTCCGGCACGCCGACGCCGGTAAGGATGCCGATGAAGGCGGCGTCGTCGATGGCGGTGTAGGCCACCGGCTTGCCGATTGTGGCGGACAGCACCGAAGCGGCCTGCGCATAGGTTGCCGCGGCGGGGCCGGTGAGGTTGAAGGCCCGGCCGTCGAAACGATCGCCGGTCAAGGCGGCGGCCGCGCTCGCGGCGATGTCGCGCGTGTCGATGAAGCTCGATGCCCCGTCGCCGGCGGGCAAAGCGATCACGCCATGGTCGATGCCGGGCTTCCAGAAGGTGTGGAAATTGTCGGCGAACCAGTTCGGCCGCAGGATCACATAGGCCGTGCCCGAGCGCTCCAGCGCGATCTCCACCTGCCGATAGGGGATGGCATCATCGGCATCGACGCCGAACACGCTCTGCAACACCACCTTCACCTTGCGCGCGGCGGCGGCTTCGATCACCGGCAGCAGCAGTTCCGTTATGTCCACATGGCCGGACGGCAGCATCACGAACGCGCGGTCGACATCTTCGAAAGCCGGGCCGAAGGTCGAGGGATCGTTGAAGTCGAAGACGGTGCCTTCCGCGCCCGCCACCGGCTTGCCGGTGCGCGATGCCGCCTTCACGGCCTCGCCGGCCGCAATCAGCGCCGCAACCAGCGGCGTGCCGACATTGCCGGTTGCGCCGAGCACCAGAACCTTGCCTGCCATCATCAATCTCCTTAGTATCCAGTTGAAACCATGTTTCGATTGGATAGATACGTCTAATCCAGGCAGGCCGAAAGAGAGCACTTTCAGCACACATGGTTTCCACAAGGAAACCGGGTCCGGCTGCACGCGAGGCGAAGGGGTGGCGATGAGCGTTTTTGATGTTTACGAAGACAAATGCCCGACCCGCCTTGTGCTCGACCGGCTGGCCGACAAATGGGCACTGCTGATACTCGACCGGCTCAAGAGCGGGCCGGTGCGTTTCAATCAGTTGAGGCGCGACATCAAGGGCATTTCACAGAAAGTTCTGTCGCAGGCGCTGAAGAAGCTGGAGCGCGACGGGCTG
Source organism: Xanthobacteraceae bacterium (assembly GCA_041287585.1). Lineage (GTDB taxonomy): Bacteria > Pseudomonadota > Alphaproteobacteria > Rhizobiales > Xanthobacteraceae > Ancylobacter. The sequence continues at coordinate 20,064 of JBGGNI010000011.1, forward strand.
ATCTCGCGCGCCGTGTTCGCCACTGTACCGGTGACGGTCGAATACGCGCTGACCCCGCTCGGCCGCACCTTGACGGACACCGTGGCGGCGCTGGCGCACTGGGCCGAATGCAACATGGATGCGGTGCTGGCGGCGCAGAGCGCCTATGACGGCGCGGCTCGCTAGGCCGCCGCCGTCAGCCCTTCGCCATCAATTGCCGCGCATGCGCCTCGATGGCGTCGAGCGCGCGCTCGGCCTCGTCGAACCAGCCATTCTCGGTCAGATATCCGCGCCCGCGCCAGTTCAGCCCGCCCGGCGTCTCGTAATCGGCAGGGTCGATCGCCTCGCGGCGCGCCAGTGCATCGAGCCCGGTGGCGGCGAGGCCGGAAAACATCGAGCGCACATAGGCCTGCGCGCCGTCGGGCGCCATCTGGCGCGACACCAGCCAGGCAATGATGCGGTTTTGCAGCGCGTAGTGCGTCGACATCATCGCGCTGGCGATGCCGATATTGGCGAGATCGCTCTCCTTCGTCGCAACGATCAGGTCGCCGAGCCCGGCGAACAGCCGCTCCACCAGCGGATCGGCCGGATAGATCACCACCGGCCCCTGGCGCAGCCGGATCGGCGGCAGCGGATTGACCCGCACCACGGTTTGGGCCGGCGCGACGGCGGCCAGCACCCGCGCATGCGGCACGCCGGCGAGAAAGCTCACCACGGTCTGCTCCGGCCGGAACGGCAGGCCAGCGGCGGCATCGTCGAGCTGGGACGGCCGCACGCCGAGAAACACCACGTCCGAGCCTTCCACCACTTCGGCATTGGAGGCGGCGCGGGTAACCTCCGCATGGCGCTCGGCAAGGGCGCGCGACGTGCTCTCCGCCCGAGGCGAGACGAGGATGGCGAGCGGCTCGGCGCGGATGGCCTGAAGCCCGTCGATGACGGCGGCGGCAAGCGTGCCGGTGCCGATGAAACCCAGTCGAAGCATGATGCGGTCCTGAAGAGGGGAGGGGAGAGGCGTCAGCCGCTCTCGTGGCCTTCGAAGCCGATCCAGGCGCGGAATTCCGCAACCGCCGACTTCTCGGAATAGTCCGGGCTGGTGAGCACATAGAAACCCGAGCCGGTTTCGATCTCGACATCGAACGGGCGCACCAGACGCCCGGCCTTAAGGTCGCTCTCCGCCAGCAGCGGGCTCGCCAGCGCGATGCCCTGGCCCTGCACCGCGGCGTCGAGCATCAGGCCGGCATCGTTGAAATACAGCGTTTCCTCGAAAGCGACGTGGCCGGCGCCGGCGGCGGCGAACCAGGTGCCCCAGAAGCTGCCATTCACCACCTGCAGCAAAGTGTGGCGCGCCATGTCGCGCGGGCGGGCGAGCGCCGGCCCCTCGCGCAGCAGCGCCGGGCTGCATACCGGGAACAGCCGGTCCGGCGCCAGCATCTCCACCCGCGCATTGGGCCACACCCCGCTGCCCCAGCGAATGGCGACGTCGATGTCCTGGCGGTCGAAATCCACTGGGTCGTTGGAGGCCAGCAGCGTGACCTTGAACTGCGGGTAAAGCTGCATGAAGCGCTTGAGCCGCGGCACCAGCCAGCGCGAGGCGATAGAGGGCGGGGCGTTGACGCACAGCACCACCGGCGCCTTGGGATCGGCGATCCGCTCGCAGGCGCGCACCAGCAGCCCGATGGATTCGCCCACCGCACTCGCCAGCGCGGTGCCCTCGCGGGTCAGTTCCACCCGGCGCGGCATGCGGCGGAACAGGCGGACTTCGAGCAGCTCTTCCAGCTGGCGGATCTGCTGGCTCACCGCCGATTGTGTGACGCACAATTCTTCGGCGGCCGAGGTGAAATTGCCGTGCCGCGCCGCGGCGTCGAACACCCGGAACAGATTGAGCGGCGGCAGCCGGGTCGGGCGGCGGGCGGCAGGCGGGGCCGGGCGGGCGGCGTCGGGCTCTGTGGGGGCGAAGCGCGGCTCGTCCGGGCGCTTGGCCATCAGGCCGCGTCCTGGAGTTCGGTATCGCGCAGCTCAATAAGGCCGTCGAGCTGGGGAATGACGTCGCAGCCGAAGCGCTCCAGCGAGGCGAGCGTCTCGCGCCGTCCGATGCCGGCAAAGCCCATGAAGCACGACAAGTGGCTGGGCCGCAGCGTCTGGATTTCCTCCGCCAGCTTCTGCACGCAATAGTCGGCCGGGCCGATGACGGCGTTTTCCAGAAAATCGTCCAGCGGGGGCTCGTCGTTCAGCGGCATCAGCCGCAGGAACGGCCCGTCCTTGTTCGGGCTGGCGGTCGAGAGCGGCACGGCGGCGCGGGCGAGGTTGCGCACGCATTGCGCAGCGTGGCGGGCATCGACCGGGTCGTCGGTGACATAGATGTAGCGCTGCACCGCCAGCGGCATGGTGGCGGCGTCGCCACCGCCGGCGACCCAGCGCTCGGCGATGATGGAGCGGAAGCTCAACGCCTCCGCCAGCCCGCGATGGCCGAAGCTCATGAACGGCGTGTCGCCGCGCGGCGCCATGCGGGCGATGATGTCGGGGTGCGAACTCGCCACGAACACTTCCGGCATGGCGAGCCCGAACGGGCGCATGGAAAGTTCCGTGCGCGGAATGCTGTGGAACTCGCCGGAATATTCCACGATGCCGGAGGTCAGCCCCTGCTCGATGATGTCCCAGGTCTCCAGCATCTTCTTGTGCCGGTAATTGGGATCGACCCGGAAGCGATCGAACTCATAAGGCTGGTAGCCGCAACCGAGGCCCAGCACCAGCCGGCCGCGGGTCATCAGGTCGACGAAGGCGGCTTCCTGCACCACCCGCAGCGGCTCGTAGAACGGCAAAGCGAGCACCGCCGGCCCGAGGCGGATGCGGGTGGTCTCGGCCGCCACATGCGCCACCATCACCAGCGAGGACGGACAGATGGAATGGTTGGTGAAATGGTGCTCGGCGAACCAGGCGACGTCGAAGCCGAAATCCTCCGCCATCCGCACCGTGTCCACCGTGGTGCGCAGCACCGAGGCGGGCGAGGTGTTGCGGTCGTAGAGGCCCATGAGGCTGAAGAGGCCGAGCTTGGTCATGCAGTCCTCATCCTTGCGGCCGGGTACTCACCATGGCCGCAAACGCCGACGATAGAAAGCGCCGGGCGGTGCCGCAAATTAGCTGTTCTTATGCAAGGTCAAGCCCCACTTGCCGCCGGCATCGGCCGGCACCTGAGCTTATCGCGCCAGTAGAATTCATCGTTTGCGGTGGGGCAGGCGCGCTGGAACACTCCCATTCCGGCAGCGCGCTCCGCCCGGCGGACGGCGCCTGAGACACCGGAGCCTTCATGAAAGACCACACCATCATCGTCACGGGCGGCGGCAGCGGGCTCGGCCGCGCCATCAGCCTCGCCCTTGCCGACGCCGGCGCGCAGGTCGCGGTGATCGAGATCGACCAGGCGGGCGCGGACGCTGTGGTGGCCGAGATCGCGGCCAAGGGCGGCAAGGCGTTCGCGGTCATCGGCGACATCACCACCCGCGACAGCGCGAAAGCTCTGGTCGATGCGGCGGCGTCGACGGCGGGTCGCATTCACGGCCTGTGCAATTGCGCCGGCGTCTATCCGCGCCGGCCGATCCTGGAGATCACCGACGCCGATTGGGACTTCAGCTTCTCGGTCAATGTGCGGGGCCTCTACAATGTCTCGGTCGCCGCAATCGCCCACATGCAGTCGGCAGGCGGCGGGCGCATCGTCAACATCGCCTCGATCGACGCGCTGAAGGCGCATCCGAAGAACGCCCATTATGCGGCGATGAAGGCGGCGGTGGTCAGCCTCACCAAGAGCATGGCGCTGGCGGTGGCCCCCGACAACATCCTCATCAACGGCGTCGCCCCGGCGGGCATCGCCACCGAGAAGGCCAAGGCCGCCGGCTTCCTTCCGGAGCTTGCCGCACAGACCGCGCTGGGCCGTGCCGCCGAGCCGGACGACGTCGCCGACGTCGTGGTGTTCCTGCTGTCGGAGAAGAACCGCTACATGGTCGGCGAGACCGTCGCCATCAGCGGCGGATACTTCATCGCGTAGGGCAATTTCTTTCTAAATCTTCAAAATTCGCAACCTTCACCGATCAGAGATCACAATGCACTTCGGTATCTTCAACCTCATGGGGTTGCGCGACAATCCGGGCGGCACCGGCGGGGTCATCGAGGACACCCGCTCCATGGTGAAGCTCGCGGAGGAGATCGGCTTCGAGATCGCCTGGTTCGCCGAGCACCATTTCACCAATTATTCGGTCAGCGTCTCGCCGCTGATGATGGCGGCGCACATGGCCGGCCACACCAGCCGCATCCGGCTCGGCGCCGGGGTGGTGGTGCTGCCGCTCTACCATCCGATGCGGGTGGCGCAGGAGATCGCCCTGCTGGACCAGATGACCGGCGGGCGCGCCGTGCTCGGCGTCGGCACCGGCTACCAGGCCTATGAATTCGAGCGCTACGGCGCCGACGTCGCCAAGAAGACCGAGACCTTCCTGGAATATTGGTCGGTGGTCGAACAGGCGCTCACCGAAGGCCGGGTGGCGTTTCAGGGCGAGCACATCTCCGTGCCGGAGAGCGTGATCACGGTGCGCCCGGTGCAGCAGCCGCTGCCGCCGATCTATTGCACCTCGCCGCACCCGCCCATTCTGAAGGCGCTGGCGAAATGGGGCGCCGTGCCCTTCATCACCGCCGGCTGGCGTGGCACCGGTGCTCTGTTCAACATCGCCGAGCAGGTGCGCGGGTCCTGGGAGAAGGCCGGGCTCGACGGCGCTGCCATGCCGGTGGCGCTGCAGCAATACATCCACGTCACCGACAGCGCCTCGGAAGCGCTGGAGGCCGCCGAGCGTGCCCGCTATGTCGGCCGCATGGTGCACGGGCTGCGCTCCAATGTGCTGACGCTCGACGGCTCCTTCGTCGTCGCCGCCCCGATCCCGGACGAGCCGCCGATCGAGACCTTCCGCGACAATCTGCTGATCGGCGATCCGCACCTCGTCGCGCAGAAGCTGGTGGCGGAAATCCGGCGCCTCAACCCGCAGCACTACAACTGCTTCTTCCAGTTCGGCGACATGCCGGTGGCCCGCGCCCGCCGCGCGCTGGAGCGCTTCGGCGCCGAGGTGCTGCCGCTGGTGGAGCGCGAGGTCGGCCCGCTCAAGGCGATCGGCGCCCCGGTTTCGGCCGCCGCCGAATGAGTTCCCGGCCGCGGCGTCCCCCGGCGCCGCGGTGTCTACGCGTGGCTTTCGAGAACAAGGCGGCCGCAAAGGCCGTGCGCAACCAACCAGAGGACGCACAGTCATGAAGACCACGTTGCTTGCTGCGGCAAGTCTTATCGCCTTTCAGCTCGCCGGTGCGGTCGGCCATGCCGAGACGCTGGGGCCGGTTACCGATCCGCTTGGCGTCGTCAAGATCGCCAAGGGCCAGCCGGTGCTGTTAGGGGGCTATTCCTCGCAGTCGGGCGGCGACACCAACCAGGGCATCGACGAACTGCGCGGCGCCGAAGTCGCCATCAAGGATTTCGGCGCGGTGCTCGGCCATCCGGTGAAGCTCATGGGCGAGGACGCCCAATGCACGGCGGAAGGCGGCCAGACCGCAGCCACCAAGCTCGCCGGCAATAAGCAGTTGCTCGCCGTGCTCGGCCCGAGCTGCTCCTCCGGCGCCCGCGTCGGTGCGCCCATCCTGTGGCGCGCCGGCATTCCCAGCGTCGCTTTTGGGGCCACCGCTCCGGCGCTGACCGCGGTGGACCGGCCGGACGGCTTCAAGGGCTTCCTGCGCGTCATCCCGAACGACCTGAAAAGCTCCGCTTTCACCGCCGCCTATGTCTATGACACGCTCGGCCTGAAGACTGCCGCCACCATCCATGACGGCAGCCCCTATACCGAGCAGTTGGTCCGCGCTTTCGAGAAGGATTTTGCGGCCAAGGGCGGCACCATCGTCGCCAGCGAGGCGATCGCGCCCACCGACACCGATCTGCGCCCGGTGCTCACCCGCATCGCAACCAAGAAGCCGGCGCTGATCTTCACGCCGGTCTTCACCTCCTCGATCGGCTTTCTGATGCGGCAGAAGCAGGAAGTGGCGGCGCTGGCCGACACCAAGGTGATCGGCGGCGAAGGCGTGTTCAGCGCCAATGTCATCGAGGCGGTGGGGCCGAAGATCGTCGGCTTCAACATCGTCGGTCCGTCGACCGACCTGTTCTCGACCAAGTTCCCGGATTTCGTGAAAAGCTTCACCACCGAATACGGCGAAGCCCCGATCGGCGGCTTCAGCGCCTATGGCTATGATTCCGCACTGCTGACGCTCACCGCGATCACGAAGGTCGGCAAGACCGATGCCGAGGGCAACCTCTATGTCGGCAAGAAGGCGCTCTACGACGCCATGATGGCGACCAAGGACCTCGCCGGCCTCACCGGCCAGCTCGGCTGCGACGCCAATGGCGACTGCGGCGCGGCGACCTACGCCATCTGGGAGTTCACCAGCGCCGATCAGGCAAGCTTCGCACCGGGCACCAACCCGAAGCGGATCTACCCGTGAGCGACCTTCCAGCGAGCAATTTGCCCGCGAGCGATCTGCCGGGCTCGGCCAAGGAGCCCGGCGCCGTCTCGGAATGGCTGCGGCGGTCGACCTGGGTCGATCATATTCTGCTCGCCATCCGCATCGGCGTCGCGGCGCTCGTCCTGGTCGGCCTCGCCGGCGGCATCGCCGCCGGCACCTACTCGGCCGCGGACTTCGCCTCCTTCACCATGTTCGGGCTCACCATCGGCAGCATCTACGCGCTCATCGCGCTGGGCTACACCATGGTCTACGGCATATTGCGCATGATCAACTTCGCGCATGGCGACGTGATGATGGTGGGCTCCTTCGCCGGGCTGTTCGCCGCCGGCGGGCTCAACGACACCGGGCTGCTCGGCGCGCTGCCGTTGCTGGCCCTGCCGCTGGTGCTGGCGGCCGGCATGGCGGCGGGGGCGCTGGTCTCCATTGCCATCGAGCGCATCGCCTACCGACCGTTCCTGCATGTGCGCTCGCTGGCGCCGCTGATCTGCGCCATCGGCATGTCCTTCATCCTGCAATATGCCGCGCGCGGCCTGTTCGGCACCCGCAACCGCGCCTATCCCGGCTTCGGCTGGATGGAAGGCGCGGTGACCTTCGCCGGCTTCACCATGCCGATCCCGCAGATCGTCGCCTTTGTCGCGGCGCTCATGGTGCTCGCCGGCCTGCTCGCCGTCGTCAAGCTCAGCAGGCTCGGCAAGGCGATGCGGGCGGTGTCGGAGGACCGCGACGCGGCGGCGCTGGTCGGCATCGATGTCTCCGCCGTCATCGTCGCCACCTTCGCCATCGGCGGCGCCATGGCCGGGGTGGCGGGCGTGCTCTACGCGCTGGTGTTCAAGCAGATCACCGTCTTCATGGGGTTCTTCCTGGGGGTGAAGGGCTTTGCCGCGGCCATTCTCGGCGGCATCGGCAATCTCGGCGGGGCGATGCTCGGCGGCCTGGTGCTCGGCGTTGCCGAAGCGCTCGGCCCGGCCCTGATCCTGGAGGGCTACGGCATTCCCGCGCCCTACCAGCTCAAGGACGTCATCGGCTACGGCATGCTGGTGATGATCCTGATTTTCCGGCCGCAGGGCCTGCTCGGCGAGCGGCTCGCCGCTAAGCGGGCGTGAGGGGGAGGGGCCATGTCGTTCAACGCCGTCACCTCCTCCTTCAAGGTCGCGCGCCGGCGCCGCAGCGCGCGCACTGAGGCACTGCGCACCGGCGGTGTCGCCGGGGCGGCGCTGGTCGCCTTCGCGCTGATCGGCGCCTATGCGGTGATGGACAAGCGCCATGTGGTGGAGGGCATGCTGACGCTGTCGCAGCTCGCCGGCCTGCTCATGGTGTTCGCTGCCGGCTATGCCACCGGCCGGGACGCACGCGCCGGTTCGGCGGCCGCGCTGGCCAACGCCCTGCTCGCCGGGCTGATTGCAGGGGCCTGCCTCTCGCTGCTGGTGTGGCTGATCGCGGCGGTTAATCTGCGCGCCACCCTGATCGCCGCCAGCCCCATGCTCGCCCGCGCGCTCAGCCTCGGTGCGCCGGTCGCCTCCGCGCAGGCGTTGTTTCAATTGCCGCTGCTCGGGGCCGCCGGCGCGCTGGCCGGCGCCCTGGTGGCGCGGCTGCCGGGGGATGCGCGCCGCGCCGCCCTTTCCGGTCTCGCCGCCGTGGTCGCCGCTGGCCTGTTCCGCGACGTCTTTGCCAGTATGCTGGAAAACATGCCGGACCCCACGGGTCCCGAAAGCGAGGTCTTTGGGCCCGCCGGCATCAATTCCGGCGCGGCGCTGGTGCTGTTCTTCCTGGTCGCGGCGCTGTCCATGGTGCGCGGCCGGTTACGGCGCCCGGCGCGGGTCCCGCGGTCCGGCATGTCGCGGCCGGCGATGGTGTTGCTGTTCGCCGGCGTTGTCCTGCTGCCGCTGGTTACCAACGACTTCGTCGCCCAGGTCGCCATGCTGGTGGCGCTCTATATGCTGATGGGCATGGGGCTGAACATCGAGCTGGGTCTTGCCGGCCTGGTCGATCTCGGCTTCGTCGCCTTCTTCGCGGTCGGTGCCTACACCGTTGCGCTGCTGTGCTCCACCGGCCCGCTGGCGATTGCCGATGTCTCGTTCTGGGTGGCGCTGCCGGTGGCGGTGCTGCTGGCGGCGGCGGCCGGCATGCTGTTCGGCCTGCCGGTGCTGCGGGTGCGCGGCGACTATCTCGCCATGGCGACGCTGGGCCTCGGCGAGATCATTCGTGTGCTGGTGCTGTCCGACTGGCTGGCGCCGCATCTGGGCGGCTCGCAGGGCATCATCGAGATCGACCATCCCCGGCTGTTCGGCTACGAACTCAAGTCGCCGGCCTCGCTCTATTATCTCGCGCTGGCCCTTAGCGGCGTGGTGGCGTTCGTCTCGTATCGGCTGCAGCACGCCAAGATCGGCCGGGCCTGGCTCGCCATGCGCGAGGACGAGGACGTGGCGCAGGCGCTGGGCATCGATCCGGTGGCCTCGAAGCTGCTCGCCTACACCATCGGCGCGGCCTTTGCCGGGGCGGCGGGGGCGGTGTTCGCCGCGCTGATCGGCTCGGTGTATCCGCATTCTTTCCAGCTTCTCGTCTCGATCAACGTGCTCGCCATCCTGGTCATCGGCGGGCTCGGCTCGCTGCCGGGCGTGCTGGTGGGCGCCATCGTGCTGATCGGCCTGCCGGAGCTGCTGCGCGAGTTCGGCGAGTTCCGCTATTTGTTCTACGGCATCGCCCTGGTCGCCATGATGCATGTGCGCGCCGAAGGGCTGTGGCCCGCGTCCCATGTGAGGGAGGCTACGAATGCTGCGTGAGCAACCCCCGCTTCTGGAAGTGCGCGGGCTGAAGAAGGCGTTCGGCGGCCTGATCGCCATCGACGATGTCGACCTCACCATCGCAGAGCGCTCGGTGCACGCCATCATCGGCCCGAACGGGGCGGGCAAGACCACGGCGTTCAACTGCATCACCGCCTTCATCAAGCCGACGGGCGGACGCATCACCCTGGCCGGCACCCGGCTCGACGGGCTGCCGGCGCACCTCATCGCCCGCCACGGCATCGCCCGCACCTATCAGAACGTCCGGCTGTTTCCGAACATGACGGCGGTGGAGAACGTGCTGGTGGGCCAGCACCAGCGGCTGCACGCCACTTTCTGGGAGGCGATCGCGGGCTCCGGCCGCTTCCGCCGCGAGGAGACCGAGGCCCGCGCGCGGGCGCTGCACTATCTGGACTTCGTCGGCATTCCCCACCGCGCCGCACACCTTGCCCGCAACATGCCCTATGGCGACCAGCGCCGGCTGGAGATCGCCCGCGCGCTGGTGGGCGGTCCGCGCGTGTTGATGCTGGACGAGCCGGCCGCCGGCATGAACCCGACCGAGGGCCGCGCGCTGGTCGACCTTATCGCCCGCGTGCGCGACACGCTGGGCGTCACCGTCGTTCTCATCGAACACCATATGCGGGTGGTGATGGCGGTGGCCGAGCGCATTACCGTGTTCGACCGCGGCGCCGTGCTGACGGAGGGCACCCCCGCCGCGATCCAGGCGGACGAGCGCGTCATCACCGCCTATCTCGGCCGCCGTTCCGGCAAGATCGCGCCGGCGCCGGCCGCGCCTGTTCTGGAAGCGAAGATCGCATGAGCAAGGCGCTGGAGGTCGAGGGTCTCACCGTGGTCTATGGCCAGATCGCCGCGGTACGCGAGGCGAGCTTCACCGTGGAGGCGGGGGAGATCGCCACCATCATCGGCGCCAACGGCGCGGGAAAGACCACCATTCTCAACGCCTTGTCCGGCCTGCGCGACGTGCGCGCCGGCCGCGTGACGCTCGGCGGGCAGGACATCACCCATCTGCCGCCGCACGAGCGGGTGCGCCACGGCCTGTGCCAGGTGCCGGAGGGCCGCCGGCTGTTCGGCCGCATGACGGTGGCGGAAAACTTGGAGATCGGCGCCTATGCCCGCACCGACCGGGCCGGGCTGCGCGCCGAACTCGACCATGTGCTGGAGCTGTTCCCGCGGCTGTCCGAGCGCTACCGCCAGCTCGCCGGCACGCTGTCCGGCGGCGAGCAGCAGATGGTGGCGATGGGCCGCGCGCTGATGGCGCACCCCAAGGTGCTGCTGCTCGACGAGCCGACCATGGGCCTCGCCCCGCAGATCGTCGACCTGGTGCTGGACGCCGTGCGCCGGGTCAATCGCGAAGGGGTGACCATCCTGCTGGTCGAGCAGAACGCCTATGGCGCGCTGGAGATCGCCGATCGCGCTCTGGTGCTGGAAAGCGGCGAGATCACCCTCACCGGCCACGGACTGGAACTCATCAACCATCCCCGCGTGCGCAGCGCCTATCTGGGACACGACGCATGATATCCGCCCCTGTTGCAGACGTGCTTGCCGAGGCAGCCGATTTCCGCACTGCCATGCGCGAGCTGGCCGCCGGCGTCACCCTGGTTACCGCCGAAGGCGCGCACGGTCCGCGCGGTCTCACCGCCACGGCGGTCTGCTCGGTCTCGGCCGAGCCGCCGACGCTGCTGGTGTGCGTGAACCGGGCGAGCGAGGGGCACGCCGCCATCGCCGCCGCCGGTGCGTTCTGCGTGAACGTGATGGCGCACGAGCACCGGGCGCTTGCCGAGCATTTCGCCGGTCGCAGCGGCGCGCACGGCGCCGAACGTTTCGCCCACGGCGCCTGGCGCACCCTGGCGACCGGCGCGCCGGTGCTGGAAGATGCCATCGCCGCCTTCGACTGCCGGGTGGTGCGCACGCTGGATTGGGGCACGCACACCGTTTTCCTCGGTGCCGTTGCCGCCACCAGCACCGCCGCTCCGGCGCGAGCGGCGCTGATCTACCGGGCCGGTGCCTTCGCCGCCGGGTGAATCGCATGCATTCGCACATACTTGGGAGCCGACATCATGCCATCGCTTGACGGCCGGGTGACCATCATCACCGGCGCCGCCTCCGGCATCGGCCGCGCCATGTCCGAGGCCTTCGTCGCTGCCGGCGCCCGTGTGTTCGCCGTCGATCTCAGCGCGCAGAGCCTGGCGGCCGCGGCGGAAGCCATTGCTGCGCCGGACAGTTTCGCCACCCACCGCGCCGACGTCACCGATCCCGCCGCCATCGGCACGCTGCTCGACGCGGCGGAGCAGCGGTTCGGGCCGGTCGAGGTGATCTGCAACAATGCCGGCATTCTGGACCGGATGATGCCGCTGGACGAGACCTCGGACGAGCTGTGGGAGCGCGTCATGGCGGTGAACCTCACCGCGCCGATGCGCCTCACCCGCGCCGCGCTGCCGAGGATGCTGGAGCGCGGCCGCGGCATCTTCGTCAATACATGCTCCGTATCGAGCTTTCTCGGCGGGCGCGGCGGCTTTACCTACACCGTCTCCAAGCACGGCATCGCCGGGCTGACGCGCGCGGTGGCGGCGGCCTATGGCGAGCGCGGCATACGGTGCAACGGCATCGCGCCCGGCTCGGTGAAGACCAACATCGCCGTGGGCGCCGAACCCTCGCCGGCCGGCTGGGCGCTGCGCACCAAGGGCCTGACGACCCGGCCGCCGCAGGCGAATGGCGAGGACATTGCGCCTGTCGCCGTGTTCCTCGCCTCGGACGAGGCCCGCTACATGAACGGCGCCCTAGTGGTCGCCGATGCCGGCTGGACCATCTATTGAGACCGCGCATGTAACAGGGAGGCGGGCGTATGGCCGCGGTAAGACTGCAGAACGTCTATGTCCGCGCATCCGATATTGCGGCAAGCCGGCATTTTTACGAAGCGCTGCTGGGCCTCGCGCCGAAATTCGTCGATGGCGAGCGCTGGGTGCAGTACGACGCCGGCGGCACCTCTTTCGCGCTCGGTTGCCCGGGCGAGTATCCGGAAACCGCCACGGGTGCTATCGCGGTGTTCGAGGTGCCCGACCTCGACGCCCGCAAGGCGCAGATGGAGCGCGCCGGCATCCGCGTGGTGGCGAGCCGCGACATGGGCAGCCACGGCCGCGTACTTACTGTGCTGGACCCTGCGGGCAACCATCTGCAACTGTTCCAACGCGCCAGGCCGGCAGGTTGAGCGCCTTATTCGTATATCGCTGCGCTTTACAGCGATAAGATCCGGTCGCATTCTTCGCGATGTTCAATCGGCACGTGCGCACGCAATGATGTCGGGCATTGGGAGGAAAGCATGAGTATCTACGTTTTCTTCAAGTCCAGCGGTGTGAGCAAAGATATCGATATTACCGATCATTTTAACATTGAGGACGGAGGTAGCGGTAAAGTAACGCGACTGACCGGCGTCACCAACAAGGCCGAAAAGGTGGAGCTGATGCCGGTTCCTGGCACCGACAGGGCGTCCATTTCCGTTCAGGCGTCTAAAACGCTCCAAAACAAGTATGGAATGTCACAGCCGCTTGAACCGGCCAGCGGGACGACCGAAACTATCGACGATGGGTATCTGTAATGCGTTGAATTTATTTGATTATTTTTTTAGTGTGGCGTGCCGCAGGTTGCGGCACGTTTTCTATATTTGGCAATACTCAGCCGCCGTTTCGCGTCAGCCGGCCGCTCCGGTGAGCAAGTTGCATGTGGTTGCCGTAGGTGTTGGGCGGTCGGTTTCCGGGCAGATTGGATTGCAGGACAATCTCTTCGGCAGAGTCCACGTTGACAGTCAATTCGACAAGCATCGTTTTCGTCGAGACACGCCACATACTGTAGTTCGATTGGCCGCTGCCATCGGGTCCGAATCCGCAACCGACCGCTGCATCAGGGCCCTTGAACGGCAGAAAGGCAGTAATTTTTCCTTTATCAAGGCGATAGCAATGGCCTTCGAAGGCATATCCATAGATCACAGCGATCGACATCGTCGAGTTTGGAACGGTCGCACCACCCTGAATGATCGACATGCGCAAGAAGCGGCTCGAAGCCTCGATAGCGAACTGGGCATAGTCTGTCGTCTCGTTCAGCCGAACGCCATAAAGTATAATTTCGTTCGGCGTGTACAAATTTGGAAGCGGCGGTGCCGGAACGTCTTCGTCGGACATGGTTCTCTCCCTCGGTCTGGTTTTGCTTGTGAATGTGGCTAAGCTGCTGTCGAACGCGCCGAACTCCTTTTCCCCTCACAAAATCTCGCGCCAGATGAAACAGTCCTTCACCCGCTCCGCGTAACGGGCGGCGCGGCCGTGTTGCGCGGCGTCGACCAGGGCGGCGGCGGCGGCGGGATAGGTCAGGGTGTCGGGATCGAGCCGCTGCCAGGAGGCGGCGAGGGTCTCGCCGAGCAGGTCGCGGGCTTCCTCCAGCGCCGATTTCATCGCGAAGTGGCGGATCTCGTAGTCTTGCGCCGGCAGGTCGAACAGTTCGTCCATCTCCTGTTCGGAGTAATCCTGCCGCAGGTCCCAGACGTCCGACGGGTCGAGCGCCGACAGGCCGCGCTCGAACAGCAACGTCTGGTAGATTTCGATCAGCGTATCGAACAGCGCGCCGGCGAACGGCTTGGAGCGGTCATGCACTTCCATGCCGACATCGCTCATCCGCAGCGAATGGCTGAAGCGGCGCACCTGTTTTTCGTCGCTGGTCTCGGCGAAGCGGTCGAGTTCGTTGGTGAGCAGGAGATTGCCGCGGGTCCGGCGCAGGATGAGGTCGAGCGCGGTGTCGAAATGCAGCAGGCCGATCAGCGCGATGAAGTCGGCGACCGCCTCGTGATAGGCGTAATAGTCCAATGGGGGTTCGCGGCGCGGCACCCCCATCACCCCGAACACGATGAGGTGGCCGACCTCGTGGGCGATGGCGTCGAAATTCAGCGCGAAGGGTTCCGGCGCGCCGCGCGCCGCGTCTTCGCCGAGCTCCAGGAAGCCGAAGCCCGACTGCGCATTGTCCCAGGGCAGCTGCGGCACGATCTCCAGCCGCTGGTAGCTCGGCTCGAAGAACCACGGGATTTCCCGGCCGACATAGCTTTCCACAATATCGAGCACGCGCCGCACGCAGGCGAACACATGGGCGGCCTGGAAGGTGCGGCTGCCGATGTCCAGATGGTCGAAATGCCCGTCCGGCCCCGCTTCGGCCGGCGGGCGCAGCGGGCCGGAAAACGGCGGCAGATAGGGAAACTGATAGGGGGACTTGGTGGCGAGCGGGTCCACCACATACATGCGATGATCGGACGGGCCGGGGCCAAGGCGGTCCGGCGGGGTTGAGACCAGCACGGTTTCCGGCTGCTCGTAGCCGGGAATGAAGGAGGGCTGCGGAAACACCCGGAACCGCGTGCCCAGGCGCATAGCGGCGCTGCGATCCGGTCGCCCGATCTGCGGAGCCCTCATAGGCGCCACCCTCCACCCAGCGTTGCAACCATCGCACGATCGCGTGTCGAAGTCACCGGCGCTCGGGCGGCCGCAGCGCGAACAGTGTGTCAGTAAGCAGGCCGGCCGCGTCGAGATCGTGGGCGAAGGCTTCCGTCATCTCGAACACCGGCACGCTGTCGGGCGCACGCACGGGCGTCTCGGCCAGCCGGCGCAGCAGGCCGAGTGCGTCTGCCCTTTTCTGGTCGACGGCGTTGCCGGGAATCCAGGCGGCGAGCCGGTCCAGCGCCGCATCGGGCAGCCGGCCGCGCGATGCGGCGATGAGATTCTCATAGCTGCGGTCGAGAAAATACAGCGCTCCGGCGGCGGCGGCGAGCGGCGCCCGCAGGGCGACGGGCAGCACGCCGGCGCGCACCGCCCG
This sequence comes from Xanthobacteraceae bacterium, assembly GCA_041287585.1. GTDB lineage: Bacteria > Pseudomonadota > Alphaproteobacteria > Rhizobiales > Xanthobacteraceae > Ancylobacter. The sequence continues at coordinate 35,216 of JBGGNI010000011.1, forward strand.
GCGCAGCGTCAACCGCATGTTCACCAGCGCCTCGCCGAGCGCTGCGCCGCCGATCTCCACCGGCGCCATCGCCACCGCCACCGCATCGTCGTCGGCCAGCGGCGTGCGGCGATACCAGCGATAGATCAGGCCGTGGCCGCGCATGCCGTACGGGCCGAGTTCGGCGGCGCGCAGCGCCCCCATGCTGGCGGCACCGTAGACCGGGATGCCCTGCGCCAGCGTCCAGAGTATCTCCTTGTGCCGGATCGCGGGAACGCGGCCGAATTGCCCGTCGATCAGCACCACGGCCTGAGGCCGCTCCTCCAACGCTGCCCGTACCAGCGCACCCTGTTCGGCCGGCGGCCGGTAGTCCGCCTCCAGCACCGCAGCCGCCTCCGGCCGGGGCATGGTCGGCCCGAGAAAGACGACGATCCGGCCGGTCATGCGGTTCACCCGTGCGGGCCGTGGTGCAGGCCGGGCGCCACCAGGCGCACCACCTCGACCGCGGGTTCGGTGAGCGAGACCAGCGGCACCACCAGCGCCGCGCCGGCGCCGGCCGCTTCCAGCGCGCGCAGCAGATGTTTAAGCATGCCGGCCGCGTCGGTGGGAGGTTCGATCTCAGTTGGCGCTCGCAGCGGGGCCGCCGGATGCGCGATGAAGCGGCGCCAGCGGGCGAGGTGGTCGCGGTCGTGGCTATCGGGATAATGCCGGCGGGTGATGTCCTCCCGCGCGCCGGCGATGGCGGTGGCGCGGGCCTGGCAGGCCTCCAGCAACGCCTTCTGCAAGGCCGCGTCGTGGGTGACGTCGCAGCCGAAGCCTTCGCCCGGCAGAGGGGCCAATGCGCCGGCGCCGTCCGCTTCCAGCACGTGGCACCAGTAGATGGGCAGGCCATGCGGGGACGGCACCGCCCAGATGCCGATCACGCAGCCGGCCGCGGACAGCCGGGCGATGAGGTCTGCCGAGCCGGGCCAGGCCACCGCCCGCGGGTCGAGCGCGAAGCGGTCGAAGAAGCCCGGCAGGCGGCCGGCCCGCGCGGTGGCGTCGCGCTCCAGCACCTCGAGCGCGCCGTGGATCACGGCGCCGTGCAGGCTGGTGCCGGCGGCGAGCCCGGTGGTGGTGCGGGGAAACAGCGCCGGATGCGGGGAGGGGTAGCGATAATCGGTATCGACCATGGCGGCCGGCACCGGCCGGGCGCAGCCGGCCAGCAGGTCCCAGCCTTCGATCCAGCGCAGCGGCACGCGGTCCCACGCCGGGTCGATGCCTCGCGAAAGAGCCAGGGCCCAAAGTGCCCGCACCGGTTCACCCAGCGCGCCGGCGGGCGCTTCGAACTGGCGCTCCGCCGCCACGTTCTCGCCGGCCCAGCTCTCCAGGCACTCCATCAGCGCCGAGGCTGCCGCCGCCATGATATTGAGGCCCTTGCCCTGGGACACCGCATTGGAGCGCGCGGCCGGCCGCACCGCCTGCGCCACCGGCAGGCCGAGCCGGTCGAGGCCGGTGACCGCGCCCAGCCGGGTGATGCCGAACCGGTGGCGCTGCATGAGCAGCGCGCGCACCAGCGCGGCGGTGCTGGCGGCGCTGCGGGGCGAGGTCACCGTTTCCTCGCTCAGCCGGCGCGGCAGTTCGGCGGCCGGCCAGTAGGGCCGCCCGGTCACGGTCCTTGCTCGGACGCGGGCACATCGAGGCTGTCGAGATCGCCCTGCGCCCGCCGCGCCAGCGCAGTCGCGCCGTGCTCGGCGGCCAGCGCCACGGCCCGGCGCAGATCGGCGACGGCGACCGCGCGCGGGCCGCCCAGCGCCAACCCGAGCCGTGCGCGCCGGCGCAGCAGCTCCGGAAGCCAGAACACCTGGCCGTTGCGGCTGCTGGCGACGATGGCCTGCTCGACGATGAGCAGCGCCTCGCCGTAGTGGCCGGCGTGCGACAGCAGCTCCGCCCGCATGTCCTGATAGATCGACGCGTTCTCCTCGGTGCCGATCGCCGCCTGCACGGTGAAGCCTTCCTCGAACCGTGCCCGGCCGGCCCGCACTTTTCCCATCAGCGCCATCGCCCAGCCGCCGAACAGAAGGGCCTTGGCGCGGCCGTCGGGCATGTCGTGCTCCTCGGCCATCGCCGCCATGCGGTCCGCGACCTGGAGCACGGTGGCGTGGTCGCCGCTATAGCGGGCGAGGCAGACCGCATAGTCCAAAGCGTGGAACAGGCTGTCGCGGTGGCCGGTGGCCTCGGCGAAGGCGAGGCATTCACCGATGCTGCGAGCGGAGCCGTCTTCGTCGTCGGTGAACCACAGTGACAGCGCCCGCTCGCCGAGGCCGCACACCTTGGCGTCGTGGCCGCCATAATGCAGCCGGCTCCAGCGCGCGCGGTCCGGGTCGTAGAGCTTGAGGCCCTCGCCGACGCAGTGCAGGCAATAAGCGTGGCGCCCCGCATCGAAATTGCTGGCCCAGCCGCAGTGGAGCGATTGCAGGCGAACTTCCGGGTCGGTTGCGGCTTCGAGGTCGCTGACCACCACCTCGGCCCGCGCCTTCTGCGTCTCGTAGTCGGGGGCGGTGAACCACCAGCCCCAATAGAGCGGCAGCCATTGCGCCCGATCCTCGGCCCCACTGGCCCGGCACAGCGCCACCGCCCTTCCATAGACGGCGCCGGCCTCCGCCGAGCCGCGGCCGAACAATGCCACGGCCACCGGGCCGCGCGCGGCGAGAAGCTGGAGCTCGAGCGCCGTCACCGCTTGGTCGGCAGGCGCGCACAGTTCGAGCTGGCGCTGCGCGGTGTCGAGCAGCCGGCCGGCCTCCCGCATGGCGGAGCGGGTGAGGCAGGCTTCCGCGGCGCGGATGGCGTGGCGGGCGGCCTCGAACGGGTGCCCGGCCTGTTCGTAATGCCAGGCCAGGATCTCGTCCGGCGGCGGGGCAACTGCGCCGCTGCCGACAAGCTGGACGATGCGGCCATGCAGTTCGCGCCGGTCCGAGCGCAGCAGGCTATCATAGGCCGATTGATGGATCAGCACATGGCGGAAGCGGAAGGCGGCATCGCGGGCCGCCGGCACCGGCCCGACGATACCCGCCTCCATCAGGGCGCGCAGGCCGGCGTTCAACTGCCCCCTCTCCGGCGCGGGCTCGATCAGGCGGCCCAGCAGATCGGCGTCGAAGCTGCGGCCGATGACGCTGGCGATCTGCGCCAGCAGGCGCAGCGCGCCGAGCCCGGCCAGCCGCGCGGCGATGAGGTCCTGAAGATTGTGCACCTGGTTGTCCGGCAGCAGGCGCCGCCAGATGTCCGGGCCGCTCCCGGCTCCGGGCGCCGCCTCCTTGATCATGAAGGCGAGCTGTTCGGCAAACAGCGGCACGCCGTCGCTTCTCTCGAACACGAAGGCGGGCAGGCCGGCCGGCGGGTCCGGCCAGATCGAGGCCAGCAGCGCGGCGACGCCGGCCTCGCCGAGCCGCGCCAGCGGCAGATGCTGCACATTGGCCGCGCTGGCGGTGGGCACGGCGTCGCGCGAGGTGGCCACCACCAGCACCGGCCGGCCGGCCACCCGCGTGGGAAGCTGCGCCAGCAGCGCTTCGGTGAGGCTGTCGGCCCAGTGCACATCCTCCAGCACGATGAGGCGTGGCCCGGACCAGCAGGTCAGATAGTGCAGCACGGCATCGCGGCTGCGGTGCTTCATCTCTTCGGCGTCCGTGCCCGAACTCCAGCCCGCCCCGCTTTTCTCGCCGCCGGGCGGACCGCACAGCAGCGCCAGCGCGGCGGCGTGCTCCTGAGAGATGTCGGCGCCGTTGGCCTGGAAATAGGCGGAGATGCTGGCGGCGCTGACCTCGGCGCCGTCGGCGACCAGGATCAGCCGCAAGCTGTCGAGAAAGGGGTGCAGCGGGCGGTTGTTGCCGCGCGGCTGGCATTGAAACGTGGCGACGTCGCCGTCGCCGTCGGCGATCTCCTGGCGCAGCTCGGCCAGCAGCCGCGATTTGCCGATGCCGGCCTCACCCTGCAGGATCAGCAGCCGGCCCTCGCCGCGGCAGGCCCTCTGCCAGCTCTCCCGGCACAGCGCCAGCTCGGCTTCGCGGCCGATCAAGGGTGCGCTGACCCGCCGTCCGGCGGAAAACCGGTCCTTGTGCGCGCGCCGGGCCAGCGGCCGCCACAGGCGCACCGGCTCGGCGAAGCCCTTGAGCTGACGGATGCCGGCCGGCTCGTAGACGAAGGCGCCCTCGGTGAGCCGGTAGGTCGAATCGGCGATCATGATGCCGTTGGGTTCGGCCACAGCCTGAAGGCGCGCGGCCAGGGCCGGCGCGATGCCGACCACCTCCTGGGCGCCCGGCAGGCGGGAATCCGTAGTCTGCTTTATCACCACGGTGCCGGTGGCGATGCCGACGCGCAGCTTCAGCGGCAGTTCGGGCGCGCGGGTCAGCTTCCCGCACCGTTCAATGACGTCGAAGGCGCAGGCGACGGCCGCCTCCGCGGCGTCCTCCAGCGGCACCGGCAGGCCGAAATAGGCAAAGCCGCCATCCCCCAGCAGGCCGTCCATATGGCCGCCGGCCGCCTCGATCGCCTCGGCCGCTGCGCTGTGCAGCCGATGCTGGAGCGCGCCATAGTCTTCCGGATCGAGCGTTCCGAGCAGCTCGGTCGAGCCGACAATGTCGTAGAACAGCGCCGTGACCTGGCGACGCTCGCCCGAGAGCTGGCCGAGCGGTGCGCGGCCCGCCGTATCCGGCAGATGGTCGACCATCATCGCTGTGGCTCGCGCTCCAGAATGCCGCGCGATGTTAGCTCAAATGGCGTCTTCGCGGGGATTGCTGCACAGCAGCGTATAGCATGGCCCGGTCCGGCCGTTTGTTTCTGCAGCGGCCCGCAACGGCGGCGTCGTTCGCGACCTGCTGACACTTCAGCGCGCGGCGGCGCAGACCTCGCGCAGGCAGGCGCGCAGCCAGCGATGGGCGGGATCGGCGTCGAGGCGCGGGTGCCACAGCATCGAAACCGTCACTTCCGCCACCGCGACAGGCAGCGGAAAGCTGACCATGCCGGCGCGCAGGCCCTCGGTGTGGCGGTCCGGCACGGTGGCGATGAGGTCGGTGTGGCGCGCCAAAGCGAGGGCGGCGGAAAATCCGCCGACCAAAGCCACGATCTCGCGGCCCAGCGGCGCCAGCGCGGTGCCGGCGGGGCCCTTGTCGAGCCCGCGCCGTACAATGGCGACATGCCGGCCGGCGGCGAAGCGCGCAGCGGTAACCTCGCCCTCGGCCAGCGGGTGACCGGCCCGCACCACACCGACAAAGCGATCGCGAAACAGCATCTGCGCGCGCAGGTCCGGGCTGGTCTGCGGATCGACCACACCGGTTTCGAGGTCGCAGGCACCCTCGCGCAGCGCCGTCCCTTCCTTGTCGGGCTTCGGCAGGAAATGCAGCCGCACGCCCGTCGCCTCGGATGCGAGCCGCGTGATGAGCGCGGCGCCGAAGCCCTCCACGAAGCCGTCGCTGGTACGCAGGGCAAAGGTCCGCCGGAGCTGGGCCAGCTCGATGGCCGCTTCGGGGCGCAGCAGGGCCCTGGCCTCGTCCACCACCCGGCCGGTCCGCTCGCGCAGTTCAAGTGCGCGCGGCGTCGGCACAAGGCCGCCGCCCGCTCGCACCAGCAGTGGATCCCCCACGGTCTTGCGCAACCGGGACAGCGTCCGGCTCATCGCCGAGGGGCTGAGCCGAAGCCGACGTGCCGCGCGGGCGACGCTGGCTTCCGCCAGCAGCACGTCCAGCGCGATGAGCAGATTGAGGTCGGGATGGGACATGAGCCGATCCTAGCGCAGAGCCGCTTCGATATGGCGTTTTATGCACGAGCAGGCTGCACATGCTGCGCGTTCCGCCCTATCGCGGCCGGACCTAGAGTCCGCCGACGATCAGGGGGACATGGCATGGCGCACGCAGTCGGTACGGAACGGGCGCACTCGGGCACGCAGGGCCTCGCGGCGCTGGCGCTCGCCGCACTGCTGTCCTCGCTCGGTATCAGCACCGCCTCCGTGGCGCTGCCGAGCCTTGCCGCCGCCTTCGATGCATCCGTCCAGCAGGTTCAATGGGTGGTGCTCGCCTATCTGCTGGCGGTCACCGCCTTCGTCGTCAGCGTTGGACGGCTCGGCGATGTTGTCGGCCGTCGCAGCTTGTTGCTGATCGGCATCGCGATGTTCACCCTCGGCGCTGCGGCGAGCGGTGCGGCGCCGACGCTGGCTCTGCTGATCGCCGCCCGGGCGATGCAGGGCCTCGGAGCGGCGGTGATGATGGCGCTCTCCCTGGCATTCGTCGGCGACAGTGTGCCGGCGGAGCGGATAGGGCGGGCCATGGGTCTTCTCGCGACGATGTCGGCGCTCGGCACGGCGCTGGGCCCCTCGCTTGGCGGCATCCTTATCGCCGGCCTGGGCTGGCGCGCACTATTCCTCGTCACGGTGCCGCTCGGCGTTGTGGCCCACTTTCTCGTCCGTCGCGGCCTGCCGGAAGACGGCGCGGGCCCGGCCAATCGGCCGGGCTTCGACGTTGCAGGTACGGCGCTGCTGGCGCTGACGCTTGCCGCCTATGCGCTGGCGACCACGATCGGCCGCGGGCATTTCGGGCTGCTCAATGCCGCGCTGCTGCTGGCTGCCGCTGTCGGCGCCCTGGCGTTCGTCCATGTCGAGGCACGGGTCGCAGCGCCGCTGGTTCGCCTCGCCATGCTTCGGGAGCCGGGACTCGCAGCACGGCTGGCCATGAACGGGCTGGTCTCGACGGTGATGATGGCGACAATGATGGTGGGGCCGTTCTACCTCACCGAAGCGCTGGGGCTCCGCACCGCGACGGTTGGTCTCGTCCTGTCGGCCGGGCCGCTGGCAACGGCGCTGGCCGGCGTGCCGGCCGGGCGCCTCGTCGACCGGTTCGGCTCTCGGATCATTACCGCGGCCGGGCTGGTCGTGGCGGCGCTGGGCTGCCTTGCGCTGGCGCTGTTGGCGACGACGCTCAGCCTCCCCGGCTACATCGTCGCGCTGGCGGTGCTCACCAGCGGCTATGCCGTGTTCCAGACCGCCAATACCACTGCCGTGATGTCGGGCATCGAGCCGGATCGATGCGGCGTCGTGTCCGGCCTCATAAACCTGTCGCGAAATCTCGGGCTGACCACCGGAGCGTCCATGATGGGCGCGGTGTTCGCTCTTTCCGCTTCAACGCCGCCGAACCCGGCTGTCGGCCTGCGGGTCACCTTCATCGTCGCCGCACTGCTGATCGTGGTTGCGCTGGTGTTGGGTTTCCGTTCCTTCAAGACGGCCCGCTAGGCTCATACGATCCGGCGCAGCTCCGCCTGCGCGGCCTGCAAGGCCGGCAGCATGCGGGCGGGCATGTCCGCTATCGACATGCGGGCGGCCTGCACGCCGATATTGACGGCGCAGACCAGGCGTTCGCGGCTGTCGAACACCGGCACCGCGATGGAGCGCAGGCCGAGTTCCAGTTCCTCGTCGATCAGCGCATAGCCGTCGCGGCGCACCAGTGCGAGCTCCTCGCGCAGCTCGGCTTCCGTCGTCCGGGTCTTGGCCGTCAGCTTTTCGAACGGCGCATCCGCCAGATAGGCCGACAGCGTCGCCGCATCCGACCAGGCCAGCAGCACGCGGCCCATCGAGGTGCAGTAGGCCGGCAGATGCGTGCCCACGGTCAGGCTGATCGACATGATGCGCCGGGTCGCCGACCGGGCGATGTAGACGATCGAGCGGTCCTCCAGGATCGCCGCCGAGCTCGATTCGCCGGTTGCGGCGGATATCTGCTCCAGCGCCGGCTGGACGCGGGCCGGAAGCTTTGCCGAGGATGCGTAAGCATAGCCGAGGCGCAGGATGCGCGGTGTCAGCGAGAAGAACTTGCCGTCGAATTCGGCATAGCCGAGCCGCGTCAGCGTCAGCAGATAGCGCCGCGCCGCCGCGCGGGTGAGGCCGGTAACCGCGGCAGCCTCCGACAGCGACAAGCGCGGGCGGCTTTGGTCGAAGGCCTCAATAATGGCGAGCCCCTTTTCCAGGCCGGCCACCATGTCGCGATCATTAAACGTGCGGTCCGTCACAATTTACCTCCGAAGCAAGCATCGAATTGTGCGACATTCGCACAACGTACGCAATGTAGATCATTTAACTTGACATCACAGCGGGGCGGCCCAAAAGTGAGCGCAAAGCGAATTTTGTGCGATTAACGCACAACCCCCAGAGGAACGCCACGGATGTTTTTTCACGCAGTGCGCGAAGCGGTCGGCTTGGAGCCCAACGGCGCGAGCGTTCCGGCACCTGTCGTCGGCGTTGCCGCACGGGCGATCGCGTGCGGAGCCGGCCGATGAAACCAGCTCGGCATCATTTGGCCGATGGCGACCTCGTTTCGGGCGCCGTGCTTGCCGCGCTCGGCGTCTACATCGTCGCGACCGCCAGCCAATGGCCGCTGACCACGGTCGATGGTCCCGGCGCCGGCTTCTTCCCCGCCGTCTATGGCGCGCTGCTGCTGGTGCTCTCGCTGGTGCTGATCGCGGGCCGGATGCGCCGCGCGGCGAGCGTGTCGGAGCCGACGGACTGGCGCGGCATCGGCCGGGCGTTCGGCACCTGGGCCGCCTTCGTCGCGGCGATCGGGCTGATGGTGCCGCTCGGCTTCACCATCAGTTTCGGCCTGATGGCGTGGTTCATCGTCACCGTCATCTTCGGCAAGAGCGTTCTGGCGGGCGGCCTGACGGCGATCCTCAGCTCGGCCGGCTTCTATCTGCTGTTCGTGATGGCCCTGGGGGTCGATCTGCCCGTCGGCATGCTGGGGGTTTGAGATGACGGTGGTCGAGGGCCTGCTGCACGGTTTCGGCGTCGCGCTGCAGCCCGGCAATCTGCTGTGGTGCTTTGTCGGCTGCTTCCTCGGCACGGTGGTCGGCATCCTGCCCGGCCTCGGCCCGGCGGCCACCATCGCCATGCTGATGCCGCTGACCTTCAGCATGGATCCGGCCGGCGGCATCATCATGCTGTCTGGCATCTATTACGGCGCCAAATACGGCGGCTCGACCACCTCGATCCTGCTGAACATGCCCGGCGAATCCTCCTCGGTGGTCAGCTGCATCGACGGCTACCAGATGGCGCGCAAGGGGCGGGCAGGGGCCGCGCTCGGCATTGCCGCCATCGCCTCCTTCATCGCCGGCACGGTCGGCATCGTCGCGCTGACGCTGGTGGCGCCGCCGATCGCCGAATTCGCGCTGTCGTTCAGCTCGCCGGAATATTTCGCGCTGATGGTGCTGGGCCTTGCCCTCGTGGTGCTGCTGTCCGGCACCTCGCTGCTCAAGGGGCTGATCGCTTTGCTGGTCGGCCTCTGGCTGGCGACCATCGGAACCGATCTGTTCTCGGCGCAGTCGCGCTTCATCTTCGGCCAGCCGCAACTGCTCGGCGGCCTCGACTTCGTCGTGGTGGCCATCGGCGTTTTCGCCATTGCCGAAATACTGGGCGCGATCGAGCGGCGGGCGGAGGGGCAGCTCATTCCGGTGCCACGCGGCCTGCGCAATCTGCTGCCGAGCTGGGAGGAGCTGAAGGCGTGCCGCTTCGCCTTCGTGAACGGCTCGGTGACCGGCTTTCTCATCGGCGTGCTGCCGGGCGCCGGATCGGCCATCGCCTCCTTCATCGCCTACGGCATCGAGAAGGCGGTATCGCGCCGGCCGGAAATGTTCGGCCACGGCGCGCCGGAGGGCCTTGCCGCCCCGGAGGGTGCCAACAATGCCGACACCGGCGGCGCGCTGGTGCCGCTGCTGACGCTCGGCATTCCGGGCGGGGGCACCACCGCGATCCTGCTGTCGGCGCTGGTGCTGTGGGGCATCCGCCCCGGCCCGCTGATGATGCAGGAATCCCCGGACGTGTTCTGGGGCCTGGTCGCCAGCATGTATATCGGCAACGTCATGCTGCTGCTGCTCAATCTTCCGCTGGTGCCACTGTTCGCGCAGATGCTGCGCATTCCGATGTTCATCCTGTTCCCGATTATTTTCGGCCTCGCCATGGTCGGCGCCTATGGCGTGTCCGGCCGGCTGTTCGATGTCGGTCTGCTCGCCGTGTTCGGGCTGATCGGCTACGCCATGGCCAAGCTCGACTATCCTTCGGCGCCGCTGATCCTCGGCTTCGTGCTCGGCGACGCCATGGAGCGTGCCATCCGCCAGTCGCTGATGATGTCGCAGGGCGACCTCTCGATCCTGTTCGAGCGCCCGCTGTCGGCAACCATGCTCGCCGGCGCCGCGGTGATCCTGCTGATGCCGCTGGTCGGGCGGTTCAACCGCTCCCGGCTGCAAGCGCTCCAAGAGGGCGGGTAAGTGGCCGGCTAACAGGGCGGCCAATCAAAAACCAACACGGACTTTGGGAGGAACACATGAAAAAGCAGATCGTCGGCGGCCTCGCCGCCATTGTGGCGCTGGCCGCGATGGGCCCGGCCGCACAGGCCGAATTCGTGCCGAGCCGGCCGCTCGAAATTGCCGTCCATGCCGGGCCCGGCTCCGGCAACGACGTGTTCGCCCGCGCCGTCATCGCCGTGATCGACAAGGAGAAGCTGTCGCCGGTGCGCATCCAGGTCGCCAACAAGCCGGGCGGCGGCAGCACCACGGCCTCGGCCTATCTCGCCTCCAAGGCCGGCGAGTCGAATGTCATCGGCGTGTTCACCAACATCTGGATCACCGATCCGCTGGTGCAGAAGGAGGCCACCAACACGCTCTCCAAGCTCACGCCCATCGCGCTGGTGATCACCGAGCCGGGGCTGATCGCGGTACGCGCGGATTCGCCCTACAAGACGCTTGCGGACTTCATCGCCGCCGCCAAGGAAAAGCCCGGTGCGCTGAAGCAATCCGGCGGCTCGATCCTGGCGCGCGAGAACATTCTGCGCCAGCTCCTGATCAAGGAAACCGGGGCGAGCTGGAACTTCATCTCGTTTCCGACCGGCGGCGAGCGGCTGGCGGCGCTGCTCGGCGGCCATGTCGACATGATGATCCTGGAGCCGGGCGAGGCCCGCGACCAGGTGCGCAGCGGCAAGATCCGCGTGCTGGCCCAGGTCTCCGACACCCGCCTCGAAGCGTTCGACGCCCCGACCCTGACCGAGGCCGGCTTCAAGATTCCGGACCTGCCGCAGATCCGCGGCATTGTCGGCCCGCCCGACATGCCGGCCGACGCCGTCGCCTATTATTCTGGGCTGATCGAGAAGGTCGCGAAGTCGCCGGAGTGGAAGGCCTATCTCGAACAGAACGGCTTCCGCTCCACCTTCATGGGTCCCGCGGAGACCAAGGCCTTCATCGCCACCTACACCGACCAGTTGCGTGCCACGCTGGTCGCGGCCGGCGTCAAGCTGGCCGACTGAGCCCTGCCATGCCGGCCCCCGCCGCCCGCGCCCGAGAGGCTGTCTGCCGTGTTTGCAGCGATCGTCCAGACTTCGGTGGCGCTGCTCATCGGCGCGGCCGGAGGGTTCGCGTTCAAGCTGGTGCACGCGCCGCTGCCCTGGACGCTCGGTTCGCTCACGGCAGCCGCGCTGGTGGCGCTGTGCGGCGGGCGCTGGCTGGTGCCCTCCGCCCTGCGCGACAT
>JBGGNI010000012.1:0-8185 GCA_041287585.1 Xanthobacteraceae bacterium
ATTCCAGCGCGAAACCGCGGCGGCCTCGCGCGCAACGTCGCGGCCGGCCTCGCGGCTCGCCAGCCAGACATCGGGGGCGAGCGGGTCGGCCGGATCGAGCCACGCCTTGCCGGCGGCGCCGCCCAGTGGCGCGGCGACGCGCTCGCGGGCGGCGTCCGTGCCGGGTTCGCCCTCGCTGAAGCAGCCGGCAAGGGCCAGCGCAACGAAGCCCGGCAGCAGCGTGCGCATCATGACATTGCGAGAGTGGCGCATATATACTTATGATCTTCTTATAGCACGAAGACGCCACCGATCGAATAGAAGCCGAACGCCGAAATGCCGCACGTCACGTCACGGCCGGACAGCGCTCGGTGCCGATTGCCGATGCATCTTCAACGAGCTGTAAGAAAAGCAGTTTCCGGCCATTCAGGCAAGCCGGTCGGCGGCAGGGCGCGGCGTCCCGCGCGAATCGGGAACAAGTTCCCGCCCATAATTTCCATCCTGCCTAAAGACAGTCGTTTCCGGCCGCGCCCATCATGTCGACGTTCACAAGATATCTATAAGAATTTTATAAGCATAACTTCGATTTCCGCAATAGACCGCTCGGTGATCGCCATGACCATGCGGGGAAAATCGGAGACGTGAGAACGATCCGCGCCGGACCGGAGCCCCCGGCTGAGTGCGGACCTGTCTGAGATGAGGAAACACGAGGACGTGCACATGAGCCGATTTTATTCTTCGGTGTCCGCGCTCACGGTGGTGGCCGCGCTTGCGGTCGCAGTGGTGCCGGCGGCTGCCAACGACAAGCTCGACGAGTTGTCGAAGAGCACCGAAAACTGGCCGATGACCGGCAAGAACTACAGCGCCAACAATTATGTCGACGCCAAGCAGGTCAACAAGCAGAACGTCAAGCAGCTCAAGGCGGCGTGGTCGTTCTCCACCGGCGTGCTCAGCGGCCACGAAGGCACGCCGCTGGTGGTCGATGGCGTGATGTACAGCCACTCGCCGTTCCCCAACACCACCTTCGCCGTCGCCCTTGACGACCCCGGCCGGATCCTGTGGCAGCACAAGCCGAAGCAGAACCCCACCGCGCGGGCGGTGGCCTGCTGCGACGTGGTCAATCGCGGCCTCGCCTATTGGCCCGGCAACGGCACGGTCGGCCCGCTCATCATCAAGACCCAGCTCGACGGCAACATCGTCGCCCTCAAGGCCGACACCGGCGAGGAATACTGGAAGCTGGAGAACTCCGACATCAAGGTCGGCTCGACGCTGACCATTGCCCCCTATGTGGTGAAGGATCTGGTCCTGATCGGCTCCTCGGGCGCCGAGCTCGGCGTGCGCGGCTATGTCACCGCCTACGACATCGCCACCGGTGCCCAGAAATGGCGGGCCTATGCCACCGGCCCCGACGAGGAGGTGCGGCTGGCATCCGACTTCAACAGCGCCAATCCGCATTACGGCCAGAAAGGCCTCGGCCAGGCGACGTGGGAGGGCGAGGCGTGGAAGATCGGCGGCGGCACCAATTGGGGCTGGTACGCCTACGACCCCGGCACCAACATGTTCTATTATGGCTCCGGCAATCCGGCGCCGTGGAACGAGACCATGCGTCCCGGCGACAATAAGTGGACCATGACCATCTGGGGCCGAGATGCCGACACCGGCATGGCCAAGTTCGGCTACCAGAAGACTCCGCACGACGAATGGGACTATGCCGGCGTCAACGTCATGATGCTCTCCGAGCAGCAGGACAAGACCGGCAAGCTGCGCAAGCTGCTCACCCATCCGGACCGCAACGGCATCGTCTACACGCTGGACCGCACCAATGGCGACCTGGTCTCGGCCGACAAGATCGACGACACCGTGAACTGGGTGAAGCAGGTCGACCTCAAGACCGGCCTGCCGCAGCGCGACCCGGAATACGCCACCCGGATGGATCACAAGGGCCGCGACATCTGCCCTTCGGCCATGGGCTACCACAACCAGGGCCACGACAGCTACGACCCGGAGCGCAAGTCCTTCTTCATGGGCATCAACCACATCTGCATGGACTGGGAGCCGTTCATGCTGCCCTACCGTGCCGGCCAGTTCTTCGTCGGGGCGACGCTGAACATGTATCCCGGCCCGAAGGGCGACCGGCAGAAGTACGAGGGCCTCGGCCAGGTCAAGGCCTATGACTCCATCAACAATAAGTACAAGTGGGAAGTCATGGAGCGCTTCGCGGCCTGGGGCGGCACGCTCGCCACCTCCGGCGGCCTGGTGTTCTACGGCACGCTCGACGGCTTCATCAAGGCACGCGACAGCGATACCGGCGAACTGCTCTGGAAGTTCAAGCTGCCCTCCGGCGTCATCGGCCACCCGATGACCTACACCCATAACGGCGTGCAGTACGTCGCCATCTATTACGGCGTCGGCGGCTGGCCGGGTGTCGGCCTGGTGTTCGACCTGAACGACCCGACCGCCGGTCTCGGCGCGGTGGGCGCCTTCAAGGAGCTCCAGCACTACACCCAGATGGGCGGCGGCGTGATGGTGTTCTCGCTCGACGGCAAGGGGCCTTACGAGAACCCGAACGTCGGCGAATACGCCACCACCGTGAAGACCGGCGGCTGATCGGCCGCGACCGGCGACCCGCCCCGCGGCGGGGCGCCAATGCCCTGCGACCATGCCTTGCGCGCCCACAGCCTGTGAGCGAGCCGGTGCGACAGGCGCTCACGCTCAGACAACAGGATCATCATCATGTCGAACCGACACATGATCGGCCGTCTCGCCACGGCGACCGCCGCTGCCGGCATCGCCACCGCGGGCCTGGCTTTGGCGGGCATTGCCGGCGCCGCAACCAACCCGCCACCGCGCGCCGAACTGCGCATCTGCGCCTCGAATGTCGAGGCGCCGTTCTCGGCGAAGGACTCCTCCGGCTTCGAGGACCGCATCGCGGTCGCCCTCGCCGAGGCCATGGGCCGCACGCCGGTGTTCGTGCGCAATGACAAGCCGGGCATTTATCTGGTGCGCGACCAGCTCGACAAAAACAATTGCGACGTCGTCATGGGCGTCGATGTCGGCGACGAGCGCCTGCTCACCTCGAAGCCCTATTACCGCACCGGCTATGTGCTGGTGACGCGCGCCGACCGCAACATCACCGCCACCGCCTGGAACGACCCGCAGATCAAGGAGCAGACCCGCTTTGCGGTGCGCTTCTATTCGCCGGCAGAGACCATGCTGAAGCGCATCGGGCGGTTCGAGGACAACGCCGCCTATATGTACTCGCTGGTCAATTTCGTCTCGCGCCGCAACCAGTGGACCCAGGTGCCGGGCGACCGTCTGGTCACCGAGGTGGCGGGCGGCGAGGCCGATGTCGCCATCGCCTTCGCGCCGGAAGTGGCCCGCTATGTGAAATCGTCGGCGGCGCCGCTGCGCATGACGGTGATCTCCAACGACCTGGAACGCACCGACGGCGGCCAGGCCATCCCACTGCATTACGACCAGGCGGTTGGCGTGCGCAAGGACGACGCGGCGCTGCTCGCCGCCATCGATGCCGGCCTGCAGAAGGCGCGCCCGCAGATCGAGCAGATCCTCACCGAGGAAGGCGTCCCGCTGCTCAAGCCGAACAGCTGAGGCCGGCGCCGCAGCAACGGTTGAGCGGGCCGCGCCCGACCTGATTTTTGGCCCGCTATGCGAACAGGTCCGATGAGAAAAACGACAATCCTCAAGACGGCGTCCGTGCTTCTCACCCTTGCCGCGCTGGGATGGGGTGCCCGCGCCGCCATCATGCTCACCAACACCGTGACCGGCCAGCCGCTGGACCTTGCCGAAGCACCCGAGGAGGGGCGCGATACCAAGGCCGTGAAGACGTTTATGGAGACCGGCAAGAACATCTACAACGAAGACAAGATATGCCTGCCCAAGGCGCATGAACTGTTTCTCGCCATGTGCTCGGGCTGCCACGGCCATTATGGCGAGGGCAAGATCGGGCCGGGCCTCAACGATTCCTATTGGACCTATCCGAAGAACGAGGCCGACCAGGGCCTGTTCGAGACGATCTTCGGCGGCGCGCAGGGCCAGATGGGCCCGATGTACGGCGCGCTGAACATGAACGAGATGCTGCTGGTCATGTCCTGGATTCGGCACCTCTACAAGGAGGACCCCAAGGGCGCGATCTGGCTCACCGAGGCGCAGCGAAAGGATTTCAAGCCTTTCGATGCGAACGCCCCGCACATCGAGCCGTCGGAAGCGGCGCCCCCGGAGTGCGGCGGGCCGGCAGGCTGAAGGCCGCCGGGATTGAGACGACGGATGGAAACGATCAGGAGCAGGACCATGAAGTTCATCGATCGCAGCATGACGTTTGCCCTCGCAACGGCCGCAACAGGCGCCTTCTTTCTCGCTCTTGCGGGCGGTGCCAGCGCCTATGACGGCACCAACTGCAAGGCGCCAGGCAATTGCTGGGAGCCCAAGCCCGGCTATCCGGCGCAGGTGGCCGGTTCCAAGTACGACCCGAAGCACGATCCCAGGGAAGTCAACAAGCAGTCCGAATCGATCAAGGGCATGGAAGCGCGCAACGCGCAGCGCGTGCAGTATTTCCAGAAAACCGGACAGTTCGTCTACGACGTCAGCAAGATTCCCGCCGCGAACTGACGCCGCATTTTTTCGAGATCTGCGAACCCACTTGTGGGCGGTCCTCTCCGGGCCGTCCCGCGATCCTCCGGGGCTACCCGGCGTGGGTTACTGGCGCGGCCGCCTGACGAGCCTGCTCGAAACCGTGGCCGCGCCCTTTTCTCGACCGGGACGCCCTCGGGAGACCGTGCTTAAGAGGCGCTTGGATACGGTTTGGAAAGCCAAAAGCGACCTGCATCGGCGCTGTGCGTCCTTCGCGGCCCGAGCTGCGCTCGGGCACCTCAGGATGACGTAAGTTATTGCTTTGCATAAACATTCGTCATGCTAAGGCGCCGGCCACAGGCCGGCCTCGAAGCACGCACCCGGCTCGTTCCAAACGTTCTCTTAGTCGGCGAAGGATTGTTTCATGCGTGTCGCTCGCGAGCTTGATTCCACCTTGTCGGACTGGCGCGAGCGCGCGCTCCGTTTCGAGGGCGAGGTCGGCAAGGTCGTGCTCGGCCAGGCGCGCATCGTGCGGCTGCTGACGATCGCCACCTTCGCCCGCGGCCATGTGCTGCTGGAAGGCGATGTCGGCGTCGGCAAGACCACGCTGCTGCGCGCCATGGCGCGCGCCATCGGCGGCGCCTTCGAGCGCATCGAGGGCACCATCGACCTGATGCCGTCCGATCTCGTCTACCACGCCCATCTCGGCGAGGACGGCAAGCCGCGCATCGATCCCGGCCCGCTGCTTCGGCAGGGCGAGGAACTCTCGGTGTTCTTCTTCAACGAGATCAACCGCGCCCGGCCGCAGGTGCATTCGCTGCTGCTGCGCCTGATGGCCGAGCGCTCGGTCTCGGCCTTCAACCGCGAATACCGCTTTCCGCACGTCCAGGTGTTCGCCGACCGCAACCGCGTCGAGCGCGAGGAGACCTTCGAGCTTCCGGCCGCTGCGCGCGACCGCTTTCTGATGGAGCTTCAGGTCGCGATACCGGACGATCCGGCGGCGCGGCGGCAACTGGTGTTCGATCCGCGCTTCCACGACGTCGACCTGCTGCTGACCGAGGTCGAGCCTGCCGTGCTCGATCCCGCCGCGCTGGAGCCGGTCGCCCGCGCGATCCAGCGCGGGGTGCGCACCAGCGCGGCGCTGGAAACCTATGTCGCCGCGCTGTGGGACGCCATCCGCGCCCCGGCCGCCGCCGGCATCGTCCTTGAGGGCGTCGACATGGCGCGCTTCATCCAGGGCGGCGCCAGCCCGCGCGGCATGTCCTATCTGGTGCGGGCCGCCCGCGTGCGGGCCTGGCTTGAGAACCGCGACATCGTGGTGCCGGAGGATGTGCGGGCGGTGTTCCCCGAAGTGATGGCGCACCGCATCTTCCTCGACCCGGTCTATGAGCATCGCCGCAGCCGCCTGGTCGAGGCGCTGATCGCCGGGGTGTTCGCGCGGGTGCCGGCGCCGTGAGCGCGGCGGCGCAGGACCTCGACGTCCGCCAGCCGATCCCCTATCGGCTGCGCTGGCGGCCGGACGGCGTGCAGCCCGGCGCGCATCCGGCGCGCGGCGAGGGGGCTGACGGCGAATTTCGCCGCCATGTCGGCCTGCTGCGCCATCCCGACCCGCGGCGCATCGACCTGCGGGCCTCATTGCGCGATCCGTTCGGCGAACTGCATGTGCGCCAGTTCGCGCCGCGCCGCGCGGTTCCGGTGGCGGCGATCGTCGACCTGTCCGGTTCCATGGCCTTCGGCGCGGCGGTGGCCGGTCAGGTCGCGCAGCTCTGCGCTACTCTCGCGCTGTCGGCGGTGCGCAGCGGCGACGCTTTCGCGCTGCTCGGCTGCGACGACGGCGTGCGCGAGGATGTCAGCCTTCCCTTCGGCCGCCGCCGTGGGCTGGAGCAGGAGGTGTTCGAGCGCCTCCAGGCGGCAGGCCCGGCACGCGGCGGCTCGGCGGGGCTCAAGGCCGCGGTCGAGCGGCTGCCGTCGCGTCGCGCTCTGGTGTTTCTCATCTCCGATTTCCTGATGCCGCAAGCCGCGATCGAGGCGGTGCTGGACGGGCTGTGGCGGCACGATGTGGTGCCGGTCGTGGTCGGCGACAGCGCCCTCGACGACGGGCTGCCGGCCTGGGGGCTGATCGAGGTCGCCGATCTTGAGAGCGGCGCGACGCGGCTCGTCTTCATGCGGCCGGCGCTGCGGGCGCGCTGGCGGCACGCGGCGCGCGAGCGGCGGCGGGCGCTGGACCAGGCTTTCGCCCAGCGCGGGCTGCGGCCGTTCGATCTGGTCGACCGGCTCGACACCGAGGCTCTCGGCCGCCGCCTGATGGAGGGGTGAATGGGCGCCCGCGGATTACGCTCCGTCCTTGTCCTTCTCGCCGGGCTCGCCGGCACCGCCCCCGCCGCGGCGCAGCTTCGCTCGGTCGATCTCTATGCGCCGCGCCCGTTCGGCCATGTGCTGGGCGATCCGCTTCCCCTCACCGTGGAGGTCGCGCTCGATGCCCCCTGGCGGCTCGATCCCGCCAGCCTGCCGCGCGCCCGCACCGTCGACTACTGGCTCGATCTGCGCGCGGTGGCGTTTGAGGATCGCGGCGAGGGCGACGGCATCCGCCGCTATGCGCTGCGTCTCGACTACCAGACCTTCTACGCCCCGCTGGAGCCCAAGCGGATGTTCATCCCCGCTTTGACGCTGGCCGCCATCGACGGCGAGCGGCGGGTCGATATCCCGGTGCCGGCCTGGTCCTTCGTGATGTCGCCGCTGCGCGAGATCGTCGCCACCAGTGGCGGCTCGCCAATGACACTGCGTCCCGACATCGAGCCGCAGCCGATCCCGTCCGCCGCCGCCGGTCGCACCCTCGCCGCCGGCCTCGGCACAGCGCTCGCGGGGCTGGTCGCGCTGGCCTGGCAGATGGGGTGGGGGCCGTTCGGCCAGCGGCGCTCCCGGCCGTTCGCCCGCGCTGCCCGCGCGGTTAAGGCGTCGCTGCACGCACCGCACTCACCGGCCAATTTTCTGCACGCACCGGCCAACTATTGCGCGGGGCTGATCGCCCTGCACCGGGCCTTCGACGCCACCGCCGGACGGGGGCTGTTCACGGAGGATCTGCCGGGATTCCTCGCCGCCCATCCGCAGTTCCGCGCCGCCGAGGCCGACATTGGCCGCCTGTTCGCCGCCTCCCGCCGCGCTTTTTTCGCCGGCGACCTCGCCGGCGCGCTCGCCGAGGTTCCGCCTGCCGCCCTCCTCGCGCTGTCGAAGCGCCTGCGGAGAATCGAGCGGGTGGCGACATGAGTTTGGATTCGCTACAGTTTTTCAATTTCGGCATCGATCGTCCCGCGGTGCTGGCGCTGCTGGTGCTGGCGCTGCTGCCCCTGCTCGCCGGCCCCTTGGTCCGCCGCGCCATCCCCGCGGCTTCCATGGTGCCGGCGGATCTACCCTCGCGCCTGCTCGCCGCCGCGATCCGCCTCGCCGGCGCCTTCGCCATCCTCGCTTTGGTGCTCGGGCTCGCCGGCCTGCATTGGCGCGAACAGAGCGTCGAACGGCAGGGAACGGGCGCCCACCTCGTCCTGCTGCTCGACCGATCTTCCAGCATGGACAACAACTTCGCCGATCGCGCCCCGACCGGCGAGGAGGAATCGAAGTCGGT